>JAJFHL010000233.1 GCA_021775615.1 Hyphomicrobiales bacterium
CGAGAGCGCCGGCGCATTCGGGCTGCGCGGAATCTGCGACGTATATGCCGAACGTATCACGGCGTACCAGAAGTCTCCACCTCCCAAGGACTGGGATGGTGTCTTCACCGCAACGAGCAAATAGCCGCGCCTTCAGCAAGTGCATTCCTGCCAAACCGGCAACGGCGTGGTTGCGACCGGTGTCAAAGCTCAGGCCACTTGTGGTGCGTTACATTACGGACGGGAGCAATGCTCGCAGGTGTTTATCTGTTTTGCGATGCTTGATGACGAGCCCGACGTTGTGGGAAGGCTGGATGGCCTGAAGGTGTTCGCGAACGTCAGGGAAACCGGGAGATCTTTGTTGGTACCGACGATGAGAGCCATGGCGGCATTCTGCTCGTAGTGCCGTTGGATGGCGATCAGAAAGAGAATTCCCGTGCATCCACTGTCCATGTCCGCGAGGCTGCGGCTTGCTACAGTTCCGAGCGCAGCCATCGTTGAAAGCGCTTGCCGCCGGCGGAAAGGTCGCGGTCCGAAGGATAGTTCAGAAAGTAGTGACATCCCGTGTCGACGGCCAGGTCGAAAGGCTGGACAAGCCGCCCGATGGCCAGGTCGTCCTCGGCCAGGGACCGAAAGAAGAGCGCAACGCCATGTCCTTCAAGCGCTACCTTTCGAAGGGCATGGGAGTCGTCGATCCGCGTGGCTGGCGGAGGATCGGGCAACACCACTCCCGCTGCCTGGAACCAGTTTACCCAGTCGTCCTGGTGGAACTCACAAAACAGAGGCTGACGCGCGAGGTCGGCAGGTTCGAAGTCCTTCCCGCAGCGATTGAGAAACTCCGGGGAGCAAACCGGGGTGAGCGATCCATCGAATACTTTCTCCGCCGTCACCCCGGACCATCTGCCGTCTCCCCAATTGATACCGAGATCAATGTGATCGCGCCGGTAGTCGGGCGGCTCGTATGAGTGCTGCAATCTCAGATCGAGCGCCGGATTGGCCTCGATGAAACCCATGATGCGCTGGGTCAGCCAGCAGGCGGAAAAGAACGGGGCAACACTGACTGTCAGGGTCCTTTGACCCGCCCGCGACGAAACGGCCTGAACCCCCGCCTCCATGCAATCCATGCCGTCGCGAAGCGCGGCGAAGAGGGTCTTTCCCGGCGCCGACAGGGCATTGCGGGCGGTGAGGCGGTCGACGAGGCGCACCCCCAGGGCCTGCTCCAGGGCGCGGACCTGGCGGCTGACAGCGGCCTGCGTCACGCCGAGCTCTTCCGCCGCACGGGTAAAGCTCAAGGTCCGCGCCACGGCCTCAAACGCCCGCAGAGCGGCAAAGGGCGGCAAGTGTCGAGGCGTCATGTCATTACCTGTGATTATGTCATCGCGATGCGAAGTTGTTTGCACACAGCCCGAGCCGGCATCATTAATGACCAGGCAGGTCGCATATTTCAAGCAAACCAACATGAAAAGAGGGGAGCCGCTGCTATGGAGAAGCTGGAGCCTTTGCCGACGGGCGCCGCTGAGATCGCAAAGGGCGACATCAAGGTTATGACCCTCAGCGAAGCCGAAGTCACGGAAAGGCTGGACTCCGGCGCGCTGCTGGACGGGCTCGCCGGCGGGTTTCAAGCCATGGCGCGCGGCGAAGTCCAGACCCCGGACCGTCCGGAGATCACGGTGCCGGCCAAAGGCTTTCTTCTGGCGATGCCGTCCTGGCGTGAAGGCTCGCCGATGATGGTCAAAATGGTCGCCGTCTTCGAAGGTAATCTCGAACAGAACCTTCCAAACCATCTTGCGACGATCAGCCTGTTCGATCCGGACACCGGCGTGCCGCTCTGCGTGATGGACGGCACATACATCACCGGTATCCGGACGGCAGCAGCCGCCGCCTTGACGGTCCGCGAAATCGCACGGCCGGATGCGAAAGTGGCAACGATCATCGGGGCGGGCGTTCAGGCCCGCGAGCACCTTCGCCTCCTGCCGCTGGTGCGTGACTTCGAAGAGATCCTTGTCGGCTCCCTGCATTTCAGCGATGCGCGGCAATTGGCGGAGCGGGATCCCCGGGCAAGAGCGGTTGAGGACGTGGAGGCGGCCGTCCGCATGTCGGATGTCGTGTGTCTCGCGACTCACGCCTACCAGCCCGTCATCGAGGCTGACTGGGTGCGGCCGGGCACGCACGTCACCTCCGTTGGCTACGCGCCGCCGCTCGGCGAACTGCCGGTGACGCTTGCCCGCGACAACAAGCTCTATGTCGAGGACGATGCGTCTTTCGAGGCCCCACCGGTCGGGTGCGGCGAGCTGCAGGGAATGGATCCGATGTCGGCGATCAGGTTCGGCGATGCGCTGACCGGGAAAGCGCCGCTTCGCACCAATGATGAGGAGATCACGGTCTACAAGGCCATGGGCATCGCCATGGAGGACCTTGTCGCCGCCGAACTGGTCTATCGGCGCGCTTTGGACGATGGAGAAACTGCCGGCATGATCTTGTGACTGCGCCGCCCACGGCCATTCTGGTGCGCGTTATGCCGTCATGGTTGTGCATGATGAGCGCGGTGCAATCCTTCGGCATTGCTCCGGGGCGAATCAAGGCGTAGGCTCGGCCAATCTGATCCGCACATGTCGGCGCGCGCCGATCGCGCTGTCGCCATTCGTATGAATCCATATGAATGACGTGGGCTCGCGTTCATGGATCGACTCTCACCGAGGTGCGGCGCATAACGGCAACGGGGGTTGTGTGATGGCGATGCGCTTGATTTGGGGGGCAATCGGAACACTCATGCTTGCAGCGGTGGTTATGCTTGTGCCCGCGGTGCAACAGGCCGGCGCACGCGACGGCGGCGGCCCCGGACCCGGCGGAGGCGGAGCTGGACCGCAGCGCCAGACGATTGTGATATTTCCTGGGTCTTCCAACAACGAAGTGGCGCTGCAGTTGCTCAAGATCAGAGACAATCCGAATGTGGAGTTCAAATTGCGCGTGCCCAATGCGCCACGGGCCGCCAGCGCGCCGCTGGTCTATCTGTTCCGCACCGGCAGCGGCGCGCGGCATTCGGAGATCTATTTCGTTGTCAAGGCGTTCATGTCCAAGGACTTCGATCACGTCCGGAATTACGCCCGCCGCAAGTTCAACCAAACCACCGAAACACTCGAATTTGCCGAGCGGCGGCTCAAGCGCCTGCATCCTCTGAACGACGTAACGGAGTATGTGGAGGCGCTGCTCCATGTCTCGGAGTTGAAGGCAAGACTGGATGCCTACAGGCGCTTGCGGAACGCAGTACCTGAGTAACGCGATCCGCGGGCAGGAGCGGGATCGCCGCTTCGGTCATGCCACTGCGCCGAGCTTCACAGGCAGGCCGGTCTCAACGGGGCTGCACCCCGACCCGACGCGGCCGGTGAGCAGATGCTGTTTTTTTCCGACAGAGGGTGAAACCGAATGCCGTGCACATCACGGACCAGGCGTTCGAGCCCGAGCGCGCAATAGAATCCCGGTCCGCCGGCTGTCTCAAACGCCTACTGCGCGGCAGCGATGATCGCGTTGGCCGCGATCGTCCTGCGCAAGTGGATTGCGCCGGTCACTCCCGAAGGCCGGAAGAGCGGCCTTCGAGGTGATCGACTCTGTATTTTAGAGCAGGAACAGACGGAAAATCGGTGTCCGCCGTTGCTGATCCAGCTTTAGCCCACACGGGCCTTCTGGCATCCGTGGCTGCGGCCGAACTTGCCCTTCCTGCGGGCACGGTCGACCTTGCGGTTGCATTCGCGGCGGGCGCGGGTGCAGGCGGTGCTGCCCTTCCTGGCCTTTGCGTAGCCCACGATTATGTGGTTGGAGGTGTCCACGGCCGTGTAGGCGCAGGACGCGGCCGAGGCCGGCGACACGGCTCCGGCCATAAACATGAAGCCGGTTGCCGCCGCGATGGCGAGTGAAGAGATCGCTTTCATTTACTCAAATCCTTCTGTTGGCCGCGTTTCAAGACGCGTTGCGGGCGCCTTGAAGCGACGGCGTGTTGCAGTTGTCGCCCCCTTTGACGCGGGCCAACGGAAAGTGGTTCAAAAGTTTCTTGGAAATCGCAGCAGGGCGGAGCCGGCGAGAATGAGTGTCCGGGCCTTGGCGCGCGAGGCCGGCAGGTCCGATATCAGCAGTGCGGCCCTTGTCTGATTGCCGCGATCATCGCGGTGTCTGCGATACCACATGCGAGGCGAAACCCGCGCCGGCCTCGGTGTAGATGTTGAACACCGTGGCGGCGCCGGCCTGTTTCAACTCCTCGACTTCGTCCTGAAACTTCGCCGTCGCCACGACTTTTCCAGAGAACGAGGTGCCCTGGAGCTGATCCAGAACCGCGAGGTTGGTGTTGAGCTTCGGCAGTGCAAGCATGACCAGTTCGAGCGTGTCGGTTGCGTGGACGCGATCCCAGAAGTCGGCGTCGCCCGGGTCGCCGAGCAGCACGTTACGGCCGGCCGCGCGTTGGTTCCTCACCGTTACCGGATCGACGTCCACTCCGACAACGGTCCCGCCATAGAGCTCGTGCATCTTGTCGTAGGTCCCGGTGCCGATGCCGCCCATGCCGATGATCGCGATCGTCATGCCCTCGATGTCGAATTGCCGGTCGTCGGCGAGACGTTTCGATCTTTGCAGACGCCTCCAGATCCTGCGGTAGCGGGTGTGCAGCCGGTGGACGACCGTGTTGAGCCCGGCGGCGATGGCGAAGGACAGGGACAGTGCGATCGCGATGACGATCAGCCACTCGTTTTCGATCCAGCCGTTGGCGACGCCGATGGCCGCGACGATGAGGCCGAACTCGCTGTAATTGGTCAGGTTCAAGGATGCGTGCAGCGAGGTGCGGGCGCGCAGATTGAACCCCACAAGCAGGCCGAAAAAGAGCGCGGATTTGAGGAACACAAACGGCGTGATCAAAGCGCCGACGACGACCGTCTCGAGGGTCAGTTGGCCGGACAGGCCGATGGACAGGAAAAACCCGAGCAGAAACAGATCCTTGAAGCCCAGCATGGTCTTGGCCATTTCCTCGGACTTGTGGTGGCTGGCGATCAGCACGCCAAGGACGAGCGCCCCAAGGTCGCCCTTCAACCCGACCAGTTGGAAGACCTCGGCGCCGCCCAGGGCGAGCAGGAAACCATAAAGCACCAGCAGTTCGCCGTGACCGACGCGCTGCAGCAGCTTATGCAGAAGCGGCCGAAGCGGTATGAGCAGGATGATCGACAGTGCCCATACCGACGGCCAGATGCCGGTTGAAATGGCGAGAAATGCAACAGCGGCAAGATCCTGCATGATCAGGATGCCGATAGCGATCCGGCCGTGCAGCGAGGCCATTTCGCCCTTTTCCTCGAGCGCCTTGACCACGAAGACGGTGCTGGAAAAGCTCAAGGCAAATGCGATCAGCACGCTGCGTTGAAGGTCCAGGCCGGATACGAAGGGCGTGCCCGCCAGCGCGAGGGCGTAAATCGCGGCGCCGAACACCACGACAACGATGGAGGTGTGCAGGCCGGTCACGGCCCACACCTGCGGCCGTGCGAGGGTGCGAAGATTGAGCTTCAGGCCGACGACGAACAACAGCAAGGTGATGCCGAGATCGGAGAGCTTCTCGAGCATCTCCCCGCCGGAGACGCCCAGAGCATTGAGCGCAAATCCGGCTGCGAGAAACCCCACCAGCGGCGGCAGTCCGACGGATCTGGACAAGAGGCCAAGTGCGAAAGCGAGCGAGATCCAGACGACATCCCCAAGCGCGACAGCGGCCCATTCGAAGTCCATCGGTCAAGACTTCATCTGAAGAAAACGGGCTGTCCGATGCGGCGTGACCGCCATCATTGCACGTACCCGTCTTGCGTTGCCGGCCGGCCGTCTCGTGTCCGGCTGCGCGCGCGGCGGGCGATCAGGCGCTGGAGCCATTTCTCGGCCTCGAGAACCAGGAAGGCCGCGACGCCGACACCGAGCACCTGGAGGCTCTGCACCAGGTTCAGCGGCCGGGTGTCGAAGAACGCCTTCATGAAGGGCGCGTATGTGAACAGGAGCTGGAAGACCACCGCCGCGGCGACAGCCATCAGCACCGCCGGCGTGCCGCGCGCACCGCGCCATGTGATCGACGAGGCCTTCAGGTAGCGGACGCTGAAGAGATAGAATATCTCGAGCACCACAAGCGTGTTGACCACGACGGTGCGGGCCTCTTCGATGCCCACGCCTTGCGTCTGCGTCAGTGCGAAAACTCCGAACAGGGCGCCGAGGAAAAGGACCGACACGAAAACCACACGCCATATCAGAAAGCCCGAGAGGATTGCCTCCCCGGCGGCGCGCGGCGGCCGGCGCATGACGTCGGGTTCAGCCGGCTCGAAGGCAAGCGCCAGACCAAGGGTCACAGCCGTAACCATCTTGACCCACAGGATCTGAATGGGGGTGATCGGCAGGGTGGAGCCGAGCAGGATCGCGGCAATCAGCACCAGAGCTTCGCCGCCGCTTGTCGGAAGGATAAAGAGAATAGCCTTCTTCAGGTTGTCGTAGACGGTTCGCCCTGCCCGGACGGCTTCGGCGAGGGTCGCGAAATTGTCGTCGGCGAGGACCATTTCCGAAGCCTCCTTCGCCGCCTCGCTTCCGTTCCGTCCCATGGCGATGCCGACGTCGGCGCGCTTCAGGGCCGGCGCGTCGTTAACGCCGTCTCCGGTCATTGCGACAATGGCGCCTTCCGCCTGCAGGGCCATGACCAGCCGCAGTTTGTGCTCAGGGCTGGTGCGCGCAAAAACGGACGTATCGCGAACCCGAAGCCGGAGTGCATCGTCGTCCAGGGTGTCGATATCGCGGCCGGTCAGGATTGCGCCGGGATGCTCCAGGCCGAGTTGCCCGGCGATGGCCGCCGCTGTGCCGGCGTGATCTCCTGTGATCATTTTCACGCCAACGCCGGCGGCCTGGCACTCGGCCACGGCGGCAACCGCCTCTTCACGCGGCGGGTCGATCAAGCCGAACAGGCCAAGAAACGTTAGCCCGTTTTCGACATCATCGAACTCAAGGTCGGTGTGAGAGACGTCCGTCGTCTTCATCGCGACAGCGAGAACCCGCTGACCGCCGGACGCGATCTCTTCGACTTTCGCGTTCCAATACTCCGGGTCAATCGCACTGTCGCCTTCGAACCCGCGCTGCCGCGCGCACATCTCAAGGATGCGTTCGGGAGCACCCTTGACGTAAATGAAGCCTTCACCGGAGTGGTTGTGGTGGAGAACCGCCATGAAGCGGTGTTCGGCGTCGAATGGAATAACGTCGCTGCGGGGAGCGTTCGCGGTTTCCACGCCATGATCGAGACCGGCCTTGCAGGCGACCGCGACCAGGGCGCCTTCCATGGGATCGCCTTCGACGCTCCAGTGACCGTCCGCCTCCTGCAAGCTGGCCTCATTGCAGAGTAGCGCCGCCCTCGTCATTTCCTGCAGAAGCGGATAGTCCGAGACGTCGATTTCGCGGCCGGCCTGTGAGAATCCGCCACGGGGCGCGTAGCCAACGCCGCTCACGGTAAACAGGCGTTTGGAGGTGGCGACCGTGACAACGGCCATTTCGTTGCGCGTCAGCGTCCCGGTCTTGTCGGAGCAGATAACGGAGACAGACCCAAGAGTCTCGATCGCCGGAAGGCGGCGTACGATCGCGTTTCGCCGCGCCATGTCCTGCACACCGATCGCGAGGGTTATGGTCAAAATGGCGGGCAACCCCTCGGGGACGGCGGCGACCGTCAGGCCGACCACCGCCATGAAAATCTCGCTAAAGCCGTAGTCGCGAACCAGGAGGCCGAAGGCGAGGACAGCGGCGGCAAGACCGAGGATCGCCGCTGACAGCCATTTTGCGAACCCGTTCATCTGCCGCGTCAGCGGGGTCTGCAGCGTTGTCACTTCGGACAGCATGCCGCTGATTTGCCCGATTGCGGTCTCAGCGCCGGTGGCGACGACGACACCCTTGCCCTGGCCGTAGGTCACAAGCGTCCCGCTGAACGCCATTGAGGAACGGTCGCCAAGCGCCATTGCCGCGTCAACCGGCAGCGGGGTCTTTTCGACGGCGACCGACTCGCCGGTCAGGACGGCCTCGTCGATTTTCATGCTTCGGGCCTGGATGAGCCTGATGTCGGCGGGCACCCGCTCGCCTGCCTCAAGCAGGACAATGTCGCCGGGAACGATCTCCCCGCCAGGGACGGTCCTGCGCCTGCCTCCCCGCATGATGCTGGCCGTTGGGGCAAGCATGTCGCGGAGCGCTTCCAGTGCGTTTTCGGCCTTGCCTTCCTGGAGGAAACCGATGACTGCGTTCACCAGAACGACGGCGAATATGACCTGTGCGTCGATCCAGTGGCCAACCAGTGCGGTGACGACCGTAGCGCCGAGCAGCACGTAGATCAGAAAATCGTGGAACTGGGAGAAGAACCGCAGAAGCGGTCCTCGCCGTTTCGGCGGCGTCAGGCGATTTGGCCCAAACCGCTCCAGACGCTCGTGCGCATCCGCTTCGCTCAGGCCACCGGGATCGCTGCCTTGAACCGCCATGGCGTCATTGGCCGAAACCGCATGCCAAGCCTGCCCACCGGCCGGTTCGGTCGATGTGCCCTGTCCCGTTCCGCCGCTTCGCTGAAGAACCGTCATACTTCCCAACTCTTTTCGCACCTGTGTATTGCGCGCGCTCATCCAAATGAGGAGACCGTCACAACGTCTCGCTGTCAGGTTTCGTTATCAGGCTTCGGTGTCGGGCTCGTCACATGCGCATTCACGAACGCTTCCAGGTCCCTGGCCGCCACCCGGAACTCGCGGCCCAACTTGACGGCGCGCAGTCCACCCTCATGGATCCAGCTGCGGACGGTGGCATCACTGACCTTCAGGAGCTCTGCAATCTCGTGCGTCGTGAGGAATGGTTTGCTTAGCATCGCCAAGCGGCCTCGTCATGAAATCTGATGGTTTCGAGCATGGATCAGCGTGGATGAACCGGCATTGATCCAAATCAACGATGTTGAGAGCGGGTGAGTGCAATTGAGCACGCTGAAAGCGCCGCATGAAACGAGGATGCAGCGCGTTGTAATCAGAACGAAAGGACCTGGAACCATGAAAAGACTGTTGGTGGCAACCGATCTGTCGGCCCGGTCCGACCGGGCGGTGGAGCGCGCCGTGGCCCTGGCCGAGGAGCATGACGCCAAACTGACGATCGCCCATGTGGTCGATGAGGATCTGCCGGAAGCGCTTGCGCACAATCATCAGACGGCGGCGGAGTTGGCGATTCAGCAGCATCTAAACTCCCTGACCGCGGGGAAGGGGCCGTCTGTTTCGGTCGATGTCTCCTTCGGCAGGGCCTATGTCGACATTCTCGCCATCTCGGAGAAAATCGACGCCGAAATGATCGTCGTTGGCGTGCACCGCGAAGATGCTTTCAAGGATATGTTTCGCGGCACCACGGTCGAGCGCATCATTCGGGCCAGCGGAGTACCTGTCCTTTTGGTCAAGGACCGCGTCGGCAGTCCATATCGGAGGATCGTCGTGGGGGTAGATTTTTCGGTCTACTCAAGACGCGCCGTGGAGTTTGCGGTCACATTCGCGCCCGGCGCCGAATTTCATCTCGTCCATGCCTATGACGTGCCCTTCAAGGGGTTCCTCTATGGTCATGACACACGGCGGCAGGTCAGCAAGCAGCACGAGGCGGAGTTCGAGCAGATGATCGAGGAGGAGATGGCAACCTTCCTTGCCGGCCTTGAGACGAAGGCGCCCAAGCTTGAACGTGTCATGCAGATGGGTGCGGTGCAGGAAGTCGTTGACCGGCAGATAGGCCGGTTGAAGCCGGATCTGCTCGTCATCGGCACGCATGGGCGGACGGGCGTTGCCCATGCCTTTCTCGGCAGCGTCGCGGAGGATCTGCTCAGAGAGCCGCCCTGCGATGTGCTGGCGGTCAAGGCCTGGTGAGTGAGGCGCCCTTTTAGACCGCCGGAACCTGTTGCGTGATGCAGTGGACGCCGCCGCCGCCTTCGGCGATGTAGCGACCGGTGATCGGGACAACCCGACGATCCGGGAAGGCTTCGCGGAGGATGCCGAGCGGCACGTCGTCTTCGCCTGCCTTGCCGGCAACCGGCACGATCACGGCACCGTTGCAGATATAGAAGTTCATGTGGACGACATTCCAGCTGGTCAGCGGGATCTCGATGATCTCCAGCTTGCGGCCTTTCGCGTCGCGTGTCCGGCGCAGGATTTCGCGCGCTTCTTTCGTGATCGCATGGTTGGGGTCGCTTCGGTCATCCGTCGTGTGCAGCAGCACGACGCCCGGTGCGGCAAAGGCCGCCATGCCGTCGATATGGCCATCGGTGATCGGATCGGGGGTCAGTCCCCGCGGGATCCAGATGATTTTCTCGACGCCGAGCCAGTCCTTCAGCATCGTCTCGATCTCGGCCTTTGACTTGCCGGGATTTCGGTTCTTGTTCAACAGGCACTCTTCGGTGGTGATCAAGGTGCCCTCGCCATCGAGCGCCACCGCGCCGCCTTCGAGCACCATGTCCACGGGATGCAGGGCCATGCCGAGATGTTTCGCAAACCGCGCCTTGGCGAGCAGGTCGTCGTCATAGGGGGGGAACTTGGCGCCCCATCCGTTGAACTCGAACCCGGCGACGGCGCGTTCGCCGGACGCGTTGGTGAGGATCATCGGACCGCTGTCGCGGCTCCAGCCATCGTTCATGGCGAACTCGACAAACGCGATGTCCGAAGACAGAAGCTTTTCCGCTTCGGCCCTGTCGCCCGGCTGGACCGCCATCAGGACCGGCTCGAATTCGGCCACCGCATTGGCGACCGCGGCCCACTCCGTGCGCGCGCCGCGGAGCTGATTGTCGTTCCAGTTCTGCGGCGGCAGGAACTGCATGAGCGTGCGTTCATGGCGCGTCCATTCGGCGGGGAAGGAAAACCCGTCATCGGCCGGCGCCGAACGTACCAGTTCGACCCCGGTCGAGGTGTAGTCGGCGGTGGCGGCGAGGCCGCGCGCCGGCAGGCCGGATGCGGCAAATCCCATTGCGGCGGCTCCCATTGTGGCGGCTCCCAGGGCAGTGAAGTTTCTGCGGTTCATGATCGTCTCCGTACCTCTTGGTCTGCAGGTGGACGGCCGGGCAATCGGTTTGGTCGACACACACCGATTACTGTTTCGATATAATTGAATTAGTAATTTTCATATTCAGCCATGGAATTCGCGATGAATCCCGATTTACGGCTTCTGCCATCTATGATAATCATGCAGACGCGCGCATCAAAACGCGAATTCATCATCAGTTTCATTAAAATCACTCATGAATATGAGTTCGATGGCAGACCCCATGGAGGCAGGTTGAAATGAGAGAGGTCACATTCGCAGTCACACAAATGGCGTGCACGTGGGACCGTGCCGCCAACATCGCCAACGCGGCCGACCTCGTGGAAAAGGCGGCGGCCAAGGGCGCCAATGTGGTGGTTCTGCAGGAACTGTTCGAGACGCCCTATTTCTGCATCGACACGGACAAGGCGCATTTCGCTCACGCCACACCGGCGGATGCAAATCCGGCGCTTGAAGCGCTCAAACCGCTTGCAGAAAAGCTGGATGTGGTCATCGCCGTGTCATTTTTCGAAAAGGCGGGGGACCGGTTCTTCAACACACTGGCGATGATCGACGCGGGTGGGGAGCTGCTCGGGTTCTACAGGAAGAGCCATATTCCCGATTTTCCGAATTACGAGGAGGCGTTTTACTTCGATCAGGGCGATACCGGGTTCACGGTGTTCGACACGAAGTTCTGCCGGATCGGCGGGGCGGTGTGCTGGGATCAGTGGTTCCCGGAGGCGGCCCGCATCATGACCCTCAGGGGCGCGGAGGTGCTCATCTATCCGACCGCCATCGGCCGTGACTCCAACATGCCGGGCTATGATTCAAAGCAGCACTGGCAACAGGCCATGCAGGGGCATGCGGCGTCGAACATGGTGATTGTCGCGGCAAGCAACCGTGTCGGCGTCGAGCAGGGCGAGGGAGGCTCCATAGCTTTCTACGGCGGCTCGTTCATCGCCAACCAGTTCGGCGACAAGGTGGCTGAAGCCGGCGAAGACGACACCGAGATCGCGACGGCGACATTCGACCTCGATGCGGTTGCCGAGATGCGCCGGCGCTGGGGGATGTTCCGCACGCGCCGGACCGACATCTATGGCGCCCTCACCGAGACCGCACCACCTGAACTGATGGACGATCGCGCGGCCCCGTGACCTGCCCGCGAATGGCGGGACTTCAGGCGGCGGGCTGCTGCTGCGTGATGCAGTGAATGCCGCCGCCGCCAATGGCGATGTCGCCGACCGGCACCGACACCACCTTGCGGTCGGGAAACAGGGCCTCGTAAACGCCGCGCGCACGCTCGTCTTCGGGAATGCCGTAGGACGGAATGACCACGCCGCCATTCGCGATATAGCTGTTGACATAAGAGCGGCAGAAACGGCTGCCGTCGGGCTCGGCGCTGTGGGCTTCCTCGATGAAGGCCAGTTCGATGGGCCGGCCCCTGGCGTCGGTCACGCCGTCCAGCGCCCTGGCGTTCTCCTCCATGATGTCGGCGCCTGGCGCGGCCGGATCGGGCGAGCGTTCGATCAGCACGACGCCTGGGCGAACGAAGACTGCGATCCCATCGACATGACCGTCGGTTTCGGTTTCCTCCACATTACCGGGCAGCCAGATCACCTTCTTCACGCCCAGCATCTGCATGAGTTCGGCCTCGACATCGGTCTTGCTCCAGCCCGGATTTCGGTTTTCGTTGAGGAAGCAGGATTCGGTCGTGATCAACGTACCTTCGCCGTCGACGCTGAGGCCACCGCCCTCGGCGGTGAGCTGCGATGCAAACCGCGGCACACCGATGTGTTCGGCAATGCGGCGCGCCATCAGGGCGTCCTTGTCGTAGGGGTGGTACTTGCCGCCCCAGGCGTTGAACGTCAGGCCGACCGCCGCCAGGTTGCCGTCTGCGTCGATCACGAAACAGGGGCCTGTGTCCCGCGTCCAGGAATCATCCAGCGGCATTTCGACGACGTCGATGCCGGGTCCCAGCAGGGCGGAAGCTTCGGCGGCGTCCTGTGGCCGTGCAAGCATGGTCACAGGTTCGAACAAAGCGATGGCGGCGGCGACCGCCGCGTAGCCGCGCCTGGTCTTCTCCAGCCGGTCGCCCCAGACCTCGGCGCGGCATGGCCAGGCCATCCAGCACCGTTCATGGCGCTGCCATTCGGCGGGCATGTGGAACCCCAGGTCCGCCGGGCTGGCGTTTGGCTGCCGGAATGAAGTGCTTGTACCATCCATCGGTCGTGCCTCTCAAAGCCGTAAAATTCCATCAGCGGTGTTCATCGATTGGCCTTCTGCAGGTCGACAAACCCAGCATCTGACTATATTCTGTATGCCACTGCTCTGAGAAACGCGAAGTTTTCAGCTTTTCGATCAAATTTGCTCATGGATAGACATTTCGGACGTATCCCTCCGCTGAGCGCTCTGCGCGGCTTTGAGGCCGCAGCACGTCTGGGCAGCTTTTCGCGGGCTGCGGAAGAGCAGAACATGACGCAATCCGCCATCAGTCATCAGGTCAAGGCGCTTGAAGAGTTCTTCCGCCAGCCACTGTTCAAGCGGATCGGCAGGACCGTCGAGTTGACCGATGCGGGCAGGGACTTTCTCGGGACCGCCGGCCGGTCCCTGCAGATGCTGGCGCGTGGCACGCGGCGGCTCGATTCCTATCTCAAACCCGGATCGGTCATCGTCACCACATCGCCTGCCTTCGCCGGCAAATGGCTGATCCCGAGATTTGCGCAACTGGCGAGCCTTCATCCCGAATTGCAGCCATGGCTCTACACGACCGACGAGCACGCAAGCCTCGACAATGCAGAGTTGGACATTGCGATCTGGCGCGGCGATGGGGCCTGGCCGGGCCTCAAGGTCGAAAAGCTGTTCGACGACTGGATCACGCCCATGTGCGCGCCGGGACTGTTGCCTGACGGGTCGGCGGCGGCGGATCTCTCCGGGTTCGATCTGTTGCACGACGAGCGCCGGCCGGACTGGCATGAGTGGTTCATCCATGCGCAGGCCGAGAGATCCGATGTCAGCCAGGGCCTCAACTTCAGCGATTCCGGCCTGCTGCTGGACAGTGCCGCCGCCGGTCACGGCATGGCGCTGGGAAGCATGGTGCTGGCGGATCGCCTTGTGGAGGACGGCGCTCTCGTTCGGCCGTTCGACACCGCGATGCAGGCGGAAGACTCCTATTATGCCGTCTGCATTGAAATGCACCTGCGCCGGCCGGCGGTCCAAACCATGTGGGACTGGCTGATCGAGCAGGGCGCCCGGTTCGCCGACCGGCTGCAGGTAACGCCACGCAGCGAACCGGCGCTGGCGGGAGTTCCTGAACCACTCTAGCCGGGCTGGCCGGGCATGAGGGCGCGTGTGGACTGGCCGATGACCAGCTCTTCGTTTGTCGGGATGACGAGCACCTGCACTTTTGAGTGAGGCCCGCTGATGGTCGTGCGGTTTTCGTTGTTCGCCGTATCGTCGAGGACGACCCCGAGCCAGCCCAGGCGTTTGCAGATCTGGCGGCGCACCTTTGCCGAGTTCTCTCCGATCCCCGCCGTGAACACCAGGGCGTCAAGGCCTTCGAGGGCGGCAACGAGGGCGCCGAGCTCACAGGCGGCGCGGTAGCAGAACAGATCGATCGCCTCGCCCGCATGCGGCTCGGAACTCTCCTGCAGCACCTGCATGTTGTTGCTGATGCCCGACACGCCGAGCAATCCGGACTCGCGATAGAGCAACTGCTGGATCTCATCGTGGCTCATGTCGAGACTTTGCTGCAGGTGGAGCACGACGCCGGGATCGAGCGCGCCGCAGCGCCGTCCCATGACCAGGCCGTCGAGGGCGGTGAAACCCATTGTGGTGGCAACGCTGTGCCGCTCTTTCATGGCGCACATACTGGCGCCGTTGCCGAGATGGGCAATGACAACGCGGCCGTCGGCGCGCGGGCCCAGATGATCAGGCAGCTGGCCGGCTATGTATTCATAGGAAAGGCCATGGAACCCGTAACGCAATATGCCCTCATCGCTGAGCTTGCGCGGCAGGGCGAAGAGCTGGGCCAGGCGCGGCTGGGTGCGGTGAAAGCCGGTGTCGAAACAGGCAACCTGATGCAGGCCCGGGGCCCATTGGGAGACGGCCTTTACCGCGGCCAGGTTGTGTGGCTGGTGCAGGGGCGCGAGAGACGTCAACTCCTCGAGTTGATCCATGACGTCCGGATCGATCACGACCGGGCCGGAAAAGCGGCGGCCGCCATGGACCACCCTGTGACCGGCGGCAACCAGGGTGGTTCCACCGTCGTTGTCGCGAAGCCACTCGAGCAGCCGGATCGTCAGCTCGCCATGTCCGGCACCGGGGTCGATCGCCTCCAGTCCGTCCTCTTCCAGAACCCGCCCTGTAGGGTCACGCACGATGAAGTCCGGGGCGCGGCCGATGCCGCTGATCTTGCCGCCGAGCAGAGCGCCGGCGCCGGGATCCGATGCCGGGAAAAGGGCAAACTTGATGCTGGATGAACCGGCGTTGAAAACAAGGATCGTGTCGGTCATGGAGAGATGTTCCGGGTGTGATGTATGAGAAACTTTGGTGACGGCAGGTTGTCGGATCTGGCCAGCGTGCAATTTACCGGCTGCGAACCGGCTTGCGCGAACAGGTCCGTATCACGCGTGCCACACGACCGGGAATGCGGCGTGGTCCATGAGGGCGCCCTCGTCCAGGTCAACCTCTGGGAACGGTGGTGAGGTTTTCCAGGGCCGTGTGGTGAAACAGGCATCATCGCCAAGCCAGCGGGTCGAAAAGCCGCGCCGCCGGGTCTTGAGATGTGCCGTCGCAGGGGCGCCGTGCAGGGTGCGCATGTGAAATACAATGCAATCGCCCGGTTCCAGATCCCACGACAGGATGGTGCGGCTGTCCCGCTCGGCATCGATATCGGGAATGGTCTCGAACCCGTCAACACCTTCGCCGTAGTTCTGATGACTGACGAACAATCTCGGATAGTACATTTTTCCCGATCGGTGCGATCCGGCAACAAACTCGGGGCAAGCGCTCCGCGGCACCGGGTCGAGCGGCAACCAGATCGAACACAGCCGTTCACCGTCGACGCCGTAATACGGCAGATCGTGATGCCACGGCGTGACTTCGGTCGTGCCGGGTTCCTTCACGAGGACATGCTCGTGATAGATCCGCGCGGAGGAGGACCGCATCAGGCGGCCGACAATCTCGCCGGCGGGGGAATTCAGAACGAAATCCTTGTACTCGGGGATGCGGTGCCAATTGCAGTAATCATCGTAGAAGCCGCCGGGCTTGCCTTGCGGAGTGTAGACGGTGCTGTCGGGGCCGGGATGGGCAAAGTTTTTCTCAAGACCGGCTGAAAGAGAGTCCAGCCACGATATGTCGAAGACGCCGCGCAAACAGACCGCGCCGTCTCGTTCAAAATCAGCGACAGTGCTTTCGGAGATGAGGTCATTCATGGCCCGGCCTCCAGGACCGGTTGCGGCTCCAGGCCGGTGCGGCCCCAGAAAAGCTTCCGGACTTCCGGGCTGTTGGTGGAGCCGGGCTCCTCTGAATAACAAAGAACCGGAACCAGCCTGGGGCGCTTGCCGTGCACCTTGGTTACCCGGTGGATCGTCTGCCTGCCGCCGAAGATCAGGAGTGTCCCCGCCGTGAACGGCAGTTCGACGACGCCGTCGCGGGCGCCGTCGAGGACCTTCGCCACAATTGCCTTTTCGTCCGGCAGGCCGCGGATCTTGGGGACAAACTCAAATGCGCCGCCTTCCTCGGGGGGCTGCAGCATCAAGGTAACGGTGAATTCCGACTCATCGAAGTGCCAGCCATGCTCTCCGCCATCCCTGAAGACATTGATCGAACAGGCGCCCATCATGTCGGCGAAGCGATGCAGGACCGGCTTGCCGAGCACTGCGGCGATAAAGTCCTTGAGCGGGTTCCATTTGTAGAGGCGCTTCAGCGCCGCGTCTTCGTGGATGAGATCGTAGGCAACCGACCCAACATAGGTTTCTTCGAGGCGGTGGCTGACGTCGTCATCGTCGGTGATGCCGTCGTCTTCGGCCAGATAGGCATTGTGAGCGCTTCTGCAGAAGTAGGCCTTGTCGAGCAATCCGCCGGCCTCGGAGGCAAGCACGGCAAGAGCGTCGGGGCGAATGAAGCCGTGCAGCATGCACAGACCTGTTGCGACATACTCGCGATGGCGTTTTTCCGTGAAGGCGGCGCCGTCCGCTGCTGCCAGATTGGCGATGGGATAGCGGTCCAGATCGACCATCGATGCCGCGTCTGCGAATGAAGTCTGCGATGCGCTCATTTCGGGCAACCCTGTCTCAACCTTGTATCGCGGGACAGCTTACAACAGCCCGCAGCGATGAGAAGTCAAGAATGGCCGCCGACGGCGCCGGCGGCGCCGTTGTTGCCTGGCGACCGCCGTGTTGCGCGGTTGCCGCTTGTATTGCACAGTACCGGCAACAAAGGGAGGGGACGGTGCGAATATACATAGTGTTGGCGGCGGCCTTGATTCACTCTCTGTCCCTGTTTGCCGCAAAGCCGGTGTCGGCGCAGGAGATCGGGCCGTTCGTGTTTCACCCCGGGCTGCAGATCACCCGGGCCTACACCAGCGTCTACGGGCCGGACGCGGAAGAGTTCAACAAGATCACAGGCGTCACCGAAGAGGCGGTCGAGATCGACTATTCCGACACCCGCGGCATCGCCGCCCGGCGCACCGTGCGCGCCGTCGACCGCGTGGGCGCGCAGATCTATGTGATCGGCTTTGCAGAAGAGATGCCGCAGGTGCTTCAGGGCACCACGTCACTCGGCCTTTCGACGCGCACGCTGGAGGCGCTCCGCGACAATGGCGAAGCGGCCATCGCGCTGATCTACGACACCTCGCTCAAACCGATGAACGGTGTCCTCACCATGGTGCAGCGCAATGTGATCACCAGTGTTCTGGTCGAGCAAGAACAGGTCGAAATTCCGGTGATGCGGGTTGCCGGCGCCTTCAGGCGCGGCAAGCGCAGCGCCACGGGCGACTTCACGTTTCTGGACAACAAGCACCAACCGGTCCTGATCAGCTATGACATCAAATTCGACTTCGAGGACCAGCCCAGAACGGTGCGAACGGTCCGGGTGAGCGCCGGCTCATCACAGCGTGCCGCCATGGAACTGACGCTGAGAACCCTCAGGCGTCTCGATCTCTACGGCATCCATTTCGACTTCGACAAGGCGACGCTGCACCGCCAGACCGCGGCACTGGTGCGCGACATCGGCGAGATGCTGCAAGCCAACCCGGCCTGGGCCCTCTCGATCGAGGGACACACGGATTCGATCGGCGATGCCGGTTACAACCAATCCCTGTCGGAGAAGCGGGCCGCGGCGGTTGTCACCGCCCTGGTCGAACGGCATGGAGTTGATCCGCAGCGCCTGCAGTCGTTCGGGCGTGGCGAGTCGACGCCCAAGTCGACCAACGACACCCTTCAGGGCCGGGCCATCAACCGCCGGGTCGAACTGATCCGCACCGACCGGTGACGGTCCCGCAATTCGGAAGCGGTGCGGCGCCGGGCCGGTTAACATGATAATCGAGCAAGATGACTGACTTTGCCTACGCCCATGCCAGTGACGCCAACCTGCGGTCGCTCGCCGAGAACTGCGCGGTGCAGCTGAGCCATGCGCGTGGGCACACCATCGGGTTCGTCTATGTGACCAACCCGCTCGCCGGGGCGCTTGGCGAAATTGTCGAAATTCTGAAAGAACGTACCGGTGTCGGGATGTGGTTCGGCACCGTCGGGATCGGTGTCTGCGCCTCGGGCGCGGAGCATTTCGGCGTGCCGGCCATCGCCGCACTGACCGGCCGTTTTCAGGAGGACGCCTACCGTGTCGTCGGGTCGCTCAGCGCGCCCGAAGACGCCGGAGCGGAACTGACGCAGGGTTTCGCGGGCACTTTCGGTGTGGTCCATGGCGATCCGCGCAACCCGCGCACGCCGGAAATCGTTGCTGAACTTGCGCACCGTGGCGGCGCTTATCTCGTCGGCGGCCTGTCGGCGGCACAGACAGAGTTTCCGCAGGCCGCCGGGGGCATTGTGGAGGGCGGCGTGTCCGGTGTGCTGCTCGGAGGCAGGCTTCGGGTGGCGATGGGCCTCACCCAGGGCTGCTCGCCGATCGGGCCGACACACACGGTAACGCGCGGCGAAGGGCATGTGGTGGCGACCCTCGACGGCCGGCCGGCGTTCGATGTGCTGTGCGAAGACCTCGGCGTCGCCGACGGTGTCGATCCCAGCCCCTGGCTTGGCAACATTCATGTCGCGCTGCCGGTCGCCGGATCCGACGATAGCGATTATCTGGTGCGCAATCTCGTCGGTATCGAACCTTCCAACAGTTTCGTGGTGATCGCCGGCGAGGTTGCCGATGGCGACCGGATGTTGTTCGTTCGGCGCGATGCGGAGAGTGCCGAGAAGGATCTTCGCCGGATGCTCGATGCCCTCAAGGAAGGCCTCCCCGGAGCGCCAAAGGCCGGGCTCTACTATTCGTGCGTCGCCCGCGGGCCCAACCTGTTCGCCACGCCGGGTCACGAGATGAAAGCGATTGAAGACGCCTTCGGCGACGTTCCCATGGCGGGATTCTTCGGCAATGGTGAAATTTCCAATGACCGCGTCTACGCCTACACTGGCGTCCTTGCCCTGTTTCTGTAGATTGTCGCCATGAGGTACTCAGAGAGGCGTTTATGAAAACACGCATTACGGAGCTGTTCGGCATCGAGCACCCGATCATTCAGGGCGGCATGCATTTTGTCGGCTTTGCCGAACTTGCCGCGGCGGTGTCCAACGCGGGCGGGCTTGGCATCATCACCGGGCTGACCCAGCAGACGCCGGACAACCTGGCCAAGGAGATCGCCCGGTGCCGCGAGATGACCGACAAGCCGTTTGGCGTCAATCTCACGTTCCTGCCGTCGTTTGCCGCCCCGCCCTATCCTGAATATATCGATGCCATCATCGACGGCGGCATCAAGGCGGTGGAAACGGCCGGCCGCAACCCGCAGGAGCATCTGCCGCGGCTCAAGGAAGCGGGCGTCAAGATCATTCACAAATGCACTTCGGTGCGCCATTCGCTCAAAGCGCAGGCGATCGGCTGCGATGCGGTGAGCGTCGACGGGTTCGAATGCGGCGGGCATCCAGGCGAAGACGACATTCCGAACATGATCCTGCTGCCGCGCGCGGCGGACGAACTCGAGATCCCTTTCGTTGCCTCCGGCGGTATGGCAGATGCGCGCAGTCTCGTGGCCTCGCTCGCCATGGGGGCGGACGGCATGAACATGGGCACCCGCTTCATCGCCACCAAGGAAGCCCCGGTGCACGACAACGTGAAACGCGCCATCGTGGCGGCGTCGGAACTCGATACCCGCCTCATCATGCGGGGGTTGCGCAACACCGAACGGGTGTTGAACAACAGTGCGGTCGAACGGGTTGGGGACATTGAGCGGGCCAAGGGCGCGGACATCCAGATCGAGGACATCGTGGATCTCGTCGCCGGGGTTTATCCCAAGGTGATGCTTGAAGGCGAAATGGATGCGGGCGCCTGGAGCTGCGGCATGGTGGCGGGCCTGATCGACGACATCCCGACCTGCAAGGAACTCATCGACCGCATTATGGGCGAGGCCGACGCGATCGTGCGGCGGAGACTCGAGGGCATGCTGGCGTAACGCGTGTTGTGCTTTATGTGATCCGGCACCAGCCCGCACCCCCTGCCCAACCACCCGACAACGGTACCCTAGGGGTGGTTGGGCAGGGGGTGCGGGCTGGTGCAGATTGAACGCAACAAGCTCTAACGCTCAAGTTCACGACACTGGCGGAGTGCTTGGAGGTGGCGCTTCCGCTACCTTCGCTTCGCGCAGGGCGATATAGACGCCGGACCCGGTGATCAGGGCGATGCCGATCCACACGGTGGCCTCGGGCAGGGTGGCGAACACCAGGTAGCCCACGATAATGGCGAAGACGATGTGGGTGTACTGATAGGGTGCGATCACGAAGGCCGGCGCGAACAGAAACGCCGTGACGATGAGGCTCTGACCGGTGACCGAGAAGGCGAGAAAGGCCGCGAAGTCGCCGGCGTGGCCGGCCAGCGGGTCAACCCAGACAAACGGCATGACCGGGGCCAGGACGACGACCCCGAAAAGGGCGTTCTGGGCGATGGTGGCGAGCGGGGGATGGAGCCCGGCAAGACGCCGGTTGCCGATGTAGAACAGGGCCATCAGAACGCCCGAGCCGAGCGCGATCAGATAGCCCTCCGAGCGGCCGCCGAAGCCGGGTTTGAGAATGATCAGGACCCCGGCAAAGCCAATCAGAACCGCGATGACACGGCGCAGACCGATGCGTTCTTTGATCATGAAAGGCGAGAGCAGGGCCACAACGGCAGGCGCCACCGAGGCAACGGCGGTGGCGTCGGCCAGGGGTATGAAGTAGAGCGACCAGTAAAGTCCGCCGATGCCTGCGAAGCAGGTGATGCCGCGCAGCGTCTGCCACCCGATCGGTGTCGGCCGCAGGGCCAGCCAGCCGTGTTTCACCATGGTTGCTGCGGCCATGATCGCAAACACCGCGGTCTGCTGCATCCAGATGATCTGGGCCGGCGAGACATCCTGCACGATGATCTTGGCGAAGGTGTCCTTGACCACGAACAGGGCCATCGCCGCGGTCATCAATGCGATGCCGGCAAGCGGCGTATTCCGGGTCGTGGCGGCGGCGGCGCCCGCCCGGCTGCCGCTACTCAGCGGCTTCGACCGAACCTGCCGCAGCGGCCCTTGGAAGAAAGGCGCAGTAGATCTTGCGCACCTTTTCAGTGCTCTTCCAGCCGTAAGGCGCGCCGATCGGAACGAAGGCGGCATCGCCGGTCTTGAACTCGAAGGCTTCGGCGTCGCCCTTCAGCGTCATGGAGCCTTCAACCAGGAACATCAGCTCGCATCGGTTGATCGGCGCGGTGTGACGCTCGAACGGTTCCGCCTCCCAGACACCGGCCACCATCTGCCCCGTCGGGTCGGTGAAATAGGCGTGCGCGGTCATCGCCGGAATGTCGGTCATGTAGTCGGCAGGATCGCCGGCATCGTAGGGCGCCATGCCGCCCGCCGGACCGGCCGGCTCGGGTTTGATCACCCGCAGGGCCTGCGGGTCCTCGGCCATTTCGCCGGAGGGGTCGTCGAAGATGACGAAGAACTTGCGGATGTATCCGGTCTGCTTCCATGAGCACGGGGTGCCCTTGGGGATGATGAAGCTTTCACCGGCCGTGATGACATCTTCCGAACCGTCTTCGTAAACCATCGAGACGGAGCCCTCGAGCACATACATGAACTCGTTGACCGGGTAGGGTTCGAACTTTGTGGTCATTGCCGTGCAGTCCCACACGCCCACCTCGAGTCCGCGCTCCTTGTCCACATAGTACAGGTGGCCGCGCTGCACCGGAGTGCCCTCGATCAGGTCGTCCGGGCTGATCGCTTCCCAGGTTTCGAGCCCGGTGCCTTCCGGTCCCATCGGCTCCAACTTCATGGTTCTCGGCTCGGTCATTGTGCTGTCTCCTCAAGATCACCCGCTTGCTGATTGGCATTCTTCCACCAGTGCGGCGGTGTGGCCATGGAAAATTTCACGTGCCCGCGGTTTTGCGCCGGTCGACCCGGAACTCAATCTGAAACGGGGTGCCGGCGTCGTGTGCGGTCTTGATCAGCTCGCGCCCTTTCTCCGCATTTTCCGCATCGAGCGCCGATGCGAGGTCGTCATATGTGGTTTCATCCATGGCGATACCGGTGTGGTGCACAACTTCGCTGTTGGCACGGCCGCGGCGGGATTCCTCATATGTGGCGGCGGCCGTGAACCCGCAGGATGTACACCGCGCCGCCTGAAGCGCCGCCTCGTCCCAGGCGTCATCGTCGATCTTCATCTGATGCGTGATCTCGAGCGCCAGCTGATCGCACCGCGGGCAGACCAGGCCGCGGGTGACCGGCGACACTTTTGACCAGCCATAGGTTCGAAACACCACGATCGCGATGACGACCGCGGCGACCACGAGATAGGGCAGCAGATTTTGAACGGTATCCATCGGCCGTGCGTAACGGTCAGAACCGGTCTGGCGAAAACGGCGTCAGGTCGACCAGCGGCTGCTCCCCGTCGGCGATCTGTGCCACCAGCCTGCCGGTGATGCCGCCCAGCGTCATGCCGACATGCTGATGGCCAAAGGCCAGAATGATCTCAGGCGTGCGGGACGAGCGGCCGATGACAGGCAGGGAATCCGGCATGGTCGGGCGGTGGCCGACCCATGTGCTCTCGGGCGTTTCTGGGAGATCGGGCAGCAGCTTGCGGGCGTGCCGGGTGATGTGGTCGATATTGCCCTGGCGTTTGGCGTCGGACAGACCGCCGAGCTCCACCGTGCCGGCGGCCCGCAGTCCATGGCTCATGGGAGTGAGATAGAACGCCCCCGGCGACCAGCCGACCGGGCGGTTCAGCATGGTCTCAAATCCCGGGTAGACGACATGGAAGCCGCGCTCGGTCTCGAGCGGCAGAGGCTCGACAAGCGTGCCGAAGAGCCGCTTCGAGAACGCGCCGGCGGCGAGCACCAACTGCTTGCAGCGGACCGGCGCGCCGGACGTCGTCAGCTCCAGTGTACCGTCCGGCAGCTTGGTGATGGCGGCCACTTCGGCTTCAATGACCGTACCGCCGTTCGATGCGAAATGGCCGGCGATTGTTTCCACGGCGCCCGACGGGCTGACATACTGATGGCCGTCCGGGTAAAACGCCCCCTTGGCGTAGACTTTGGCGAGATTGGGCTCGAGCTGACCGATCTCTTCCGGTTCCAGAATGTCCACGTTGACGCCGTGCTTGCGGCGCAGGGCCATCTCGTCCTGCGCCTTGGCGAAACTCGCCTCCGATTCATAGAGATAGAGACAGCCGCGTGAGTGGATCAACTTGTCTGCACCGCTTGCCCTGAACAGGGGAAAGGCGCCGTCTTCGGCATGTTCCATCAGCGACGCCAACGCCGCCGAGATGGCCTCGACGCGGGCCGGTGCGCAGTTGCGCAGGAACTGGACGAGCCAAGGCATCATACGCGGAACATGGGCCCAGTTGATGCGCAACGGGCTTTCGCGTGAAAACAAGAGGCCGGGCAGGCGGCGCGGCAGTGTGGGGCTGTTGATCGGCACATTGCCGTAAGTTGCAAGGACGCCGGCATTGCCGAAAGACGTTCCCATGCCGGGCCCGGTGCGGTCGATCAGCGCCACCTTGTGGCCGGAACGCTGCAGCCATGCGGCCGAACTGGTGCCCACCATGCCGGCACCGATGACGGCGATGTCGAATTGTCTGTCCACGGGATCTGTGAGCCTCTCTTTCGCGAGACGCATTTGGCTCCTTGTTGGCGCTGCCGTCAAACATCGATTGTGGTGGCGGCGGGACTTTTGTTCTAGTTTTGCATCTTCGAAACGGGAGCGGGCCCAGGTGGCATTCCTCGACCTCATGCGCAAGATGACCGCCGCCGCGGTGGCCGGGGACGGCCGCGGCGTGGCGCAGTGCTTTACGCCGGACGGCACCTACCACGATGTCTTCTATGGCGCCTTCACCGGACATGACGCCATTGCCGACATGATCGAAAACCATTTCCACCGCGACGGCGAGGATTTCCGCTGGGACCTGCATGACGCGGTGGACGATGGCGCGATCGGCTATGTGCGCTATGTCTTCAGCTACACATCGAGGCTGACCGACCATGCGGGACGGCGCTCGGTGTTCGAGGCGGTGAGCATCTGCCGGCTTCGCGACGGCGCGATTGCCGATTACCGGGAAGTCGGAAACGCCGCCGCCGGGCTGTCGCTGATGGGCTTTGCGGACCGCAAGATTGCCCGTTTCATTGCGCGCGAGGCGCAAGCCCTGACGGCGCGGCCGGAAGCGGCCGGGCACGTTTCCTTCAAGGCCAACCGCGGAGAGCGTGATGAGTGACGACATCCTGATCGAAACAAACGAGGCGATCCTGACGATCAGGGTCAACCGCCCGGAGCGCAAGAACGCCCTGACCGCGGACATGTATGCCGCGATGGCCGACGCGCTGGAAACCGCCGCCGGCGACAGCAGCGCCAATGTCGCCGTCATCCTTGGGAGCGAGGGCGTCTTTACCGCGGGCAACGATATCAAGGACTTTCTCAACGATCCGCCGCATGGAGAGGCTGCGCCGGTGCACCGGTTCATCAGCTTTCTGGCGCAGACCGACATGCCCCTCGTTGCCGCCGTCGACGGGCCGGCGATCGGTATCGGCACCACAATGCTGCTGCATTGTGATTTCGTGCATGTCACGGCGCGGGCGCATTTGCAGATGCCGTTCGTCGACCTGGCGCTGGTGCCGGAGGCCGGATCCTCCTTCCTGGCACCCAGGCTGCTCGGCCATGCCAAGGCCGCCGAGCTCTTGATGCTGGGCCAGCCTTTCGATGGCGCCGAAGCGGTACGGTTGGGGATCGCCAACCGGCTCTGCACGCCCGAAGAGCTCGAACCGGCGGCGATGGCGACGGCGCGGGCACTTGCGGCAAAGCCGCCGGCGGCCCTGCGCGCGACCAAGTCGCTGCTGCGGCAGTCCGAACGCCAGCTCGAGGCGGCCATGCAGCGCGAAGGCGACGCGTTCGCCAAGGGCTTGAGTTCGGCGGAGGCAAAGGAAGCTTTTGCGGCGTTTCTTGAAAAGCGAAAGCCAGATTTTTCGAGCTGCGGGTAGGTCCCGGGGCGGGATCGTACTAATTGATGGCCGCGTCGAGGAGCCATGCCTTGAATGTCCGGGTTTTCGGGGCGGACGTGCGCGGCAGGGAGGCGGGCTCGAGAATGTAGTAGGCTGATTCTTCGTCGATCGTCGTTTCGGATAGTGCAACGAGGCGGCCTGCCTTGAGGTCGTCCTGAATGATTGACAGAGGGCACAGTGCAACGCCCTGCCCCGACAGGGCCGCCGATCGCATGAGATTGAAGTCTTCAAACACCACGCCATCGTCCGCACGCCGCTCCTGCCCGGTGGTCTTGAGGAACCAGTCGCTCCAGCCACGCCAGTCGGTGTCGTGCAGCAATGGCGCCCCGGCGATCTGTTCCGGGCCGGTCAGGGGGCCGTGCCAGTCGAGCAAGGACTGGCTGCACACAGGTACCGAGGCGCCGGGAAAGAGAGGGGTCGCACGCGCCCTGGGAACGGCGAGTTTTTCTCTCGAATAGACAATCGCAATATCGGTCTGGTTGAAATCGATGGGTTGGCCGTGAATGGCGTATGTCAGGCGGATCGGGAAATCGGAGTTTTCAGCGGTAAACTCCGCCATGCGGGGGATCAGCCAGCATGCCGCGATCGACGGTATTACCGCAATGTTGAGCGGCTCGCCCACCGCGGTTTCGCGGACCTTGCGGCAGGCGTCCCTGATCTCGGTGAAAGCGTCACCGAGCGAACGCGCCAGGCCTTCTCCCTGAGGTGTCAGACGGGCGCGGCCGCCGCCGCGCTCGAACAGCTGGACGCCGAACCAGTCCTCAAGCTGGCGGACCTGGTGGCTGATCGCCGACTGGGTTACGAACAGTTCGTCCGCGGCACGCGAAAAACCGTTGTTACGGGCGGCGGCCTCGAAGGCCCTGAGTGCATTTAATGGTGGTGTCTGATCCATCTGAAGCTTGCTGCAACCTCATGAGATATTTTCATATCATACATGAGGTTTGATCCTTTGACAGCGGGCATTGTGCAACAGAGTTTGTGCAACCGCTGGGAGGTACCCGATATGCGGCACCGAGGGAGATGATGCGCCATGCAGCGGCTGCAAAGGATTGAAGTTCTGTCCGATGATTACGGGTGCGCGCCTGTCGCGGCGGCGCCACAGCGGCCCCGCAGGGTCGACTTTCAGGGCAACGGGAAAAAGGCCACGCCGACGTTCTCGATAGCGGAGATGAAACGTCGGCAAGACGCAATTCGCCACAAGATGGCGGACGGCGGCATCGATGCGGCGCTGTTCACGTCGTACCACAATATCTGCTATTTTTCCGACTTCGTGTATTGCCAGTTCGGCCGGCGCTACGGTCTCGTCATCGATCATCATGATGCGACGAGCGTCAGCGCGGGGATCGACGGTGGCCAGCCGTGGCGCCGCACATTCGGCAACAACGTAACGTACACGGATTGGGAAAAAGACAACTATTTTCACACCTTGCGGGATCTGCTGAAGGGGGTGAGACGGCTTGGCGTCGAGTTCGACCATGTCAGTGCGGAGCTGCGCGATCGACTCGCGGACTGGTTTCCGGGCGTGGAGCTGGTTGATATCGCCGGCCCCGCAATGCAGGTGCGAATCATCAAATCGACTGAGGAAATCGACCATATCACCGAGATGGCGCGGGTCGCCGACATCGGCGGTGCGGCCTGTGTCGAGATGCTGTGCCAGGGAGTGAGAGAGTATGAGGTGGCGCTGCATGCGACGCAGGCGATGGTGCATGAAATCGCGATTACCTGGCCGCATGCCGAACTCATGGACACGTGGACCTGGTTTCAGTCGGGCCTCAACACCGATGGCGCACACAATCCCCTGACAAGCCGTCAGATACAGGGCGGCGACATTCTCTCGCTCAACTGCTTCCCCATGGTGGCGGGGTACTATGTTGCGCTTGAACGCACGTTGTTCTGCGACACCGCATCGGATGCGGCCATCCGGTTGTGGGAGGTCAACTGCAAGGTACATGACCGGGGCAAGGAACTGCTGGTGCCGGGCGCGCGCTGCAGCGATGTGGCGCGCGAACTCAACGCGCTTTACGAAGAGCACGAGCTTTTGCAGTACAGGTCGTTCGGCTATGGGCATTCCTTTGGCGTGTTGTGCCACTATTACGGCCGCGAGGGCGCGCTTGAACTGCGTGAAGACTGCGACACGGTGCTCGAACCGGGCATGGTGCTATCCATGGAGCCGATGATCACGGTGCCCGATCACCTGCCGGGTGGCGGTGGCTACCGCGAGCATGACACCTTGGTGATTACGCAAGACGGCAACCGCAATATGACGCAGTTCCCGTATGGTCCGGACCAGATGATCATTGCGGCATGTCCTGCCGGGCGGGTCGACGAATAGAGCGTGGAAAGAGCCGTCAACGTCGGCAGAGACATGCTGACAGGACAAATCCGGCACGGCGTTAAGGAGTTGTCACAGAGCAACCTTGCATGTCGCTCCGAGACATGATTTGTTCGTGCGAAAATGAGCGCCCGCGATTGACGTGGGATAAACAGTCTTGCGTGGCATGAGCCATAGCGGCGGATTGAGACGGGTCTGGGGAGTGCGATGGGTGGATCGAACGGAGCTGGCGAACCGATGGTTCGCTTTGAAGGCGTCCAGAAGAGCTATGATGGCGAGGCACTGGTCGTAAAGGACCTGAACCTCGACATATCGAAAGGCGAGTTCGTCACCATGCTCGGGCCATCCGGTTCGGGCAAGACAACCTGTCTTATGATGCTTGCCGGTTTTGAACCGGCGACATACGGCGAGATCTATCTCGAAGGCGAGCCGATCAACAATGTTCCGCCGCACAAGCGCGGCATCGGCATGGTGTTCCAGAACTATGCACTGTTTCCGCATATGACCATTGCGGAAAACCTGGCCTTTCCGCTGCAGGTACGCGGCATGGGCAAGGCCGAACAGGAAGAGCGCGTCAAGAAGGCGCTGGAGATGGTGGAACTGCCGACCCTGGGCGGACGCCGCCCGGCGCAGCTCTCCGGCGGCCAGCAGCAGCGCGTTGCGGTGGCGCGCGCATTGGTGTTCGAGCCCTCCCTCATCTTGATGGACGAGCCCCTGGGCGCGCTCGACAAGCAGCTGCGCGAGCAGATGCAGTATGAAATCAAGCATATTCACGAGAACCTGAAGGTTACCGTCGTCTATGTGACGCACGATCAGGCCGAAGCGCTGACCATGTCGGACCGCATTGCGGTCTTCAACGACGGGGTCATCCAGCAGCTGTCATCGCCGGAAGACCTCTATGAGCGGCCCGACAATGCCTTCGTCGCGCAGTTCATCGGCGAGAACAACAAGCTGGCCGGCACGGTTCAGGAGATCGACAAGGACAAGGTGGCCACGGTCAAACTCGACAGCGGCGACGTGGTCAAGGCCCAGGCCGTTGCGGTCAACGGCAAGGGCGACCGGACCTTGCTGTCGATACGCCCGGAGCGGGTTGCGATCGCGCCCAAGAAGCTGAAGAACACGATTGTCCTCGATGGCACGATCGAAGAGCTGATTTATCTTGGCGATCATATCCGCACCCGCATGTCGGTTGCCGGCCACAACGATTTCGTCGTCAAGGTTCCGAATAATTCTGGGCACCATGTGCTCAAGGAAGGCGAAAAGACCACGCTCGGCTGGATCGCAGAGGACTGCCGGGCGCTGGACTACAATATCTACGACAAGGATCACGGGTGAGCGCGATCCTTTCGGGAGACAAGGCGGGAGCAACTGCCTGCCCTGTAGATCGACGGCAAGGCCGTCAAACACTGAAGTGAAGTGAAAAGGGAGTAAGAAATCTAATGAAAGATCTTTTGAAAAAGGGAACCGCACTGTCGGCCGTGGTGGCCGGCTGCGTTCTCGCGTTCAGTGCGACCACCACAACCACCGCCAGCGCGGATGAAGCGTGCGGCGCCGACGTCACAATGACATACGTGTCCTGGGGTGGCGCCTATTCTGCTTCACAGCAGAAAGCCTATCATGACCCGTGGATGGCGAAGTGCCCGGGCATCAAGATCGTCAACGACGATTCGGCTTCGGAAGGCCTCGCCAAGCTGCGTGCACAGGTGGAAGCCGGCAACGTCACCTGGGATCTGGTCGACATGGAAGCGGCGCAAGCGGTCACCGCCTGTGAAGAGGGCCTTGCCGAAGAGATCGATCCTGATACGCATCTGGCTCCCGCGCCCGATGGCACGCCGGCATCGAAGGACTTCTTCGACGGCTTTTTCGTCTCCGAATGCTACATTCCGCAGATCGTCTATTCGACGACCTTCGGCTACCGCACGGACGCTTTTGGCGACAAGAAGCTCAGCAGCATTGCCGACGTCTTCGACCTCGAGGCTTTCCCCGGCAAGCGGGCTCTTGAGAAACGACCCGATGGAAACCTCGAATGGGCTCTGATCGCCGACGGCGTTCCGGCCTCTGACGTCTATGACGTTCTCGAGACCGAAGAAGGCGTCGCACGCGCTTTCAACAAGCTCGCCACCATCAAGGACCAGGTGATTTGGTGGACCAAGGGCGCCCAGCCGCCGCAGCTGCTTGCTGACGGTGAAGTGGTGATCGCGTCCGCCTATAACGGCCGCCTGTTCTCCGCGATCGTCGAGAAGAACCAGCCGATTGCCATGATGTGGCAGTGGCAGGTCTTCGCCATCGATGGCTGGGTGATCCCCAAGGGCACCAAGAACAAGGACCAGGTGTTGAAGTACCTGCGGTTCGCCACCGACACGCAACGCCTGGCGGATCAGGCCAAGTACATCTCCTACGGCCCGGCGCGCAAGTCGTCCGCTCCGCTGGTGGGCAAGCATGCCGACCTCGGTATCGACATGGGTCCGCACATGCCGACGGCGCCTGAAAACGCCAAGGAAACGCTGCTGTACAACACCGACTGGTGGGCCGACAATCGCGAGTCCTTCGACGAGCGCTTCAACGCTTGGCTGGCCAAGTAAGCCACACGCGACATGACTGCAGAAGGGGGTTTTCCCCTTCTGCAGAACCATTTCTTTGAACCTTTGCGAGATGCAGGCAGCACCGTAGAGAACTGCTTGGGGAGCAGAAAATGACAGACGGCACCGTTGCAAACGAGGGCCCCCTTGTCACGTCCGACGGGAGGCCGCTGAAACAGAGCCTTCAGGCCGCCCTCAAGCAAAAACGCCGCCAGGCCTTCATGCTGACGGTTCCGCTGCTCGCCTTCATTTTCATATTCTTTATCGTTCCGATCATTGCGATGCTGTGGCGCAGCGTCGAAAATCCCGAAGTGCCGAATTATCTGCCGAACACGGTTGCCGCGCTCCAGAGCTGGGATGAGGCAAGCGGCGTGTTGCCCGGCGAAGACGTCTATGCGGCCATGGTCAAGGACCTCCAGATCGGCCGGGAAAACCGCACCATCGGCAAGGTGGGCCGGCGCCTCAACTATGAAATCCCGGGCATGTCGAGCCTGTTCAAAGGCAGTTCGCGAAAAGCCAAGAATATGACCGAGGCGCCCTTCAAGGACGCCCTGATCAAGGCCAGCAAGAAGTGGGAGAAGCTTGACGTCTGGCAGCTGATCAAGCGCGAGAGCGGTGATCTCACGGCATCGTACTATCTGTCTGCGATGGACCTGCGGTTCACGCCCGACGGCTCGGTTGCCGCGCAGCCCGAGAACCGTCAGATCTACATATTCCTGTTCCAGCGCACACTGATCATGAGCGTCGTCATTACCGGACTGTGCATTCTGCTGGGCTTTCCGATCGCCTATCTTCTGGCGACCATCCCGATGCGCTATGCAGGACTTCTGATGATCCTGGTGCTGCTGCCGTTCTGGACGTCGCTGCTGGTGAGAACCACAGCGTGGATCGCGCTCCTGCAGTCGCAAGGGGTGATCAACGACTTGCTGGTGGCCATCGGCGTCGTATCAGACGACGGGCGATTGCAGCTCATACACAACAAGACCGGCACGTTTATCGCCATGACGCACATTCTGCTGCCGTTCATGATCCTGCCGCTCTATTCGGTGATGAAAACCATTCCGCCAAGCTACATGCGGGCGGCCCGTTCGATGGGCGCGACGCAGTGGTGGGCTTTCTACAAGGTGTATTTCCCGCTGACACTGTCGGGCATCGGCGCCGGCACCATTTTGGTGTTCATCCTGTCGATCGGCTTCTACATCACGCCGGCGCTTGTCGGCGGCACCAGCGGAACGCTGATTTCGAACTTCATCGCCAATCATGTCTCCGTCACCCTGAACTGGGGGCTGGCGGCGGCCCTGGGGACCATGCTGCTGGCGCTCGTGCTGGTGCTGTACCTGATTTATGACAAGATTGTCGGCGTCGACAACATGAAGATGGGCTGAGGGGGACATAACTCATGGCACTTCCTGCACACGTCGAGCCCCTTGAGCGCTTCTGGTACTACGCATTCCGGGTGATCTGCGCGCTGATCTTCATTTTCCTGATCGGCCCGATCCTGGTGATCATTCCGCTGTCGTTCAACGCGATCCCCTATTTCTCGTTTACCCCTGAAATGCTGTCTTTCGATCCGGCCGGCTATTCAACGAAATGGTATAAGGACTTCTTCACCAACCCGAACTGGCAGGGCGGTGTGAGGAACAGCTTCATCATCGCCTTCTTCGCGACGATCCTGTCGGCCAGCCTCGGCACCCTGGCGGCGCTGGGCCTGAGCCGCCCGGAAATGCCATTCCAGAAGACCTTCATGGCATTGTTGATTTCACCGATGATCGTGCCGCTGATCATTTCCGCGGCGGGCATGTATTTCTTCTATTCCGACATCGGCCTGGCTTCGACCCATCTGGGCGTGATCATTGCCCATGCGGCGCTCGGCACGCCTTTCGTGGTGATCACGGTGACCGCCACACTGACCGGTTTCGACCATTCGCTCACCCGCGCCGCGGCCAGCCTCGGGGCGCCGCCGCATACGGTATTCTTCAAGGTGATCATGCCGCTCATCCTGCCGGGCATCATCTCAGGCGGACTGTTCGCCTTCATCACTTCGTTCGACGAGGTGGTGGTGGTGCTCTTCGTCGGCAGTTACGAACAGCGAACGATCCCGTGGCAGATGTTCTCAGGCATTCGCGAGCAGATATCGCCGACTATCCTGGCGGTGGCGACGATCCTGGTGATGATCTCCATCTGTCTGCTGGCGACCGTTGAGCTGCTGCGCCGCCGCTCGGAACGCCTGCGGGGCCTGTCGCCAGCCTGATTTATCTGGTTGGGCGGAAGAACAGGCCGGCGCCGAACAACATTGAAGCGCTCTAGCAAAAAATTGAGCTGGCCCGGTCGAGCACGGCTTTGGCCGCGCTCATGGCCGCCAATGCCGATGAGCGCGGGCTTTCGGGCAGGGTGCTGCCCTCCACCTTGAATGTTAGTGCGCCGAACGCTCCGGTGGCGCGGATTTCATGTCCGTTGCGGGTGACGTCCGGGTCGGCGATGAGTTGGACACGGGTCGCATCGAGGCCGATGCCGGCGAGCGCGATGGTTGCGGCGACATTGGCGTTCTTGGGATATTTCAGCGCAGCGTCCCGGGCGGAGCCTTCGAAATGCACCGCCGCGGCTTCGAGGCCATCAAGATCGAGCACGTCCTCGGCGGCCGAGCCTTTCCAGCCGGCCGGCGGCTTCCGGCCCACATATGTCACCTCGTCGAGCCCGCCGAGTTGGGCGGCGCCGAGCGCGTCGATGGCACCCACGGCACCCGGCGCGATCTGCAGCCGGGTGCGGCCTGCCCGCGCGGCGGCATCGAGTTCGCCCGCCAGTGCCGCATCCGCCAGAGCGCCGGAGGAAACCGTGATGAGATCGATGCCGCGACTGAGGATTTCGGCACCGTGCCGGGCGAGGCCCGCATGCCCGGCGCAGTCGAGAGCGAGCGCGAGGCCCGGCGGGGCGTCGGCGATATCCGTAACGATCTTCGTTTCGGGGCCGAACACGTCGCGGGCCGCATCCTCGCGCCCCGGCCTGCACAGGGCACAGGCGATCCGCACCGCGTCATGGCCGCGAAGCGTTTTCACAACGAAACCGGCGATCGCGCCATGACCGATGAGGGCGATGTCCAGCATGTTGCGTTTCCCCTGATGTTCGCGAACGTGCCCCAAACTGGCCGATCACTTGAGGCCATGTCCACCGGTTTCAGGAGAAAACCTGAAACCTGACCACACTCTCGCCACGTTAAAGATGCGTTAAGCAGAGGCGTTTACGTTTCGTTCACACATTCCCAACGACGGATAACCGCTTCATGCCGATACGCCTTCGTTTCGCGTTGATTGCCGCATCGCTCTGCATCGCTCTGACATCCGGCGCGCCGGCGCGGGCCGCCGCCTGCGATCCGGCGCGGAACGCGGACTGGGTCGACACCATGATCGGCCAGATGCTGATGTTCGGGTTCTCCGGCACGGAGCCTAGCGAGAAGGGGCCGCAGGCCATTGCGCGGCAGCTTTGCGAGGGCACCATCGGCGGGGTCATCCTGCTCGGCCACAACGTGAAGTCGGGCAAGCAGGTGAAGCGGCTGACGGCGCTGTTCAAGGGCGCCGGCGCCACCACCACTCCCCTGATCGCAATTGATCAGGAGGGCGGCAAGGTGCAGCGGCTCGGGCCCCGGCAGGGCTACAAGGCCATTCCGCGACCGGCGACCGTCGCGTCCAAGCTCAGTCCGGAACAGGCCTTTCAGGTCTATCTCGAAGCGGCGCGCCAGGTGCGCAATGCGGGATTCAATGTCAATCTGGGGCCGGTCGTCGATGTCAACGTCAACCCGAAGAACCCGATTATCGGCCGGCTGGGGCGCAGTTTCGGCGCCAAGGCGTCCACGGTGGTGGCCTATGCCCAGGCCTTTATCGAGGCGCATCACCGGATCGGCATACTGACGGCGCTGAAGCATTTCCCCGGTCACGGCAGTTCGCGCCGCGACAGCCACAAGGGCTTCGTCGACATCTCCAAGACCTGGCAGCGCGAGCGCGAGCTGGCGCCGTTTTCCGCGCTGGCCAATGACGATGCCTATGGCGACATGGTGATGTCGGGGCATCTCTATCACAGCGCGCTGTCGCCCGACGGGCGCGAGCCCGCGACCCTGTCGTCATCGGCCATAAACGGCCTTCTGCGCACCCAGATGGGCTATCAGGGCGTGGTGATCACGGACGACCTTGAAATGGGCGCGATCCGCAACAACTTCAAATTTCGCGATACCATCATCAAGGCGGTGCGGGCGGGCAACGACATCCTCCTGATTTCAAACTCCGCCAGGCCGGACCGCGACATGCCGTCCAAGGTAATTGCCCTGATCAAGCAGGCGGTGACGTCCGGCGAACTCGAAATGAACGCGCTTGAAAATGCGTTCGAACGGATCCGCCGGCTGAAACAGAAGCTGGCGATGCTCGAGCAGAAGACGGCGCAGCAGAACTGACTTTTCTGTCCTGAACATTAAATTTTGCGGGAGCCATTGCGCACCGGGCCCGGCGCTGCAATCTTGCGCCTGCAACTGGTATAGTGCCGGCAACGGCAGGAGATGAAGATGGACTTCTTGGATCGAAAGTGGACCTTGCTCTACGTGGTCGTCCTGATCGTCGGCGTTGCGATTGGCTATGTGACGTCGCAGGTGCAAAGCGGCGACCTCAGCGATGCGGTCGAGGACCTCGACACCCGGTTGACGGCGCAAACCAAGCAGGCCATTGCCGCAAGGGCGGATGCCGAGGAAGCAAGAGACGCCCTGGAGCAGGTGCGCGGCGAACTGCGAAAGCGCGAGAACGAGAGCGCTGACCTTGCGCAACGCATCACGCAACTTGAAGGACAGGTTTCGGAAAGCCGCGCCAATGCGGCGGAGATCTCCGAAGAGGCGGCCACTCTGGCGGCCGATCTTTCCACAGCGTCCCAACAGCTTGCCGAACGGCAGGCTGAAGTGGATGCCATGGCCGAACGCATCGCCGAGATCGACCAGCTGAGTGCCGACCTCGCGAGCGCGACGCAGCTTGCCGAGGAGCGCAAGATACAGCTCGAAGCGTTGTCTGCGGGCGCCGGAGAGATCGAAAAACTGAGTGCCGACCTTGCGGCCGCGGCACAGCTTGCAGAGGACAGGCAGACACAAATCGGCGAGCTCACCCAACGTGTCACGGCGCTTGAGGGCCAGATCTCGGATCAGGAAACGGCGGCGGCCGAGGCGGCAACCGAAATCGAACGGCTTACCGCCGAGCTGGCATCGGCCGCAACGCGCCTTGAGGAACGGCAGGCCGAGATCACCACATTAAACGAGCGTATCGCCGGCCTTGAAGTAAAGGTCGCTGAGCAGGAAGCGAGCAAACTCAAGGTCTCGGCGGAGACCTACAAGGCGAACACCGAACTGACATCGGCGAAACAGCTGCTGCAGGACAGGGACAGTGAAGTCACCGGGCTGACCGAACAGATCGCCGGGCTGCAGAAACAACTCGATGAACGCTCCGCCGAGGCGTCGGCCGCGACGGAACAGAACACATCCCTTGCCGGCGAGCTTGAAACGGTACGCAAGTCGTTCAAGGTGGAGCAGGCGAAGAACCGGGCCCTGACGGCATGGGTTTCCGCACTGGACGCTGAAATCGCCGCGCTCAAGGCCGCCGCGCGCCAGTGACCCGGAACGGCTTTGAAAGGAAGAGGCGGTGAGCGAGCAAGACGGATCCGTGCCGCGCGTGGGGGGGTGCCAGTGCGGCAACATCCGCTATGAGATCACCGGCGAGACGGGCGAGCTTTATGCCTGCCACTGCCTGGAATGCCGCAAGCTGACCGCCTCGGCCTTTTCCATGTCGCTGATGACCCGGGTCGCCGACTTTCGCGCCACCCGCGGCACGACCAAAGTCTGGACCCGCCTGAGCGACAAGGGCAATACTCTTCACTGTCACTTCTGTCCTGACTGTGGCTCACGCGTGTGCCACGTGACCGAGGGCGACGACGAGTGGCTTACGGTGAAACCGGGCTCGCTCGATGAACCGGTCGACTACGTGCAGGCCATCCATATCTGGACCAAACGCAAGCTGCCGGGATTTGAAATCCCCGATGGCGCGGTGCAGTTTCCCGAAGAGCCGGACTGAACACGCCGCGCGATGGATGGCGCATGAATGCGAACTTTGAGAATGTCTTCACACGCTTGAGCGATCTCATGCGCCCCTATGCGGCGGGGCTCGACTGCAAGGCGGACGAGGCGGGCCGCCTCTATATCGACACGCATCACATCATGAAAAACAAAAAGCCGCTGTTCTTCGGGGCGGTCGAGATCAAGAAGGCCTATGTCAGCTATCACCTGATGCCGGTCTATGTGAACCCGGCGCTGCTGGAGGGTATGTCGGGCGATCTCAAGACACGCATGCAGGGGAAATCGTGCTTTAACTTCAGGGCCGTAGACGAGGCGCTCTTCGACGAGCTTCGCGCGCTCACGCAAGCGGGTTTCGAGGACTATTGCCGGCAGGGCTTTTGCCTGTCCGGTCGTCCCGACGACGGATGAGATTGATTGGTGTGCGAATTTTATGGGTGGGCGAACCCTTTCCGAAACCGCCGCCGGGCTCTGGAAAATCCGATCCGGCGTGCTATAGTCTCGGCGGAAAATGCAGCATACAATCAGTCGACAAGACATTTTGAAACGTAAGGGGAGAAACAAACACAATGTCAGTCAGGAAAACCATGTTCGGATCCGTGGCGGCGTTTGCCGTTGCCGCTGGACTTGCGGCGGCGCCCGCGCTTGCCGGCGATCTCACGATCGTGTCATGGGGCGGCTCCTATCAGGACGCCCAGAGCAAGGCGGTGTTCATACCGGTGGCCAAGGCGCTCGGCATCAAAATCAAGGAAGAGTCCTATGGCGGCATCTCCGATGTGCGCCTGCAGGTGAAGGCCGGCGCCGTCACCTGGGACATCATCGACACCGGTTCGGGCGGTGGCGCGCGCGGCGGTGTAGAAGGCATCCTGGAGCCGCTCGACTACGACATGATCGACGTATCCAATTTCGTGCCTGGAACCTATCTGCCGGCCTGCGTCGGCACGATCACGTTCTCGACCGTCTTTGCCTACAACACCGAGACCTATTCGGGCGACAACGTGCCTAAGACCTGGGCCGATTTCTGGGATGTCGAGAAGTTCCCGGGCAAGCGCTCCTACCGCGCTAAATACAGCGGTGCGCTGGAGCCCGCATTGATGGCCGACGGCGTGCCGCCGGAAAAGGTCTATGAAGTTCTCAGCACCGAGGAAGGCATCGACCGGGCGATCGACAAGATCCGCCAGTTGAAGGATCATGTCGCAGTCTGGTGGAAATCTGGCGCCCAGCATGCCCAGCTCATGAAGGACGGCGAAGTCGACATGACGACGGGGTGGAACGGCCGCTTCGACGTGGCGATCGGCGATGGCGCCAAGGCGGCCTACAACTACGGCCAGGGGCTGCTCGATTATGACTGTTTCGCCATTCCGAAAGGCGCGCCGAACAAGGAACTTGCGATGAAGTTCCTGGCCGAGGCGAGCAAGGCCAGCTACCAGGCCGCCATGCCGCAATACATCACCTACGGGCCGACCAACAAGGAAGCCTACGATCTCGGCATCATCGACAATGAGGTTGCCGGCAAGCTGCCGTCGCATCCCGACAATGCCAAGGTCCAGCTGGTGGTCGACAACGACTGGTATGCCAAGTGGGAGAAGATCGCTTCCTCCAAGTACCAGGACATGTTGACGGAATAGGCACGAACTGTGTCATCCTGCGGGGCGGCGCCAGATTGCGCCGCCCCCTTTTTACCAAGCGGCGAGGGGGGATGCGGTGAGCGAACGCGCGGAGCGGGCCGAAGCACTGCCCATATTCATCAACGACGTCACAAAGACCTACGGCAAGGTCTTTGCTCTTGACGGCGTGTCTCTGGATATCCGGAGCGGCGAATTCATGACTCTGCTGGGGCCGTCTGGCTCCGGCAAGACGACGCTGTTGATGGTGCTTGCCGGGTTCAACCGGCCGGATCACGGCAGCGTCAAATTCGGCGACCGCGAGGTTGTCCGCACACCGCCGCACCAGCGCGACGTCGGTATGGTGTTCCAGAACTATGCGTTGTTTCCCCATATGAGCGTCGAGGCGAATGTTGGGTTTCCGCTCAAGCTGCGCAAGGTGCCGCAGGGCGAAATCGCCGAGCGTGTGGAAGGCGCACTCGATACGGTCCAGCTTGGCGGCTATGGCTCGCGGCAGATCGATCAGCTCTCCGGAGGGCAGAAGCAGCGCGTCGCGCTGGCCCGGGCAATTGTCTTCGAGCCGCGGATACTCCTGATGGACGAGCCTCTGTCGGCGCTCGACAAGAAGTTGCGCGAGCACATGCAGATCGAGCTTCGCCATCTGCATGAAAAACTCGGCATGACCACGGTCTACGTGACACACGACCAGCGCGAAGCGCTGACCATGTCGGACAGGGTTGCTGTGATCAACCACGGCAAGGTGATGCAGCTCGACGAGCCACGGCGGATCTATGATTTTCCCGCCAACAAATTCGTTGCCGATTTCGTCGGCGAATCCACATTTCTCCCGGTCACGGTCGCGAACGGCACGGCGTCCTACAACGGCACCGCGCTGCACACCGCCGAACCGCCGGCGAGCGGCGAGCGTTACGACCTCCTGATGCGGCCCGAACGTCTCACCATGGTCGAGGGACGCAAGCCCAAGGACGTGAACATCTTCAAGGGCAAGGTCCAGGACCTGGTGTTCCAGGGAGAAAGCTTCCTGATGTATGCCGAGCTTGCCGACGGCACCCTGGTGCCGGTGCGCGGCATTGCCCAGCGTGACGCCATGGCGAAGGTTCCGAAAGTCGGCGGTGCGGTTTCGCTCGGCCTCCACAAGGAAGACGCGGTTCTCATCGTCGCGGACGGGGAGTGAACGCATGAGCGCGGCCGACACGATTGCAACCACCGAATCGCCACGCGCCGAGACGTCTGAGCGGCCGCACGCCGATGGCCTGAAGCGCGACGCTTTCCTGGAGCGGATGAGACTGTTCGGCCTGTGCTCGCCGGCACTTCTGCTGGTGCTGGTGATCATGGTCATTCCGGTCGGCTGGCTGTTCTACCTGTCGTTCCTGAGCGATGAGGGCACGTTCTCGCTCGAGCACTATCAGCGCATGATTGACAGCAAGTCCTATGCGCGGATCTTCCGGACCACGTTCGAGGTCAGCATTCTGACCACGGTGATCTGCGTTCTGATCGGTTACCCGCTGGCCTATTTTCTGGCGCAGCTTCCCAGTCGCGCCGCCAATATCTGCCTGCTCACGGTGCTCCTGCCGTTCTGGACCTCCCTGCTGGTGCGCACCTATGCCTGGCTGGTGCTGCTGCAGCGCAAGGGTCTGATCAACAGCTGGGCGATCGATCTGGGACTGTGGGACGAGCCGGTCAAGCTGGTGCACAATCTCAACGGCACCCTGATCGGCATGGTGCACATCATGCTGCCGTTCCTGGTGCTGCCGGTCTACGGTTCGATGAAGGCGATCGACAAGGACTATCTCAAGGCGGCCGCCAATTGCGGAGCCTCGCCGACACAGGCCTTCTGGCAGGTGTTCTTCCCGCTGTCGCTGCCGGGGCTGTTCGCCGGCGCCCTCATCGTCTTCGTGTTGTGCCTCGGCTTTTTCGTGACGCCCGCGGTGCTCGGTGGCGGGCGGGTGATCATGGTGGCGATGCGGATCGCCGACAATATCGAGATCTTCTTCAACTGGGGCGCGGCGAGCGCGCTCGGGGTGGTGCTCCTGCTTTTGACCATGGGCATTCTCTACGTCTCGTCGAAACTGCTTAAGCTCGACCGCATTCTCGGTGGAGGGTCGCACACATGAACTGGCTCAAGGGAGCGGCCTCGGACACGCAGATCACCCACGGTAATCGCTTGTGGCTCTATGTGCTTTCAGGTCTGGTGATGATCTTCCTGGTGGCGCCAACGGTGATCGTCATCCCCATGTCGTTCTCCGAATCGCAATACCTGGAGTTTCCGCCGCGCGAATGGTCGGTGCGCTGGTACGAGCATTACTTCCAGTCGGAGCAGTGGATCTCGGCAACGTTGACGTCGCTCACCGCGGCCTGTCTCACGGCGCTGGTCGCAACGCCGCTCGGCACCATGGCAGCCTACGGGCTGTTCGTCTCGAACGTGCGCTTCGCCCATCTGGTGTTCATCATCTTGATCTCGCCGATGATGGTGCCGGTCATCCTGGTCGGAATCGGCGTGTTCTACGCCTATGTGAAGCTCAAGATGGTGCACACCATTTTCGGGCTGGTGCTGGCCCATTCGATCCTCGCCATTCCGCTGGTCCTGATCGTGGTGAGTTCGGCCCTGCGGAGCTATGACATGAACCAGGAGATGGTGGCCCGAAGTTTGGGCGCCACGCGCCTGCGCGCCTTCATGGTGATCACCCTGCCGCAGATCAAGTTTGCCGTGATCACCTCGACGCTCCTGTCGTTCCTCACCTCGTTCGACGAGGTGATCATCGCCATGTTCGTCTCCGGCGGCGACAACTCGACCCTGACCCGCAACATGTTCAACGCCCTGCGTGACCAGATCGACCCGACCATCGCCTCGATCTCGACGATTATGGTGCTGATCTCGTCGGTGCTCCTGATCTGCACCCAGGTCTTCGGCAAGTCGAAGAAGGAGCATTGATGCGGGGGGAGGGCCGGCCAGGGATATCTCTATGAGCAACCCGGCACTCAGGCCGATGAGCAGGGCCCGAACTTGAGGCGATACTCATAAGGCGAGACGCCGGCCTGGCGCAGGAAGGCGCGGCGCAGGCGCTGTTCGTCGGCAAGGCCTGCCTTGACCGCGATGGCCGCCAGCGAACGGTTTCCCTGCTGCAGCAGGCGTTTGGCCGCATCCACCCGCAGCCGCTCGACGGCCCGGGCCGGCGTAACCCCGGTGCGCTGTTTGTAGCGGCGGGCGAAGCTGCGCGGGCTCATGCCGGCGCGCTCGGCCAGTTGTTCGACATTCAGATCCTGTTCGAGATTGCCGGCGATCCAGGCATGCAGGTCCGAGAACGTGCCGTCCGCATCGCCCTTCTGGGCATTGAGCACGCTTGAGAACTGTGATTGGCCTCCCGGTCGCTTCAGGAAAACCACCAGGGACTGGGCGACTTCCATCGCCGCGTCGTGACCATGGTCGTCGGCAACCATGGCGAGGGCGAGGTCTATGCCGGCGGTGACCCCCGCCGACGACCACATCTTGCCCTCGCGCAGAAACAGGGGATCGCAGTTCACCCGGGTGCCGGGAAAACGACGCTGTAGTTCGTCGACATGGCGCCAGTGGGTGGTGACGGCGCGGTCTTCGAGCAAGCCGGCCTCGGCGGTCAGGAACGCTCCCATGCAGGTTGAGGCGACGCGGCGGCATTCGTCGTACTTCACGGCGATCCAGTCCGTCACGTCGTTTTGGCCGACCTGGTCGAAGACGCCGTCGCCACCGGCGATGATGAGGGTGTCGATCGGCTCGTCCGATGCTTCGGACAGTGTGACTGTACTCAGTTCGATGCCGGTGTCGGTTGCGACCGGTCCGCCGTCGGGGGACGCGAGCATCAGTTCGTAGCGTCGCCTGTGTGGCTTGCCGTCCTTGTTGTTGGCGCTGGAGAACACCTGGGCCGGGCCAGCGGCATCGAGCAGGGTGACACCCGGGTAGATGACGATCACGACCCGCGCCGGGTTGGCCGCGCCGTCCACATCACCATTGGCAGGAATTGAAATCATATTGTCATTTATGCCAAAAGCGCCGACGCGTAAAGCATTGCGTTCACGCGGGACCGACAACCTGATCGAGGCAATGGTGATCCATCACGCACTGAAACAGAAGAACTTGCGGCCCTGGCTCATTGTCGGCCTGTCATTCATCGCGCTGGCGCTGGTCTATTCCACCCGGGCGGCCTTCGGCCTGGTGATGCCGCTGCTGGAGCGTGAACTCGACTGGTCGCGCAGCTTCACCTCCGGCACCGCCGCCGCGGCGCTTATCACCATGGCGGTGCTGGCCCCGCTTGCCGGGCGGCTGGTCGACCGGCAGGGCGCCCGTGCTGTCATGCTGATCGGCCTCGGTGCCCTTGCCGCGGGATGTTTCCTGATCGCCGCCACCAGCCACCCTCTGGCCTTCATGCTGGCGTTCGCCGGTGTGTGCGGCGTCGGCTTCGGGCTGGTCGCGACACATGTGGTGTCGGCAACGGTGGAGCAGGAGGTCGACCGCCAGAAGGGGCTGGCGACCGGCATTGCCACATCCGGCGCCACTGCCGGGCAGTTTGCGATCGTGCCGCTGCTAGCGGTGCTGGTGTCGAACTACGACTGGCGCTGGGCGTTCGTTGCCCTGGGCGTGGCGGTGGTGGTGATGATGATTTCCATCGCCCGCTGGTTTCCGTCCGGAATGCGGGCAGGCTCCGGCGAGGCCGCATCGGGTGCGTCCGACACGACCCTGGCCCAGGATGTTTCCGCCATCCTGCGCATGCCGGCGTTCCAGATCCTGTTCTGGAGTTACTTTATCTGCGGCTACACCACGTCTGGGGTCATCGAGACCCACTTTCTGCCCTATGCGGCCTATTGCGGCTTCGGCGCGGTGCCTTCGGCGATGGCCTACGGGCTCTTATCGGCGATCAACCTTGTCGGCATGATCGCTGCGGGATGGCTGACTGACCGGGTCAACCGGCCGCTCCTGCTCGGCGGCATCTATGTGCTGCGTGGCCTGACCTTCATCGTGCTGGTGCAAGTTGGGGCGAGCCTCGAGACGCTCTTCGTCTTCGCGTTTCTCTTCGGCCTTGTGGACTATTCGACCGTTCCGGTCACCGCCAGCCTGGTGGCAAGCCACATCGGGGTGCGGGTCATGGGGCTGGCCTTCGGCATGATCTCCGCCGGGCACCAGATCGGGGCTGCCGCAGGAGCCTATTTCGGCGGCGTCCTGTTCGACATCTACGCCCGTTATGACTGGGTCTGGTGGTCGTCCCTGTGGCTCGCGGTGCTGGCCGGCGCGCTGGTCCTGATGCTGCGCGAGCGGCCGCGCGCCGTCCTGGTCACGGGCTGATTGGAATTCATGCAACCTATACGGTAAATTAAGCCTGTAGTCGCAGACTGCTCAAATGTGTTGATGGATGGTCCGGTCGTTCTCGAGGCCGGAGACAGTGAGTTCTGTGCCGAAGATCCAGCAAATTCTCTTAGGCTTTGCCATGGGCTGTCTCGCTTGTGGGTTCGCTGCGCTATTGTTTTTGGCGCTTGGAAGCGGCGCCGGCATTGCCCTCGTCTTTGCATTGCCCGTATTGATTCCTGTCGTCGTGATCGTGGCCCTTGCCGGCCAGATCGCGTCTACAGCCAACTTTATCAAACGTGAGCTGGAGTGGGCCGCATGGAGCGTGTGGCTGATCTATCCGTTAGGCTGGGTGTCCGTCGGGGCTTATTGGGCATACATCGACCACAGAACGGAGCTGGCCCGGCAGGAGGACTATTCGTCAAGGACGCTTGCCCCTCTCACGGACACGGTGGACGTACTTTTGTTGATCATGTCAGACCGGGAAACCGACTGGAGTTTTGACAAGGACATATGCGGGGAAACATGCGCCAATCTACTGCGCCACGGGTTGTTGAATGAAGTTGCTTTCCCCGCGCCCACGCCTGATCTGGGATATCGAGTATTTCGTCTCGCAGAAGGTAAAGCCTGCGAAGCAGCGGAGGCGAACAGTAAGGTTCACAGATACCTAGATGATCAGTATTACACCTCAGCCAGGAACATCGAGCAGTTGCGCAAGCGATATCGAGCGGTGCCCGCCAAGTTGGAAAAGGTGAACAAGGAGTTTGCCGAGAAGGAGCGAGCATTCGTGGCTTCGGCAGTGCGTCCCCGGCTGCAGGACACTTTTGCCACCAGGATACTGGCAACCCGGGGCCACTACGACCAGTGCATTGTGGTCCAGCAGAAAACAGATTTGGACTATGATATCAGGATCGACCTCGGTCAGGATTTCGCTCGCCCCTACGGCCCATGCTGCCAGGTTGCTGATATCTATGAGCACAGGGAGGGGGGCGATATGCTCATTGCAAGATGGGAGGCCGGGGACCGGAGAAAGTTTGATGGAGCCTGGTTCGACATCTCTGATGTCATCGCGGTCATTAAGGGACGGGAGGTTCCACAAAAGATCCCGCCGTATGAAGTGACGAGCATCGATGCAGAATTGAAGCGGCTCTTGGCCCTCGTAAATCGGGGGACTTACTTCCACAGTGCGACTGCGCTGTCAGAGTGGATTCGCGTTTTAATCAGAGATCACTCCGAGCTCAATGGCGAGAAAACATCAGCCCTCAGCGCTGAGAACCTGGGAGACTTGAGCTTGGTGGTCGCGTCGTTTGAACATAGGACACATGATGACATGCTTAACGTGCTCGGCAAATCCATGGATGAAAACGCCTTGGAGCAGCTAGAGCGTTTGCTCGAAATCCTGACAAGAAAGTAAGCAATCCCTACCGGTACACTAGTCCCGACACGGCGTAGCTGACATGGTCCGTATAGCCGGCGCGGTACTTGAGGAAGCACCATCGGTTGCGGGTGTCGTAGGTGAACACCGCGCAGGAGCCGTTGTTGACGCAAAGCTGCTGGCAGTAGCCCATCGAGACGCCGCGGTGCAGGGCGATGTCGTTGCCGGGATAGTCGATGCCCCAGCGCAGCTGGACGTTTGCGGCCTCCGCCTCGCGCACCGGTGGCGAGGTCAAGGTGATCACCGCGGCGCTGACGACAAATACGCTTGCCTTTACCAACCTGCTCCAGTTCATGGTCGTTGCCTCCCGAACGGATATGGAGCCTGAATTAAAGCGGCAAGGGCCGGCTGGAGTCAAATTACAACCGGAATGAGCGTTTTGCCAGCCCCGCCCGGCATCAGTCGATGCAGGCGATCGCCTCGATCTCGACCAGCATCTCGGGCTCCGCAAGGGCCGCCTGGACCGTGGTGCGGGCCGGCGGGTTGTCGCCGAACACTTTGGCGAACTCTTCGTTCATGATCTGAAAATAGCGAATGTCGGCGAGATAGACGTTGCATTTGAGAACATCGTCCGGCGTCGCGCCGGCCTCTTTCAGGACCGCGACTACGTTTGAGAGCGTTTGCACGGTCTGGGCGCGCACGTCGCCGATGCCGACCACGTTGCCTTGATCGTTCCAGGCGACCTGTCCCGAGACGAAGACCATGCCCTTGGCGGTGGTTCCGGGATTGTAGGGATAGGCGGGGCGGGGCTGGAAGTCGAGTTGTGCGGGTTTGAGGACCTTCTTTGGCATAAGTGCTCCTGTGTCTGTGTCGGCTTGTCGCCGGTCTCGGTTACGTCATTCGGGTGCCCCCGGCATCGAAGCGGTGGATGGCGCTGCGGTCAAGCTTGAGTTTGACGGCGGCGCCAGGCTCCACACTGGTGTTGCCGCCCGCCCGGACGATCAGCGTGCCGGCCTCCGCCGCATCGGCATAGACATACGTGTCGCTGCCGAGATGCTCCACCATGGAGACGGTGGCGGTCCAGTCGCCTGCCCGGGGCGCGATCGTCAGATGTTCGGGCCTGATCCCTAAGGTCTCCGCACCGAATTCCTGCGCCGCCGCGCCGGTCACGAGGTTCATGCGCGGTGCGCCGATGAAGCCGGCAACGAACAGGTTCTGCGGTTCGCGGTAGAGCTCGAGCGGCGTGCCGGTCTGTTCGACCCGGCCTTCGTTCATGACAATGATGCGGTCGGCAAGGGTCATGGCCTCGACCTGGTCGTGGGTGACATAGACCATGGTGGTGCCGAGCGATCTGTGCAGGCCGGCAAGCTCCAGCCTTGTGTTGACCCTGAGCGCCGCGTCGAGATTGGAGAGCGGCTCGTCGAAGAGGAAAACGTCCGGCTCGCGCACGATGGCGCGGCCGATGGCGGTGCGCTGGCGCTGGCCGCCGGAAAGCTCGGCCGGCTTGCGTTCGAGAAGCCCGTCGAGTTTGAGCGTTTCGGCCGCCTTTCGGACCCGGCGCTCGATCTCGGAATGTTCCAGGCCGGAGAACTTCAGCCCGAAGGCCATGTTCCTGTAGACGTTCATGTGCGGGTAAAGCGCATAGGACTGGAACACCATGGCGATGCGCCGGGCGGCGGGCGCAAGGTCGTTGACCCGGCGGTCGCCGATCTCGATGTCTCCGGCATCGGCCTGCTCGAGGCCGGCGAGGAGGCGCAGCAAAGTGGACTTGCCGCAGCCGGACGGCCCGACGATGACGGCGAACTCGCCGTCCACGATGTCGAGCGAGACGGATTTCAGAACATCTTCGGTTCCGAAGGACTTGCTCACATTGTGGAGACGGACATCCGGCATGAGGGCGTCCCGCTACTTGACCGCGCCGGCGGTCAGGCCGCGCACCAACTGGCGCGACAGCACCAGATAGAGGGCGAGCACCGGCACGATGGCGAGGGTGAGCGCCGCCAGGACCGCGTTCCAGTCGGTGACATACTGGCCGACGAACTGCTGCACGCCGAGGGTGATCGTCTGCGTGCCCTCGCCGGGGCTGAGGATCAGCGGGAACCACAGGTCGTTCCAGATCGGCACCATGACGAAGATCGCGACGGTCGCGATGGCGGGGCGGATCAGCGGCACGACGATGGAAAAGAAGATGTGGACCTCGCCGACGCCGTCGCAGCGGGCGGCGTCTTTCAGGTCTTTGGGGATCTGGGCGATGAACTCGGCGAGAATGAAGATCGCCAGCGGCAGTCCCTGCGCGGTGTAGACCAGTATGAGCGCGGTGAGCGTATTGGTGAGATCGAGGGCGACCATCAGTTCGAGGATCGAGACGGTGCCGAGCCGGATCGGCACCATGATTCCGACGGCAAACAGCACGCCCAGTACCAGCCGTCCGCGGAAGCGGTATTCGCTCAGGGCCCACGCCGCCATGGCGGCGAACAGCAGCACCAGGGCCAGCGTGACCAGGGTGACGGTCAGGGAATTGACGAAATAGAGCCCGAAGTCGGAGACGGCGAGGACTTTCGAGAAGCCTTTCAGCGAGAAGGTGTCCGGGCCGGGCAGGGCCAGCGGGTCGGCGAAGATGGCGCGGCGCGACTTGAAGGCGTTCGAGACGATGAGGAGCATCGGCAAAAGCGCGATGGCGGTATAGACCAGAAGCACGGTGTGGACGGAGATCGTGGTCAGGCGGTTCTGCACCGGTCCGCCCTCAGAACGCGTGGCGCTGGACGCGCCGCTGCAAGGCGAAGAGATAGATCATCACGCCGACAAGAATCACGCCGAACATCACCGTGGCGACCGCCGCCCCCATGGTGGGGCTGCCCTGCTGCAGCTGGAAACCGAAGAAGGTGCGGTAGAAGAAAGTGCCCATGATGTCGGTGGAGAAATTGGGCCCGGCAATGGCGCCCTTGACCGCATAGATGATGTCGAAGGCGTTGAAGTTGCCCACATAGGTGAGGATCGACACAAGCGCCACCGTGGGCATGACCAGGGGCAGTTTGACGTGCCAGAAAATGCGCAGATGGCCGATGCCGTCGACCTGCGCCGCATCGCTCAGGTCTTCGGGAATGTTGAGCAGCGCCGCATAGATCAGGATCATCGGAATGCCGATGAACTGCCACACCGAGATCAGCGAAATGGTGAGAAGCGCGGTTTCCTCCTGGCCGAGCCAGGGAGCAAACCAGTCGCCGAGGCCGATGGCGCCCAGAAGCCCCTCCGATACCCCCCAGAGCGGGCTCAGGATCAGCTGCCAGATGAAACCAACGATCACCACCGACAGCATGGTCGGCAGGAAAATGAGGGTGCGGTAGGCGTGTCGCCCGGTGAGGCTCGGCAGGGAGAGGAGCCCGGCGAGAAGAATGCCGATGGGGTTCTGCACCGCCATGTGGATGGCGAAGAAGACCGCGTTGTTGGCAAGGGCATTCCAGAACGGGCCCGACCAGCTCTCATCGGTGAGAAGGGTCACGAAGTTCTGCAGGCCGATGAATGCGTGCTGGCCGGATGCGTCTGTGTCGTAGGCCGAAAGCACGATGGTCGAGAGCAGAGGGTAGACCGAAAACACCGCGTAAATTGCGAATGCCGGGCCGATGAAGAGGCCGAGCAGGGCCCAGCCGGGCATCGCCGTCCGTGCGGTGGAAACGGGGTCTGAACTCATGCCGGGTGTTTCATTGCTGATGCGGTGCGTACCATTTGGCAAGACCTGCCTCGAGCCGCGCGGCGGCGTCTTCGGGGCTCAAAGTGCCGTTGATGACCTGAGCGCTGACGTTCCAGATTTCCGCATCGAGGTTGGGAGTGCCGCGCGACAGGATCTGGTAGGCGTTGCGGATCGTCGACTTGCAGGTGGCGCGCCACGAAATGAATTCCTGGGCCAGCGGATCTTCAAGTGTGATGGTGTGGTCCGACAGGGGGAAGAACCCCGGCAGGGCATTGGCGAAAAGGGTGGCGAATTCAGGTGTCGTCAGCCAGGTCAGGAAGGTGCGGGCGGCGTCCTGGTTCGGGCTGGCCGCGTTGACGCCGATGCCGATGTCGGTGTGGTCTGAGATGTGACAGTCGCCGGCGCCGCCTGGAACGGGCGGCTTGAAGGCGCCCATCTCAAAGGGCGCCTGGGCGCGGAAGGTGGCGATGTCCCAAGAGCCTGCCGGATAGATCGCGGCACGGCCGAGGGAGAACAGCGTCTGGCTGTCGGCATAGGACTGGGCCTTGTAACCGCGCCCGAGATAGGCGCTCCAGCGCGCCAGATGCGCGAGCGTCGCCACATAGGGGGCATCGGTCAGCTTCGCCTCGCCGGCGATCAGGGCGCGGCGGCCGACCTCTCCCTTCCAGTAATTGGGGCCGATGCTCTGGAAACCCATGGTGGCGGCTTCCCACTGGTCGGACGTGCCCATGGCCATGGGGGTGTAGCCGCCGTCCCCGGCGATGGCATCGAGAACCGCGAAGAAGTCGGCCTCGGTTTCCGGCGGCATCAGCCCAAGCTCCTCGAACGCCTCCTTGTTGTAGATGAACCCGTGGATCACCGAGGCGAGCGGCAGGCAAAAGGTGACGGCGCCATCGTCGGTCTGCCAGGCGCTGCGGGCGACGTCGGAGAAGTGCTCGAGCCCGGCGAGGTCGTCGAGTGCCACAAGGTGGCCCTGTTTGTAGAGCGCGAGAGCGGCGTCGAACGGACGGCAGGTGATCAGATCACCCGCGGTGCCGCCGGCCAGGCGGGCGTTGAGGCTGGCGTTGTATTCGGTCGGGGCGGTGGGCGTGAACTTTACATCGATGCCGGGGTGCTGCTGTGCGAAGGCGGGCAGGATGATGCCGGTCCAGATGTCGCGATCGTCGCTGCGCCAGCTTTCTATCCTGAGCTGCTGGGCGCCGGCGCCAGAGGGCAGGATCGTCACAATTGACGACAGCGCAACCGTGAATGCGAGGATCACTGCGGTGCGCCATATACCAGTTTGCGCCATTCCTGCGGTCTCCCGTCGAATCGCCCCGCTTTCTTTTAGCGCGTGTCGCCGGCCGCGAGCTATTTTTTTGACTCGCCCCCGCACCCCGCCAAGTGAACGGATTTGGCGTTATCAAGCGTTTCCGTAACAAGAAGAAAGGGTCTAGGTCATGGACTCATAAATGGCGCACATTCTGTTTGGTCAGGAGGGGTCGAATGCTGGAAAACAAGCGCAAGATCAGGCTTTGCGCCT
>JAJFHL010000234.1 GCA_021775615.1 Hyphomicrobiales bacterium
AACCCTGCGGGCGCGTCGGATGTGCGCCGCGCGGGCGTTGCAAAGGTTTGAAAACCGGAAGGTTTCGGGCACCTTTGCGCCTGCTCGCGACGCAAATCCGTCAGCGCAGAATGCGGGCCATTTATGAGTTCATGACCTAGAGGAGCCGAGCTTACTCAAACCTCTCCCGTAGACGGATCAAGACGGCGCTGCACGTGATAATGTTCGCAGACCAGGCCGGTGCAATGGTGTGAAACGAATTCCGCCATGGCCTCCATGCGGACACGGGTGCCGGAATTGACTTCCCTGAAACGCTGAGCGAGAGCGCCCGCTCTGGCGCGCAGCCCGGCATAGTCGAGTGTCGTGAACTTGCGTCCGGACAGCACCATCCTGCCCCCGATCATGACACTGTCGACAGCGCTTGAGTCTTCGCAATTGACGATCTGATTGGCCGCATCGTTAAGCGGCACGAATGTCACGTTGTCGAGGTCGAGGAAGACAATATCCGCCTTGAAGCCGGGTGCAATCCGGCCAATGTGATCGCTCATGCCGAGAACCCCGGCGGCGCCAGAAGTTCCCAGTTCCAGGACATCCCAGGTGCCCAGCCAGTCGGCCGGATCGGGAGTGACGATGTGTGAGACATTGGCCGCCGTGCGCATGGCTTCGAACATGTTCTGGTTGTCCGAAGATACCGAACCGTCGGTACCGACACCCAGACCGATCTCAAGGTCGAGTATCTGCCGCGCCGGCGCAATGCCGCAGCCAAGCCGCAGGTTGCTGCCCGGGTTGTGCGCTATCGTTGCGCCGGCATCGCGCATGCGTTTCAGGTCATCCTCGTCGAGCCAGATGCAGTGCGCCCCGGTGAAGCGCGGCCCCAGCAATCCCAGCTCGTCGAGATGGGCGGTCAGTGTCTTACCGTAGCGTTTGATGCCAGCGACCGCCTGACCCTTCGATTCCGCCAGGTGCATCTGCACACCAACCTGGTAGTCGTTGGCGAGATCGCGGCAGCCGCGGATGAAATCGTCGCTGCAATGCAACGGAATCGTTGGCCCAAGGGCGGGGCGCGCCTGGTCGCGGTCGAACGGCCAGTTCTCGAGCATGGCGCCGCAGGCCGCCAGATGCTCCTCATGGGTTGCGGCGGCGATCTTTTCCACATGACCGCGATGCGGTTCCGGCAGCGCGTCCAGAAGACCCGGGATCGCCCGGTAAAAGGGAGTGTCCGCCATCATCGGCGCGAGCACCACCCGCACGCCGACTTCCGCGTAGGCGGCGCCGGCGGCGGTCATGCCGTCGATCGACGGGGTCGGGAACTCGAAATACATGTCATAGGCGGCAGTGCACCCCTTGAGCACCATTTCGGCGGCATTCAGCAGGGCCGCAGTCCGAATATCTTCTGCACCGCTCCCGCCGCCGATCCAGGGGCTTGCATTAAGCAACAGCTCCAGCGACCACCTGTCCCCCAATCCCTTGCCAAGACTGCCATGCCCGTGCGTATGGGCGTTGACCAGGCCAGGCATGATCAGGCGATCGGATGCATCGACATTCGCGGCATCTTCGGGCGCTTTCAGGCCTGGTGGTCCGACCTCGATCACGGTGTCGCCTTTGATGAGGATGTCTGCGGGCGCCACGGAGCGCTCCTGGACGTTCAACAGGAGACCACCGCGGATCACCTGATAAGTTGGCGTTGTTTGCGTCATCGCGCGCCTTTGCCTCCGATCAGCCGCAGCCCGTCATGTGGTGGCCAGGTTTGCACATGTCGAGGTCCCGGCCAACGTTTCACGACCAACGCCTGCTCTCGAACATGACCACGATGGGTGTCATCAATTCAAGGATCTCGTCCAAGTATCTTCTCACACCGGATTCTACTAACACGAAGGCCGCAATATCGTGTTGGCGAGGGCTCTTGGCCGGACCGCAACAGAGCTGACCGTGGCAGGCGAGGCGCCAAGCGATCCGAGGGCTATCTGTCACAATGTCTTGTAGATTACAGCGCCGATTTTTGCGGCGCGATATCTTCTCACTGTCAGGGGCAGATGGCAGGCACGTAACGTTCGCGCCGGAGGAAAGTACTGGGGGCAAACCTAGCCAATCGGGCGCAGACCCGGTCGCCAATCCTAAACTCCCCACGGTCCCCCTACAGCCGTGTCTAAGGGAAAATGGCGACCGGGACCGTCCGATGGCTTTTCATTTTCTGTTGGCGCTTGCCGCACTTTCGTCCAAGCAATAGTCTTGGTTTTCTCCAAGGGAGAAACCTGACCATGCATCGGCGCAATCATTTGTCTACGTCTGAACGTCTGGACCTGCTTCGCAGGGCGGAAATGTTCGAATGGCTCGACGATACCGACCGTGCCGCCGTTGCCGCCGTTATGGACGAGCGCAATTACGACGACGGCGAAGTCATCTTTCAACAGGGCGATCCAGGCGGGTATCTTGTCATCATCATTGAAGGCGGCATCAACATAACGCTTTCGTCCGAAGATGGCCGCGAAGTGATGCTCAACCGGGCCGGGCCCGGTGACATGATCGGCGAAATCGCACTGCTCGACAATCAACACAGAAGCGCCAGCGGCATCGCGCGGGCGAAAACCCGCGTGCTGCGTCTCGATCGGGACAAGTTCGAGATATTGCGCATGTCGACACAGCTTTCCGACGCCATGGTCCGGTTCTTGTGCGGCCGGTTGCGCAAGACGATGGATTTTGCCGAATCGGTGGCGCTTTACAATCTCGAAGCGCGCCTCGCCCGGCTGCTGATCTACTTCGTGTCGCGCGATGGCCGGGAGAACGAGGAGGGCGTGCTGATCGACCGGAAACTGCCGCAGGCTCATCTCGGCATGATGATCAACGCCGCACGTCCGAACGTAAACATCCAGATGCAGGCCTGGCGCAAGGAAGGTATCGTCGAAACCCGCAGCGGCCGCATTCTCATCACCGATCTGGACGCAATCCGGGCCCGTGCGCAAATGGATTACTGACAGCCTCGTGCATTGACCGTGCAGGGCGAAATGTTATTGTCGCGCGCCATTCACCCCACATTCAGAGTCCACTTCCTATGTCCAGGCTGGAATCTTTCATTCGCCGCATGCAGGCCCAGCGCGACTGCATCAATCTTGCCGCCGAACTGGTCCGCGATGTGCCCGGCGTTGTCTGGGAGTTCGGCCTGGGCAACGCGAGGTCCTACGATCACCTGCGCGAAACCTTTTCCGACCGGGATGTCTACGTCTTCGATCTCGAGCCCTATGCGCCGATGGAGTTCCGCCCGTCCGAGGAACGCCTTTTCGTCGGCGATGTCCGCGAAACCGTGCCGCGGGAGGTCGCCCGAAGTCACGGGAAAGTAGCGCTGCTGCATTACGATGTCGGCTTGGGCCACCGGCCGGACGACCTGCGGCTGGCGGCGGAACTGAGCGACGTGATCGCGCCTGCAATCGCCCCCGGCGGCATCGTCATGGGGGTCTATGAACTCACCCTCGAGGGCGCCGAAACACTGCCGCTGCCAGACGGCATCGCGCAGGGAAGATACTACATCTACCGTCTGGGACAGGCCTGAATTCTATAGTCCCGATATTCGGTTACGGCCGTTCTTTCATTCATCATTACGACGAATTGGCGTTGCGAAGCGGCGCGCCAGTCGCCATGTTGGCAGATAGAGCGTTTCACCTTCATACGGAAACGTTTGATGGTGAAACGCTCCAAACAAGAACAGTCAGGCGTCCGATCAGGTGAGCCAGCGCGACCACGCACGTATCCTCATTTACAGTCACGATTCCTTTGGTCTCGGCCGGCTGCGCCGCTGTCTCGCGGTCGCCAATTCGCTCGTCGGGCAGTTCAAGGGTCTGTTCGTCCTGATCATATCCGGCGCCCAGGTTCCAACAGGCATGGGGCTGCGCGCGCGGGTGGACTTCGTCAAGATTCCGAGCGTCATCAAACTCTATGACGGTCAGTACACCTCGATGGAAGAACACATCGACTTGCGCGACACGCTGGCAATCCGCCAGACGATCATCCGCAATACAGCCGAGTCGTTCGATCCCGACCTCATGATCGTCGACGACGAACCGTTCGGCCTGACACCGGAAATTCAGGAGACACTGGAGCTGCTGAAACGCCGCGGCTGCCCGATTGCGCTGGCGTTGCCCGACCTGGTCGAACAATCCATCGAACAGAATCAGGTGTTGAATCGTGCGGAAGTCTTCGAAGCGATCGATGCCCTTTACGATCAGATCTGGGTGTACGGAGCAGAGACGTTCGCGAAACCGTTTGAACACCTCGACGCGCCGAAAAAGCTGCTCGGGAAAATGACCTATGTCGGCTACCTGCAGCGCAATATTCCACGCGGATACGCCACTCTCGATCTGCCTTTTACCAATCCGTACATTCTGGTGTCCGCCGATGACAGCGAGCGGGGGTCTGAATTGATGGACTGGATGCTCACCGCCTATGAGAACGATGCAACTCTGCCCCATCCCGCGTTGCTGGTCCTCAGTCCGCTGTTGCCGGCGGCCCGGCGCAAGGTCATCCGCGGGCGCGCGATCCGTCTGGACAATGTGCGGGTTCTCGATTTCGAAGAGGGCTCAACCGCTTTGATGCCGGGCGCCGTCGGCGTGGTCACGACCGCCGGCTACGATGCCTTCTGCCAAATGCTGTCTTTCGACAAAAGAGTGATCTTTGTGACGGCGGACGCCGATCAGGATTGCCAGGATGTCCGCGCCGGACTGGCGGCCGAGCGCGGTCTCGCACATATGTTGACCGGTGCGCAGATGCGCGACCCCAAGGTCCTGGCGCAAGCGCTCCATGCCTTTCCCAACCGCCCCCTGCCCTCACAGTCCGGCGCCGCCGAAATGCTTGGCGGGCTTGAGACGATCTGCGCCAAGGTCGAGCACCACATCAAACGGCCCGCAGAACCTTAGGTGCCGCTGCGGTTACATCGACCCGTTCGACCCAAGCCATTTGCGATCGTGGGCGATCAGGTCGTGCAGTGTCTTGCCGCGCTCGTTGCGGAAGGTTTCCTCCAGAACCGCAAACCCGCGCATGCGGTCGAGGCGAAATGATCTGAAGTCGTCACGCAGCTCGCACCATCCCGCCAACAGCCAGACCGGCCCGAAGAACGCCACGGCGAGCGGCCGCACGCTGCGCTCGGTCGGTTGCTCCTCCGCATCGACATAGCGAAAATGCACCTTGAACTTGGCTCTCAGGGCGCGCCGCAGGTCGCCGAGCTCGAATTCGATTGGTTCGACATGGTGATGGCTGGGGGCGAGCAGCGCGGTCTCCTCCATGTGACGGCGCAGACGGTCGGGAAGCACCGCTTCAACTTTGGAAATGACGTTGGCCGCAGCGTCGGCGAGTTCATCATCGGTCCACGATTCGACGATCCGCGCGCCCAGAATCAGCGCTTCCACCTCCTGTTCGTTGAACATCAGCGGCGGCAGATCGAAGCCGCCGCGCAGCACATAACCAATGCCGGCCTCGCCGTCGATCGGCACGCCGGTCGACATCAGGTCGGCGATGTCACGATAAATGGTGCGTTCGGAGACCTCAAGCTTCTCGGCCAGGTCACGCGCCCTGGTAAGCTGCCTCGTGCGCAGAATCTGAATGATCTCGAACAGCCTGTCGGCACGGCGCATCGGCCCCTCCGGGATAACATTGCTTCAAGGAGCGAAACACATAGCAAGGCGCTACTGTCAGCATTATGTCAGGAGATGCGCGGGAATGCGCGAATTTGTCAGCTGGACGCGTTTTCGGCGAGAAACGGCCCCATCAGGGCAAGGAATGTGCCCGGTTCCTCATAAAGCCCCATATGCCGGAGCCGCCCTACGACTTCGACGCGGGCCCCCGGAATGAGCTCCCCCATGGCTCGGGCCATATCAGGCGTATTGCCCGGGTCCTTTTCGCTGGCGACGATCAATGTGGGGCAAGCGATGTTCGCCACGGCGTCAACATAGTCGGCATCGCAGATCGCCATCAGGTGATAGAGGTGGGGGTAAACTTGCCGATCATTGGCCGTGACCCATGTGCGAATCTGTTCGAGGGCACCGGGATGCGCCGCCGCAAACTCTTTCGTGAACCAACGCTCCAGGGCAGCATCGATGGTTGCCGTCGGGCCGGATCGGCGGGCCTGCTCGACGCGGTCGAGAACGGATTCGCGTTGCGCGTCCGTACGGGCGTGATAGGACGCCAGGATCACCAGGGCACAGGCGCGCCCGGGATGGGCGAGCGCATATGCCCGGTTGATGATGCCGCCGAAGGAAAAGCCGGCGAGCGCGATCCGCTCCAGACCGAGATGTCGCCGCAGGATCTCGATCTGCTCGACGAACTGCGACATCTCGTAGGGGCTCGCCTGCTTGGCGCTATCGCCATGACCGAGAAGATCGTAGGTCACCACGGTGTGCCTCGGCGCCAGCGCGTCCACATAGCTCTGCCACATGTGCCGGTTGAGGCCGAGCCCGTGGAGCAGCATCACCGCCGGCCCCTCCCCGCAGACCTCGTAAGCGGTGCCTTCGTGCGACCCTTCTTTCACCACGCGCGATCGGACCTATTCGGCCGCAACGGCGTCGGATGCGCCCTGGAAGGCCGGCATCACTTCGTCGATGAAGAGTTTCAGGGACTTCTTCTGCGCCTCCATGGGCACGCCGAAGCTGGCGTTGTAGCAGAAGTAATCCACGCCCAGTTCCTCGTAGGGTTTGAGCTTGGCAATGGCCTCTTCCGGCGTCCCGAAGATCAGGTTCGAGAGAATTGTTTCCTTTGTGTACTCTCCCTGATTTGAAAGTAGCGCGGGGTCCGGCGACTGTGGGAAGCCGTTTTCGACCGGCGCCAGTTTGCGGAACAGGTTTTCGAACATCTTGCCCTGATCCTGCACCGCCTTGATGTAAACGTCCGCGTCTTCGGGCTTTTCGTAAACCGCAGAGTGGCGCATGGTCATGAATCGGGGGCGCTCGACGCCGGGATTGTTGGCCAGCGCGGTCTCGAAGTGGGCCATGTAGGTTTCGACTTCGTCAAAGGGCCTGGTCAGTCCCCAGGTCATGATGCTGTGACCCTGCTTGACGGAGGCCTCGAAAGTTCCCGGATCACGGGCGGCGACCCAGATCGGCGGATGCGGCTGCTGCAACGGCTTCGGGCATGACGTTGCCGAGGGAAACTGCCAGTACTCGCCGTCATGTTCGTAGTCGCCTTCCCACAGGGCTTTGACCGCCGGCAGCATCTCAAGCATCATCGGCACGCCGATATTCTGGTGAATACCGCCGGCCATGCGGTCGAATTCGCGCTGATAGGCGCCTTTGCCAATACCGAATTCCAGCCGACCGTTTGAGAGATGGTCGAGCAACGCGGCCTCCCCCGCCACTCTGATCGGGTGCCAGTAGGGTGCCACCACCACGCCGGTCCCAAGACGGATCCGGCTGGTATTGGCGGCGAAATGCGCAAGCAACTGAAACGGGTTCGGGGCGATGGTCATTTCGATCGCATGGTGTTCGGCCGCCCACACGATGTCGATGCCGCCCTCATCGGCCATCTGCACCATTTCCGTTGTATGGCTGACGACGTCGCGCATATCGACGCTGTCGTCCATACGCTCCATGTTGATGACAAGATTGAACCGCATTGCGTTGATCTCCCAAAAAAATCCTGCCATCAGCGCAGCGCGGGCAGGAAGCACAGGTGTATTCGATTAGACCGGCAAATGCCGGCGACTGTAAACTTGAAAAAGGCTTCCATTTGCGTAACATTTTGTTCATGCAAAATCTGCGCAACCGCCTGCCACCGGTCAACAGCCTCGTCGCGTTCGAAGCGTCGGCACGTCACTTGAGCTTCACTCGCGCGGCCGAGGAACTGACGATCAGCCGCGAGGCGGTCAGCCGGCACATCCGCATCCTTGAAGGACATCTCGGCGTTAAGCTCTTCTTGCGCATGCACCGGGCGATCGAGCTCACCAATGAAGGCGAAGCGTTCCGGGCGGTGGTGCAACGCTCTCTCGAAGATATCGCACGCTCCACCGAGGGTCTGCAGGGCGGAACCAGACGTCCGAAGCTCGTTGTATCGGCGACAATCGCCATCTCATCATTCTGGCTGACGCCGCGTTTGCCCAGGTTCCGCGCAGAGCATCGCGAGGCCGAGATCCGCGTTGTGGTGTCGGACGCGCCGATGCGGTCGATCACCGAGCGGTTCGACATTGCGCTGCGATATGGCGATGGATCGTGGCCGGGCTTCGCCTCGACGCATCTTTTCGACGTCACCTCGTCTCCGGTGTGCTCGCCCGATTATGCCCGTGAGAACGGGCCGATTGTGACGCCGCGGGATCTTGTCGGGCACACCCTGCTTAATCTCGACGGCACGGCGCACGCGATGGAGGACTGGACCTGGTGGCTCGGCGGACATGGCATTGCGCCCGAAGCCGAACTTTCGCTGCTGGGGTTCGACAATTATGCAAACGTGATCCAGGCGGCACTGGAGGGCCAGGGGATTGCGCTGGGTTTCAGCGGCATCGTCGATCCGCTGTTCGAGCGCGGCGCCCTGATGCAGCCGCTCGGCACCTCGCTGTCACGCGGACAGGGGGTCTATGCGCTGACCCCTTCAGGAACCACCCTGAAGCCGCCGGCACAGAAGTTCTTCGACTGGATTTTGGGGGAAGCAGGCGTTCACTGAGGCTTGTAGGCGACCACCTCGATCTCCACCCTGACATCCACAAGAAGCTCATTGAGGACCGCGGAACGCGCCGGCGGATCGTCAGGGAAATACTCGCCATAGACTTCATTGAAGCCGGGGAAGTCAGCGCGGTCGCGCAGCCAGATCATGGACTTGGCGACATCGCCATAGGTGCAGCCGGCTGCAGACAGCGTCTCACCGATGAGATCGAGCGTCACCCTGGTCTGCTCTTCGATCGTGCCGGTGGTCATCGGTGCGCCGTCCTGCATGGGTATCTGACCCGTGAGGTAAACCAGATCGCCCGCGCGGATTGCCTTTGACAGGGACAGGGTCCGCCCGTTGATGACCAAAGGACCGCCGATCACCTCTTTTACGTCTGACGCCATATCCGGAATGCTCCTCTCCAAACCAACGAGGTGCAAACGCTAGACCCTTTCCTCTTCCTACGGAAGCGTTTGAAGAGGAATGGTCCAGCCCGAATTCAGCCTGGGTGAACACGTGACGATGTCCCTGGCGGGAAGCAGACTCAGACGATCTTGTCCTGGAGGGCGCGGAAGCGATCGGCCAGTGACGCGCGCTCGTTCTTTTCTGCCACCACTGCTGCCGGCGGCGCTTTCGGAGGCACGGCAGTCGGGGGCACGGTGCCTTTCTGCCTGACGTCCTGAGAAACGGCGGATTTGCTGCTCAAGGCTCTGTCCATGGCATCAGTGAGGGCCTTGCCGACAGGCAGCATGGACAATATGGACTTTCCCGTCTCGACCGGTGCGGCGGGTTCCGCCTTGGTGGCCGGCGCCTTGGACTTGGTCGTATCTGCGTCCGAGGTTGGAGGTGTGTCTTTGAATTCAGTGTTCCAGAGATCATCGAGCTGGTCGAATTCCTGCAGAAGCCTGGTGGTCTCCCTGCCGGCAAGATTGAGATCGGCGATCAGAGCGGCGCGTTCGGTTTCAAGGGTGCTGACCTGATCCTTCAACGTTTGCAGCTCTGCGGAAGATTTCGCCTCGAGTTGGGCCAGTTCCTCCCTCAACGCCACGATCGACGCATCTCGTTCTGAAACAAGCCTGTGCTGCTGTTCGGTCTCTCCGGTGACCCGGGCCACGTCCTTGACGCGGCCCGTCAGTTCCTTGCGTGCGGCCGCGAGTTCGGACGCGAGATCGGTGACCCGGGCCTCCTGCTTCGCTGCCGCTTCACGCAACACGGCGATCTCGCGATCCTTGGAACGGACGGTTTCGCTGATAGTGACGGATGCCTGGTCGCTTTTCTTGGCCTTGGTCTCGTTGTTTTCCAGGTCGATACGCAACTGCCGCAGCTCGGTTTCCTTTTGCGTGGCCGTTTCGTTGATCTTCTCAATGGTCTGTGTCTGGGCGGCGAGCTTCCTGTCGCGCAAGTCGATCGCATCCCTGAGCTTGGCGATCTCCTCGATTTGCGTCCGCGCGAGCGCCTCCGATGCGGCAATCGCCTCTGTCTGTGCGGTGAGCTTTTGGTCATGCACCGCCATTGCGTCACGCAGCTTCAAGCTCTCATCATGCGACAGGGCGGTGACGTCCTTGGCTTTCTGGATGGTCATCTCCTGCGCCTGCAGGGTTTCGGCCTGGGCTTTGCTGAGCGTCGACAGCCTTTCGATTTCGCGATCCTTGGCGGCGGCCACATCGTCGAAGGCGCCGACCTTCACCTGCATTTCATCCTTAAGAACTTCGTTTTCTGCAAGCGTGGCGCGCAGTCTTTCGATTTCCGCGTCTTTTTGCGCACCGAGTTCCACTGCATTACTGCGTTCCGTCTCGATGCGTTCGCTCTCGCCTGTCTGATGCTTTACCGTTTCGTTGAGGCCGGCGATCTTCTTGTCGCGCACTGAATTCTCCTTGCCCGCCTCCTTCAAACGCGCCTCCAACGCCTGACGGGCCTCCTCATTCTTGCGCAGCTCCTCGCGCATGCGCTGAATGGCTTCGGTTCTTGCCACGAGTTCGGTTTCGAGCGGGGCCACTGCCTGCTTGCGCCGTTCGATCTCGCTGTCGCGCTCCGCAATCTCGCTGTCCTTCGTCTCAATCGCCTTCTGCAGGTCTTCGATTGTCGAATTGTGCCGCGCGGTCTCGACCGCCTGGCTCGCCAGTTTCTCCTTGAGGCCCTGCATCCGCTTTTCGAGCTGGTGGGTGGTGCGCGAATGTTCCACCAGGAAGTCCTCGCCCTCGATATCTGAGGTTTCCTGCCTTACGAGATTTTGCTGCGGCGCGTTTTGCATGCGCTTGGAGGTGACCTTGACGGCTCTGCGCCAGATCAAGGGAACCACGAACAATGCAACCAGGATGGCCGAGAGAAAACCCAAGGTCACAAGCATTATGGTGGAGGTCATTTAGCGCGTCCCGTCTGACAGTTGCCGAAAATCATATCTGGCGGTGCAATAGCAGTGCCGATCACGCCCGCCGCCGGCCGGAAACCGGTTCGAAGTCCGATCGTGGTTAACACCGCAAACGGATTGCGGGCATTCCCCGGGATTCTCCGCATTACCAGCCGCATTCATGGCCAATTTGCAGGCGATCATCAGGTGCGGTCTGTTTCAGACTGGCACAAGATTCTGCGGCAACGATTGAATCCCACGTCTTCCCCGAGCGCATTGCCCCGTTGCACGATGACGGCTACGCTGGTGGCCTTGGGAGCACCTTCCAGCGTCGCCGCATGGCAATGCGCCAACGCGCTGGACGACCAAGGATCCAACCGTTAAGCCATAGCCTCGTTCCTCGTGGCCGGCGATGCAATGCAGGCGCGGCCGGCGACCCGAAACTCGAACCTGAGTGATGCGATGAAAACCGATGTACCGAGACCCATTCACCTCAGGGACTACAAACCGAGCAGTCATCTCATTGACGAGGTCCGGCTCGACGTGCGGCTGGCGCCGCAAAAAACGCGGGTTCGGGCGCACATGTCGATACGGCCCAACCCGGCGCGGCGCGGCAACCAGGCGCAACTGGTGCTCGATGGCGAACATCTGGAACTGGTCGGCCTGGTATTGAACGGCCAGCCACTGCCCCCCGGCGACTATGACGCCGGCGAGGACACTCTGACCATCCACAATGTGCCGAACGAACCGTTTTCCCTCGAGATTGAGACAAACTGCAATCCGGACGAGAACACGGCACTCTCCGGCCTTTATCGTTCCAATGGCGTTTACTGCACGCAATGCGAAGCGGAAGGGTTCCGGCGGATCACTTACTATCTCGACCGGCCGGACGTTCTGGCCCGCTACACCACACGGATCGAAGCACGCAAGTCGGATGCGCCGGTGCTGCTGTCGAACGGGAACCTCATCTCGTCGGGCGATGTGGAGGGAACCGAGCGGCACTATGCAGTGTGGGAGGATCCGCATCCCAAGCCCTCCTACCTCTTCGCACTCGTCGGTGGCGATCTGGCCTTCATCGAAGACCGGTTCGAGACCATGTCGGGACGCGACGTCACGCTGCGGATCTATGTCGAGCACGGCAAGGAAGACCGCTGCGACTACGCCATGGCGGCGCTCAAGCGGTCGATGCGGTGGGACGAGGAGGTGTTCGGCAGGGAGTATGATCTCGACATCTTCATGATCGTCGCGGTCAGCGATTTCAATATGGGCGCGATGGAGAACAAGGGGCTTAATGTCTTCAACGACAAGTACATTCTCGCCCGGCCCGATACCGCAACCGATACCGATTACGCCAATATCGAGGCGATCATCGCGCATGAATATTTTCAAATTGGACAGGCAACAGAATCACTTGCCGTGACTGGTTCCAGTTGTGCGTGAAGGAAGGGCTGACCGTTTTCCGCGATCAGGAGTTTTCCTCCGACATGCGCTCGCGCCCGGTTGAACGCATATCGGACGTGAAACTTCTGCGCAGCCACCAGTTTCCCGAAGACGCCGGCCCCCTCGCCCATCCGGTGCGCCCGTCCGCCTATATCGAGATCAACAATTTCTATACGACGACCGTCTACGAAAAGGGCTCCGAGGTCATCCGCATGCTGCAGACCCTGATCGGCGCGGACGCCTTCCGGCGCGGCATGGACATCTATTTCGAGCGCCATGACGGCGAGGCGGCGACGGTGGAGAACTTCGTACGCTGCATGGAGGATGCGTCGACCCGCGACCTCGGCCAGTTCATGCGCTGGTACACGCAGGCGGGCACGCCGGAACTCACCGTGTCGGGTAAATTCTCCCGCCACGAGAAAGCGTTCGAGCTGACGGTTATCCAGGCAACACCGCCGACGCCGAAGCAGCGAAAAAAGGAACCGCAGCATATCCCGCTTGCAATTGCACTGATCGCACGGGACGGCCACGAACTGCCGCTGGTGATGGAGGACCGGGGCGAACTGGAAACTCCCGTACTTGAGATCACCGAAAACGAACAGACGTTCCGCTTCACCGGGATCGCGGAGCGGCCTGTTGCCTCGCTCAACCGGGGATTTTCCGCACCGGTCAAATTGAACAGCAATCTGACCGACGACGATCACCTGTTCCTGATGGCAAATGACGGTGACCCGTTCAATCGCTGGGAATCGTGTCAGACCTACGCTGGCAAACGTCTGCTGGAATGTGTCGAGGACGTGCGCGAAGGCAGGCTGCTTCGCACCGACGCCCACCTTGCCGACGCTCTTCGAACATGCCTGATGGATGAAGCTCTGGAACCGGCTTTCGTATCCCTGATGCTCGCCCTGCCGGCCGAAAACGACCTTGCGGCGCGGATCGGAAGCGATGTGGATCCCTGGGCGATTCACGCGGCCCGCGAACACCTGAAACGTTATCTCGCCGGTGAACTCAAGAGCGAACTTGCCGAAGTCCATGCACGGCTCTCGGGTCACAAATCCTATGTGCCTGATGCCAAGGATGCCGGCGAACGGTCCCTGAAAAACACCGTTCTGGCCCTCATAACCTCGACAGATGGACCTGAACTGGCGTTCAAGCAGTTCGGCAACGCGACCAACATGACCGACACGATGGGCGCGTTGACGATCCTGGCAACAACCGACGCGCCGGAGCGCTCACGAGCGCTCGCAACGTTCTACGACCGTAACAAGGCGGACCATCTGTTGGTCGATAAATGGTTTGCGCTGAGCGCCATGGCGCCGTTTCCCGACAAGATGTCGGAGATAAGGGCGCTCACCGACCATTCCGCGTTCTCTCTCAAGACGCCCAATAAGGTGCGCTCCCTGATTGGAACGTTTTCGATGGCGAATCCTGTGTGTTTCAATCATGAAGACGGTTCGGGGTACCGGTTTCTCGCCGATGTCGTTCTGGCTCTCGACCCGATAAACCCGCAGGTGGCGGCACGGCTGTCCGCCGCGTTCAAAAGCTGGCGGGCGCTCGAACCGGTACGCCGCGACCTGGCGCGTACCGAAATCGAGCGCATCAAGTCGCGCAAGGACCTGTCTCGGGACACCTTCGAGATCGTTTCAAAGACACTGCAATAGCGGTCGGGAAAAGCCGCAGTAACGGCCTAATTGCCGCCTGAACGCCATTTTTTTGCCGCTTCCGAGGCGTCGATTGCAGGCAGGGTCTAGACAAATCAGTTGAACTTCGAATCAATGGCCTTGTGATTCGGGGGCACCCAGCACCAGTCGGCACATGCCGACATGTGCAGGCCGATGTTAAAGTTAGTCGTGTAGCAAGTCAGACGGGGGCAGAGTTTGAACCCGTCGGTTAGTTGGTATGAGTAGTCTCATTTCGCGTGGGCCCTTCGGTATCGAAGCGGCACCGCCGCAGGACGAGCGTAATCGACAGGACGACGGCACGTCTCAACGCCGCCCGTTCAAGCGACGTCCAACGCAATTGTACAGTGGTACGCGTCCAAGTCAGTCAAGCCAATCAAAGCTATCTGGCACCCAACGGGTGAACACGACGGGGTGGGACGTCTTGGCCAAGGTTCAACTAGGTCATCTATTCTTCAAGGAGCGGTCATTGCGCCTTCCGACCGCGACCATTCCTTTCAGAACGCTGAAGATTTCGGAGCGCACGCTGCGCATCGTGATCCTTGCGCTCATTATGGCCTTTCTGCTGTGCCTGGGCGCCGGGACCACGGCCAACCTGATCGGCAACCGGACAGCCATCATCGATGAGCAGGTACGGGCTACCTCTCTGTACGCCGATCTGGTCGCGGGCAATCTGGAACGCCGGGTGGGCGAAACCGGGTCCGCCGACGGTATCCCGCGCATCCCGACCGATTCGGACCTCGAAGCAAGCCTGCCGCCATACGCCACCGACAAGGGGCGGACATACTACGTGACCGACTATGCCGGTTACATCAGCGCGACATCGGCCGACGACGACCGCTACGCCGGGCTGCCCTTGAGCGAGGTGTTCGGCCCGGAGAATACCGAGTTGCTCAACGTGGCGGAAGAAAAGCTGCGGACGGTCACCCTGCCCGACGGCGCGCCGGCATACGCTTTCGTCCGCACATTGCAGGGACATCCCAGCCGGGTCGCCGTCATTCAGAGACGCGACGACCTGTTGGCGGAATGGCGCGGCGATCTGATCACTCATCTGTCGCTTTTCGCCACCACGGCACTCGTTCTGATGCTGATCGGTGCGGCCTTCCACTGGCAGTCCTCGCGCGCCGTTGATGCAGATGCAACGCTGGCAGTGGCGACCAATCGGCTTGACGCGGCGCTCGACCGCGGCCGTTGCGGCATGTGGGACTGGGACGTTGCCCGGGGCCACGTGTTCTGGTCGAAGTCGATGTTCGACATTCTCGGCCTCGATGTGCGCGGAGATCTCCTGTCGTTTGGTGAGGTCGTCGCCCGGCTTCACCCAAAGGATCAAAAGCTCGACAAGATCATCGACAAAATGCTGAAAGAGGGCAGCAAAGCGTTCGATCACGAATTTCGCATGCGTCATTCGGACGGGCACTGGGTCTGGCTGCGGGTGCGCGCGGAACTCGCCGACGCGCCCGGTGAAGAGGCACCGCACCTGGTCGGCATCGCCATCGACATCACCGAGCAGAAACTCGCCGACAAGCTCAACCAGCAGGCTGATGTCCGGCTGCGCGACGCAATCGAGAACATCTCCGAGGCGTTCGTCCTGTGGGATTCAGATAACCGGCTCGTGGTGTGCAATGGCAAATACCAGCACTTCCATAACCTGCCGGCCAGCGTCGTGCGCCCCGGAACCCCCTATGAGGACGTGATCCATGCGGCCAAGGAGCCGCTCGTGCGCACCCGCATTAATGTGAACGAGAAAGATCCGGACGCCGGCAGCACATTCGAGGTGCAGCTTGATGACAGCCGCTGGCTGCACATCAATGAACGGCGCACCATGGATGGCGGGTTCGTCTCGGTCGGCACCGACATCACGTCGCTGAAGCAGCACGAGGAACGTCTGGTTGCCGGCGAACGCGAGCTGATGAACACGGTCCGCGACCTGCAGAAATCCCGTATGACGCTGGAGCATCAGGCGCAACAGCTTGTGGACCTGGCCGAGAAATACGCTCTGGAGAAGACACGGGCGGAGAGCGCGAACCGCTCGAAATCGGAGTTTCTCGCCAATATGAGCCATGAGCTCAGGACCCCGCTCAACGCGATCATCGGCTTTTCCGAAGTGATCAAGAACGAGATGTTCGGCGAAATACAAACCCCCAAATACACCGAATATGCCAGCGACATTCACAAGAGCGGACAATACCTCCTCGATGTGATCAGCGACATTCTCGACATGTCCAAGATCGAGGCGGGCCGGATAAGCCTCGATATCCACGAATGCGCCATCGATGCGGTGGTTGAGGAGAGCCTGCGCATCATCGAGCCGCGCGCCAAGGAAGGCGGCGTCTCTCTTACAAGCGAGATCCAGTCCGGTGTTATCGTGGAAGGCGACAAGCGTGCCCTGAAGCAGGTCCTGATCAATCTGCTCACCAACGCGGTCAAATTCACGCCGGCGGGTGGCTCCGTCACGTTGCGCACCATCACATCTCCCGAACAGGTCCGCATCTGCATCGAAGACACCGGCATCGGCATTCCCGAACGGGACATCGAAAAGCTCGGCCGCCCCTTCGAACAGGTCGAGAACCAGATGACAAAGTCACGCAGCGGCAGCGGTCTGGGCCTCGCAATCTCGCGATCACTGATCGAACTGCACGGCGGTGTGTTCTCGATCGACAGCGAAGAAGACATGGGAACCACGGTAAGCTTCACCCTGCCGGTGGGTGGCCTGCTCGAGGCCGAATCCGGCGCACAGCAAGACCAGTCCGCGTAACCCGGTTCTTCTATTCGCCGGACTTGCTCAGAAGCCGTTTTGCCAGTTGCTCGCGTTCGTCTTTCGACAGTTCCGCGACAATATCCATGCTGACCGCCCGGCCTCGGGTGATCAGAAGTTCGGCCTGATCCTGCAGCTTTACCAGGGCGTCCTCGGTGCGTTTTGCGTCGTAGGGCGTTTCCTGGATCGCTTCGGCAAAGGCCCTTACGGCGGCTTTCACCTCGGCATCGTCCGGCCTGAATTCGTCGCGGCGCGCCTTGATCATCTTGCCGAGTTCACGCCTGCGCTCGCGCGGCAGGTCCCAGACGAACTTGCGGCCCTCTCTCATGACCTGCACAACCGGCGATTTGCCGCCCCAGTGCTTGCCCGAGAAGTGGTAGGCGCGGCTGACGGCAAAGCCCACAAACAGGACATTGAGCGCAAGCGAGGCAACCAACGCCCACCTGACCCAGCGCCTCGGCTTCTTCGCCGGCCCCTGCATGGAGGCATCCGTTCCGTTGCTGTTCTCGTCACTCATTTTGTCATCGCTCATAAGGTGTTCTCCGAAATCAGGTCCGGGTCGAAGTTCAGTCCGAATACCGCACTGCCCAGTTCGTCCACTGCCGAAGGATCGCCATAGGAAAAACCGAAACTCACATCGCTGAGAATGTCGCTTTGCCCCAGAGCGATGCCAATGATCAGGGAGGCCGCGATCAGTACCGCGTCGGGCCACAGGCTGGACCCGAAGCGCGGCGCGCGATTGCGTTGCGGGTCGGCCTGACCCGAAAGCGCAACAACGTTGCTTTCAGCGGATGGTGTCACCTGCGCCTCTATGGCGGCGGCCATTCGTGACGCAGCCTCTGCGGTTGGCAGGGCCGGCGTGGCCCGGGACAGGATCTTATCGAGGGCACGCGCCTCATCGATTTCATCCGATAGCCCCGCATCCTCCGCATCAGTGTCCGAGAATTGCGCCCGGTCCTGTTCCGGCCATCGCGAGCGGTCTGCTCCATAGGCTGCGAGCAGCTGTCTGAGACGCGAATTCGCTGTGTCCTTCTTATCGCGGTCGTTCGTCATGGCAGTCTTTCCAACATGGTGCCTCGTTCAAATCTCAGTCCGAAACAGCATCGAGCAGGTCACGCCACTCATGTTCCAGATCCTTACGCAGTCCGCGCCTCGCCCTGGAGAGCAACGACTCGACCGCTTCGACGCTTGTTTCCATCACCTGCGCGGCTTCGATGTTCGAAAGCTCCTGATAATAGGTCAGGGCGAGCGCGAGGCGTTGACGGTCCGGCAGGCCGCGCAAAGCCTGATCCACATGGTGCGTGACCTGGGATCCGGCGGTCACCGCATCGGGTCCGGCCCCGGCCGCCGGCATTTCGTTCGCTTCGTCCAGCGGGCCAGGCCGCTTGCGCCTCAGCCAGTCAATGCTGCGATTTGCCGTGACCCGATAAAGCCATGTGGCAAGCGTCGCGGTACCGGCCGAAAGATCTGGCGGCTTGCGCCAAAGCCGCAGAAACACATCCTGGGCAACGTCCTCTGCATCGGCATCGTTGCCGACCATGCGCCGGGCAACCGCGAACACGGCCGGGAAACGCTCCGTGACCGCCTGCGACAGGGCGTGCGCGTCCTGCCGGGCGATGCGCTCGGTCAGAGCGGCATCATCCGCCCTCGTCGCCGCCACGGAACCGGGAGGCAAAGCCCCCGGAACCGCGGCGCGGGTTTGTGACAGGGTTACCTCGGCCACCAATCAGCCTTCTCAGTTCTCCTCGGCGTCGCCCGCCGTGGGGCCATCCATCTCATCCATATGCCGGCGCCACTTGCCGCGCATGTGCTTGCGCAACTTGTCCGCTTCGACGCGCGAGATCGCGCCATCTTGATCCTCATCCGCACGCTCAAACATCTGGGCGGTCTGCATGGAGAACTCGGCCTGCGTAATCGAACCATTGCCGTCCTTGTCGAACCGCTCCAGCAGGCGTGCGCGGCGGCGCTCCAGATGCTTTTTGAGATGCGCATCGACTTCGGCGGTGCTCACCGTGCCGTCCCCGTCCGCATCAAAGCGCGAAAACCGTTTCTCCGTGAATGGCGTGATTTCATCTTGCGTGATCTGATTGTCCTTGTTGGCATCGAGCCGGTCAAACATGTGGCCGCGCATTTTTCCTGCGCCCGCAATGGCGGCACCGCCCAGGGCAAGCATCAATACGCCAACCATCGCCGTCAGCTTGAGGCTCACATTGCCGGGGGTGGTTTCGGTGTCCTTGTTCGTCATGTGTTTTCGCTCCTTGGCCTTTACACGGGTTGCTTCACCGAGCAGTCCGCCCCGTGCGCTGCTCAAAGGCTTGAACGCGCCAGCTGGTGTGTTTCCGTCGCATGCGCACCAAAGATTTTCGAACGGTCTCGCGCGAGGCACTTGCGGCCGTACAGGAACCGGGCGCACCCGACGCGGAGCCGGTTTCCAAACAGAGTCACTCCGTAGAGCCAACTATCTGATCAAACGCCTTTTTTACGGTCGCTTGCGTCTCGCGCAATGTGTTTTCCAGCTGTGCGAAGTCGGGCGCCTCGGCGGCCCGTTGAAGTAATGCCTTAAGTCCGTCCGGCGCACTCTCCGGGTCGAATTTTGCGTCCAGACAGAGGCGCAAAACCTGGCTCAAGGCGCCCATCAGCCGGCTTGCTTCAATGAGCTCAAGGGAGATTTCCGGCGTCAGCAGTCCGGCATCGGCGAGATTGCGCAATGAAGCCTGCGTGTTTTCATCGAGGCACTGCTGTGCCGTTGCGGCGTTCACAATTTGCAGGTATTGGCCGATGAATTCCAGATCGACCATGCCGCCCTGCGCGTTTTTGAGATCCCACAGATCGGCAACACCGCGTTCCTCGGCAATGCGCTTGCGCATCTCGATCACATCCGACGCGGTCGCCGCCGCATCGCGGGGCTCGCACAACGCGTCGTGGATCGCACCGTCAATCACGTTGCGCAGGCCAGGCTCGCCTGCCACCGTGCGCGCCCGCGTCAGTGCCATTTTTTCCCAGGTCCAGGCGGAGGTCGCGTGGTAGTCGATAAAGCTTGAGATATGCGTGGCAATGGGCCCCTTGTTGCCGGAAGGGCGCAGGCGCATATCCACCTCGTAGAGCTCGCCCTCGGCGGTCTGGGCGGACAGCGCATTGATCAGACGCTGCGTCAGGCGGGTGTAGTACAGACCGGGCGTCAGCGAGCCTGGCCCGTCGGAGCCCTGTGCAGTGTCGTCAAAATCATAGATCAGCATGAGGTCGAGATCCGACGAGGCGGTCATTTCGCGGCCACCGAGCTTTCCCATGGCGACCACGGCCGCCGCGCCACCTTTGACCAGGCCGTGCCGGGTCGCGAATTCACGGCACACGACCTCAAACAGTTGGGCAATCAACCCTTCCGCCAGGCCGCTATAGGCGCGGCCGGCCTCGTCTCCCGACAGGGTGTCCGAGAGGATCCTCACGCCGATGCGGAACCGCTGCTCGCGCCCGAAAACGCGCGCGGCATCGAGAATCTCTTCGAACGAGCCGGCCGTGACGTGCTCATCGATCTGCTCGGTGAGTTCGTGGTGGCTCGGCAGCGGACCGAAAAAGCCCGGATCAAGAACCGCATCGAGGACCTTTGAGCGGCGCGCAAGGATGTCGGCGAGCCTCGGGGCGGCACCGAGAATGTCCGCCAGCAGGCGAAGCAGCTGGGGGTTGGCCTTGAGGAGAGAGAAAAGCTGAACACCTGCCGGCAGGCCGGACAGGAACCGGTCGAACGCAATCAGCGCCTGGTCAGGCTGTCCGGTGCGGGCCAGCGCGTCGAGCAGAACAGGCATGATTTCGGTGAGCAGTTCGCGTGCCTTGGCGCTGCGGGTGGTCGCGCTGCGGCCGAAATGCCAGCCCCTGACGATCGCGGACACGTCGGAGGGACGCTGATAGCCCATTCGCTCCAGCGTTTCGAGCGTGCCGGGATCATCTTCACCGCCGGTAAAGACCAGGTTGCCCTGATCGTCGCCGAGACCGGGTGCCGCCTCGAAAAGCGCCGCATAATGCCCCTGCACGGTCTGGAGACGTTGGAGCAGTGCGTCGGCAAACGGTTCATAGGATGCAAACCCGGCAAACCGCGCCAGACTTTCCAAACGATCCTGCTCGGCGGGCAACGTATGGGTCTGCTCGTCATCCACCATCTGAATGCGATGTTCGACCATGCGCAAAAACACATATGCCTCGGCGAGCTCGTCCGCGGCGTCTTGAGTGATCCATCCACTTTCGGCCAGTTTGGACAGCATGGGGACGGTCTGATTGCCGCGCAGATGCGGCGCCCGCCCGCCGGCGATCAGTTGCTGGGTCTGGACGAAGAACTCGACCTCCCTGATACCGCCGCGGCCGAGCTTGATGTTGTGTCCCGCGATCGCAATCTCGCCGTGCCCCTTGAAGGCATGGATCTGGCGTTTGAGCGATTGGACGTCGGCGATGGCCGCGTAGTCGAGATATTTGCGCCAGATGAACGGCGCCAGCCGCTGGAGGAGTTCGGAGCCAAGCTCGAGATCACCCGCCACCGGGCGCGCCTTGATCATGGCGGCGCGCTCCCAGTTCTGCCCCATGCTCTCGTAGTACTGAGCGGCGGCCTCAAGAGCTATGGCAACACTGGTGGCTCTCGGGTCGGGACGCAGGCGCAGGTCCACACGATAGACATATCCATCACCCGTTCGTTCCTGAAGAATCTTCACCAGGCGTCGGGTCAGGCGCACATAGTGAGTGGACGGATCGGCTAAGGCGGCGCCGGAGCGCTCGGGATCGAAGAAGACGATCAGGTCGATATCGCTGGAATAGTTCAGCTCATGGGCGCCATACTTGCCCATGGCGATCACCACATAGCCGCTGACCGGCGGCGGTGCCCCGGACGTCCCTTCGCCCCGGTGCGCCGCATCCCGCAGGAGCCAGTCGACCGTACTTGAGAGCGCGGCGTCGGCAAACTGCGTCAAAGCCGATGTGGCGGCTGCAACCGGCCAGACACCCGCGATGTCTGCAAGGGCGATCAGCACCGCGGACTTTGCCTTTGCAATGCGAAGCTCGCTCATCAGGACGGCTTCGGTTTCGGCATCCCCTGCCCGCTTGCGGGTTTCGGCCAGCAAGGCCTGAAGGGAGGCATCCGGTGCGGTTTCGAGGCAACCGCGGACATATCCCGGATAGCGTTCTACGAGACCACGCAGGAAGGGCGATGAATACACGATTGTCTCAAGAAACCTGCGGGCATCGGGCCGGTCGCCGAGATACGCGAGCAGCTCTTTCAGCTCAGCGTCGTCGAACCGATCAGCCCTGCCGGCCCAGTCCGTGAGGATCTCGGCGGCAGCGGACGGATCGCGCGGCAGGGGAAGCGGGTTGAGCGTATCGGCAAGCGCGGTGGTCATGCGCCCATGTCATAGAGGGTTCGCGCCGGATTTGGAATTCCCCAGCGCGTTTCATGTCTACAGCGAAACGCTCTGGCTCACAGGCAGATAAAGCCGGGCTCTTAGTCCCGGCCCGGCATCGGCCAGCTCGAGCCGTCCGCGATGAAGGCTGGCGACGCCCGAGGCCAGGCTCAGCCCAAGCCCGCTGCCGGGCTTGGACCGGCTCTTGTCGAGACGGACAAAGCGTTCGACGACGCGGGCGCGGTCCGCTTCGGGGACACCAGGGCCGTTGTCGATGATATCGATCACCACGTCGTTTCCCTGCCGGTCGGCACGCAGCCTGACCACAAGTTCCGGGTGGCTGCCGTCGTCCTTGTCCCAAACGGCATATTTGAGAGCGTTGTCCAGCAGATTGGTCACTGCCTGCGCCAGCAGCTGGCGATCACCGGTCACCTGCAGGCCCTGTGCCGCAAAAACTTCGAGTGTACCACCAGCCTCTTCGGCGAGGGGCTCATAGAGCTCGCCCAGCTCGGTGATCAGCTCGGTGATATCGGTTGCCTCAAGACCGGTGCGCGCCTCGCCGGCTTCCGTGCGCGCGATGCTCAGGAGGGAGGCGAAGGTCTTGAGCAGATCGTCCGCCTCGCTCAGTGTCTGTTCCAGGGCGGCCCGGTGCTGTTCGGGGGAATTGGATCGCAGCGCATCTTCGACCCGTGCCTTCAGGCGTGTCAGCGGGGTCTTGAGGTCATGTGCGACATTGTCGGTGACCTCTTTCATTCCGGTCATCAGCCGCTCGATCTGATCGAGCATTGCATTGAGACTGAGCGACAGGCGATCGAGTTCGTCGCCGGTGCCCGACACAGGCATGCGTTCGGAGAGGTCTCCCGCCATGATGTTGCGGCTCGTCTCACCGATGGAATCGATGCGCGTCAGGAAATTCCGGCTCATCAGCAATCCACCGGCCAGCCCGAGCGCCGCGATCATCGCGAGGGCGACGAACAAGGTCTGCTGAATGAGATTGGAGAATTGCAGGCGCTCTTCCACATCGCGGCCCACGACCAGCGTAAAGCCGCCGCGCAGCTGGGTGTGAAACGCGCGGGCCCGGTGCTGTTCGGCACCGTCGGGTGCGTGCACTGTGTAGGGAAACTCAACCCAGCCGGACTTGCCGCTCACTTCTTCGGGCTTGCTGTCCATGTTTCCGGCAAGCCTGCGCCCGAAATAGTTGGTGAACAGGTAGAGGCCGTCTCTCGACCGGGCGCTGCGCTCGGAGACAATGGAAATCAAACCATCGAGGCCGCGTTGCCGGTACTGTTCGTTCAGCCCGGTAACCTCGGCCTCGATGATGTCGTCGGTCTGCCGTTCGAGGAGAACGGCGGTGTTCCAGTAGACGTATGCCAGGATCGCGCCCGAAGACAGCGCGAACAGCAGGAGATAGACCGCTGCGAAACGGAACGTCGATGTCCGCAGCAGTTTACCTAGCGTCCGCACGTATCGTGTATCCGGCGCCGCGCACTGTGTGCAGGAGCGGCTGATCGAAGCCCTTGTCAATCTTGGCGCGCAGGCGCGAGATGTGGACATCGATCACATTGGTTTGCGGGTCGAAGTGATAATCCCAGACATTCTCCAGAAGCATGGTGCGCGTGACCACCTGGCCGGCATGCCGGACCAGATATTCAAGCAGCTTGAACTCGCGGGGCAGCAGGGCGATCTCCTGTTCCTCGCGGGTCACCGTGCGGGACAGCACGTCGACGGTCAAATCGCCCACCGTGTGCTTGGTCGCCACCGCGTCCGGCTGGGTGCGCCGCGCCAGGCCTTCGACACGCGCCAGGAGTTCGGAGAAGGCGTAAGGCTTCGACAGGTAGTCGTCGCCGCCGGCCCGCAATCCCTTGACCTTGTCGTCGACCTGACCGAGCGCGCTCAGGATCAGCACCGGCGTTTGAACGCCTTCGCCGCGCAAACGTTCAATCAGGGTCAGTCCGTCCAGCTTGGGCAGCATCCGATCGACAATCACAACGTCGTGCGCCGCCTCACGAGCCAGCGCGAAGCCGTCTTCTCCATCAGCGGCATGATCAACCACATGCCCGCTTTCCGCGAGACCCTTGGTTAAATACATCGCTGTATCCCGGTCGTCTTCGATCACCAGTATCCGCATACTGTCTTCTGGCGCCAGTTGCATTTGATGTTGGGCGTTTGAGAACATAAGCCCGTCCTTTCGGTTATACCAGAATGCTCCTACTTGCACCGAATTTACGACGGCGAACGGCCGTCGCAGGTGCAGCCACGCGGGAACCTTTTAGCGGGGGGAACCAGGCCTTGATCGGCCCCGCGTGGCTGCGGGTTCCCGTGGGGGTACACGGGAACCCAAGTGTGTTGCGTGCGCGATGGGCGGCATCGCCTGGGCGTCAGCCCCGGTTCAGCTCAACCGCCACGAACCGCTGGCTTTCTCCGGACCTGACCAGCATGAGCACCGCCTTGCGTCCTTTGGCCTTCATCGCCGCAATACGGTCTTCGACCTGGCGGCTGCTTGTCACCGTCTCGCCGCCAATTTCGAGGATCTGGTCGCCGGCCTTGAGGCCCTTGGCTGCGGCCGGACCATCGGGACTGACCGATGAGATGACGACGATGCTGTCCTGCGTTGTCAGCCCCAGACCCAGCGCGCCAAGGCTGGCGTGCGCCGTCGGCTTGTCGTCCGGCACAGCGGCCTTCTTGTCGGTGCCGGCCAAGGTTCCGAGCGTCACCTTGCGGGCGATGGTTTCGCCGTCACGGTAGACCGTGAACTCGACCTCCACGCCCGGCTCGAACTCGGCGACCTTGCGGGCGAGATCCTTCGGATCCTCGACCTGCTTGCCGGCAATCTGAAGCACGAGATCGCCAGCCCTGAATCCGGCTTTCTCCGCAGGGGAGTCGGCCTGGACCATGGCGACCATGGCACCCTTGGTCTGATCCAATCCGAGGCTCTCGGCGATATCGGCTGTCAGCGCCTGAATCTGGACGCCGAGCCAGCCGCGGGTCACCGTTCCATCGTCTTTGAGATCTTCAATCACCTGCTTGGCGACGGATGCCGGGATCGCAAAGCCGATGCCGACATTGCCGCCGGACGGTGAGTAGATCGCGGTGTTGACACCGACAACCTGGCCGGCGAGATTGAATGCCGGTCCGCCGGAATTGCCCTGATTGATCGGCGCGTCGATCTGGATGTAGTTGTCATAGGGACCGGCGCCAAGATCGCGGCCCTGGGCGGAGATGATGCCCGTGGTGACCGATCCTCCGAGACCGAACGGATTGCCGACGGCAATGACCCAGTCGCCGACACGGCCGGGCGCATCCGCGAAGCTGACGTAGTCAAAGGTGCGGTCGGCTTCGATCTTCAGGAGAGCGAGGTCGGTTTTCTCATCGCTCCCGACGATTTTCGCGTCATAGGTCTTGCCGTCAGACATCTTGATTTCGATGGTCTCGCCGCCATTGACCACGTGATAGTTCGTCACCACATAGCCATCCGGCGAAATGATGAAACCGGATCCCTGGCTGGAACGCTGATGGTTGGGTTTGTGCTGCTGGCGGCGACGTTCCCTGACATCCTCAAACTGTTGGTAAGGCGCGTTGTTGTCGAACCCGCCGAACTGGCCGCCCTGCATGTTGCCGCCATACTGCGGGCCAGGCATGTAGCCGCCATATTGCCGGCCCTGCTCATCGGAGCGGTTTCGATTGCTATGGTTTCGGTTCCGGGTGTTGTCTTGGTACTGGTTGGTCTGCTCGTCGTTCTGTGGCGACCACCGGTATCCCGGATTGTCCTGTCGGTTGTCGTTGAAGCTTTGCGGCTGGAACTGACCGCCATGACGCTCGAAGAAGCGTTCGAGCATGTCGCCCGGTGAATTTTGCTGATTGTGACGCCGGTGAGAGGACGTCTCGTAGTTGCCGTTCTTGACCTGAACGCTGACGACCGCCGGCTGCACCTTCTCGACCAGGTCGGCAAATCCCTGGGCCGGCACCGTCGCCTGCTCCGCGGCCTCGGCCGTTGTGGTCAGGGACGTGCCCTGGGAAGCGAAGAACGGGATGGTGAGGGCCGTTGCCCCCATTAATGCTGCAAAAGCCAGGGTCAGGGGTGCTTTGGCGCGTCTGGAACTGGAGGGGGCGCTCGGGTGAGACTGCATGTGCGGGATCTCTCGCTTGATTGGAACTGGGCAAGAGATATAGGGGTGCGTCCATTACACCGGGCTTTCGGCCCCATTAAACAATTTTAATGTGTGATGGAGGCCGCAGGCATGGCGACTGGCCGGATGACGGCGGGTTGCAGAGGTCCGCAGAGCGGCGAAAACGGCGCCCAAGGCGTCAGCTCGCAAGCTTCGTGACGACCGCGGCGCCCGCTTCAATCGTCCGATGAACCGGGCACTTGTCGGCGATTTCAAGCAGCTTTTCGCGTGCCGCGTCTTCGACCTCGCCGGCCACCGAGATGCGCCGTTCAAACCGGTCGATGCGCCCCTCCTTGCCTTCGCCGCAGTCGATGCAGTCCTCGGCGTGCACCTTGGCGTGATCGACGGTGACGCTGATCCGGCCGATGTCCCAGCCCTTGCGCTCGGCATACATCCTCAAGGTCATGGATGTGCAGGCTGCCAGCCCTATCGAAACGAAATCATAAGGAGACGGTCCAGAATCGAGACCGCCATAGGACACCGGCTCGTCCGCCAGCATGCGGTGCGTGCCGCTCAGCACCTGCTGCTGAAACTTTCCGTTGCCGGTTTCGCGCACCAGCACCTCGCCGGCGGCATCGCCGTCGTCGCGCTGCGTGCGGGCCTCGATGAAACGAGCCGCCCAGGCGCTCAGCACGTCGGCGACATATATCGAGTCTGCCCGCCGGGTCAGCAGGTGGTCCGCATCATCAAGCGACACGAAGGACTTGGGATGTTTGGCGGCCTGAAAGATCGCCGCGGCGTTCTCGATGCCGACGGTCGCGTCGACCGGCGAATGGAACACGATGAGCGCTTTCTTCATCGAGCCGATCAGGCCTTTTAGATTCTGGGCCTCGAGATCTTCCAGGAACTGCGCCTTGATCTTGAACTGGCGCCCGGCAAGCGTGACCTCCGCCTCGCCCTGCGAGCGGATTTCTTCGACGTTGGCGGAGAAATTGTGGATAACGTGCTCGGTGTCGGCAGGCGCGCCGATGGTGGCGACGGCTTTCGCCTCGGGAACCTGCCCTGCCGCGGCCAGAACGGCGGCACCGCCCAAACTGTGCCCGACCAAAAGCTTCGGCGCTTCATAGGTGTCACGCAGGTAGTCGGCAGCGGCGACAAGATCGGCAACGTTGGACGAGAAATTGGTGTTGGCGAAATCGCCCTTGCTTGCTCCCAGCCCGGTGAAATCGAACCTCAGAACGGCGATGCCGTTTTCAGCCAGCGCGCTGGCGATGCGGGCGGCGGCGAAGATGTCCTTGTTGCAGGTGAAACAATGGGCAAAGAGCGCATAGGCCCTCACCTGCCCCAGCGGCAGTTCCAGTTTCGCCGCCAGGTCTTCACCCTGGCTGCCCTGAAACGTGACTTTTTGTGACTGTGCCGACATGTGCTTCCCTCTCTCGATGCCGCACGGCAGATGGGGTGCGCGTGAGACGCGCGCAAGCCGCATCACCGGAATGTGACCGAAGCGGCCACAATACGGCCTGGGCCGCGAATTCACAAAGATGAACCGGCTCAATCGCGATGGAGAATGTCCTGTATGCAACCAGCTTCGGACGTTCTCCGGCCGGGCGCGAGACGTCAATTTTGTGGCAAGAGCGACAATCGTGATTATGCACCGCTGCCAGAAGGTGCACTGTTGCAGCGCTGCAGCGACAAATTTATCTTCATGAATGCGTCCTTCGAACACAATCCAGTTCCCGGTGCACATATTTATGGAAACTCGAAACATTCTGGCTGAGTCGGAGAATTATGTTCTCCGCAACCTGTACGAGGCGTGCGAGTTGCTGCACAAGCAATCGAACAGATTAATCGATGTTGGAGATCATTACGGCGACCCGGCCTGCGGCCTTATTGCACCAGACGAGACATGGTGCATCACCGGTGGTGAGGGCGTGATACTGTGGACTCAGCTTGGAAAATCATGGACCGGATTCAGGCCGCCAGGGACTGGTCGCGAAAAAGACAAGCTGCAGTTTGCAAATCCGGAAGACGCAGCTTGGCTGAATTCCGACATCAGAAAGATCTACCAGTCTGTTCATGATATGAAGATCGAAAGCTCGACCTTGCTGCGAATTCTGTTGGACCCATGGGACGACTTTGCGTCGACCTGGCGCCTTGACGTCATGTCGAAATCTTTGACAAAATTGAAGGACGGCCCGAACCTGCAAGACCAGCCCTGGACGGACGATAAAATCGAATTTTAAGGTATATGGCGAATTCGCAGAGCTTGTCTGCTTCGGGTTAAAAATGCTCTTTTCCAGCCTGTCAAATCGACGGTGAAAAAGCATTTGGAAACCGACATTCCGTGCGGACTTTGCCCTAAATATCCGATTTGCCCTCAACTCCAGACGTCGTCAGGCTCGGCGCAATACGGGGATTTCGTGCCAGAAGACGACCTTCCCGACAATCGCGTGAGATGTGTTTGTGCCGGAGGTCCAGCTTCCCACCGCATCAGTGGTTAACCTCCAATGCAAAAATACTCGTTCTATACTTAGAGGAAATGCCCAGAGAGGGTGGGACAACCGTCGTCCTCGTTCGCACTAAGGGGTATTCCTACTGTTCGGGATTTATTCGTCAGCTTCCAGTTCTGGGTACTGATGGTAAATGGTTTGGAGCAACTCCCAGTGTTCCCCCATTGTGCGACCCACACACGTCCGCATCGTTGCGAGCTCTTCTTCGGTCGAATCTTGCTGCAGATTTATCAGAAGCTCATTTAGTTCGTTGTTGGACCTGTAGCAGGCCGCGCAGAACATAATCGCTAAAGATTTCTTCATATCACCCCAACGGTTGTCGATCACCAAACTCAATTCAGCTTTGCTTTATCAACTCTGAATGAGGCGCCGCATGTCTGCAAGGGGTCACAAATCTCCGTTTCTTGTGCGGCCGTCCTAGGTCCAGTTGGCATCCGGACCCGGACATCTGGGTGGATGCTGCCGATCAAACAAAGCGTGAGCTTTGAACTCCGAAACAGGCTTTATGAATCATCCGCAATGGAGGGGTGCGTTCGAGGCCGGATCCTAGGCCTCCTCCATTATTTTCTTGAGTTTCTTCTTTTCCTTCGCGGAGAGCGGCGAAGCGGTCGCGGTTGCCGCCTCGCTCCGACGGCGGCGAAACGACAGCACGATCACGGTGGCTCCAAGCACCAGCAGAAGCGGTGTTCCCAGCCACAGCGCCCAGGTGTGCGGTGCGAACCTGGGCCGCAGAAGGACGAACTCGCCATAGCGCGCCACCACAAAGTCGATCACCTGGGCATCGCTGTCTCCAGAGGTCAGGCGCTGGCGGATCAGGACGCGCAGGTCTTTCGCCAGCGGCGCATCGGAATCGTCGATGGACTGGTTCTGGCAAACCAGGCACCTGAGCTCGGTGGAAAGATCGCGCGCACGCTCCTCCAGCGCGAGATCCGGCAGAACCTCGTCCGGATCGACGGCGAAGGCCGGGCCGGCAAATCCGAAAAGCAAGACGAAGATCAACAGGCGCGGCATGCTCATGACACCGCACCTGCTGCGACTTGTGGTTTCGCCTTTTGCGCCCGCCGCGGCGCTCCTACCCGGTATCGACGGTCCGTCAGAGAAACGGCGCCGCCGAGGAACATGATCACCGCGCCGATCCAGATGAAGGGCGCCAGGGGATTGTAGTAGACCCGAACCGTCCACCCTGCATCGCCTGCCTGATCACCGAGCACGACATAGAAGTCACCGGTCCAGAACGTATGGATCGCCGCTTCGGTGGTCGGCATTTGCTGGGCACGATAAAGGCGTTTGGCGGCCTCGAGATCGGCGATCTTTTCCGTGCCCCGGGTCACTTCGAACAGGCCCACCTGATCGTCGTAGTTGGGGCCCTGACGCGGGACGACACCGGCGAACTTCAACTGCAGCCCGGCGACCTCGACCTGCTCGCCCTGCTTCATCACCTGGATTGCTTCGACGCGCCATGCGGAGACGGCAACGATGCCGAGGACCATGACGCCCAATCCGGAGTGCGCAAGCGCCGAGCCCCAGGCCGAACGGGGCAGACCGGTCAGCCGGCGCATCGACACGGACAGCGGTTCGCGGAAGAGCTTTGCGCGGTGTGCGAGATCGGCGAATGTGCCGAAGATCATCCAGAGCCCGAGGCCGATGCCAAGCGGCGCCATCACAGGGCCGCCGAACTTATACCAGTAGACGATCGCGGTCCCGATGAGCGCCAGCACGGCCGCCACCCAGAGGCGTTGCGTTATGGCCGCGACATCAGCCCGCTTCCAGGCGAGGAACGGCCCGACCGGCACCAGCAGCAAGAGCGGGATCATGAGCGGCCCGAAGGTTGAATTGAAGAATGGAGGGCCAACCGAAATCTTGGCGCCGTTGATCGCTTCCAGGACCAAAGGATAGAGCGTCCCGGCGAACACCGCCGCGCACCCGACCGACAACAGCAGGTTGTTCACCACCAGGCCGCTTTCGCGGCTGATCGGCGCAAAGATGCCGCCGCCCCGAAACACCGGCGCACGCCAGGCGAACAATGCCAGGGAGCCGCCGATAAAGGCGCACAGGATGACCAGTATGAAGACGCCGCGCTCCGGATCCACCGCGAAGGCATGAACCGAGGTGAGCACACCGGAGCGCACCAGAAACGCGCCCATAAGGCTCAGCGAAAACGTGAGGATGGCGAGCAGAATTGTCCATACCCGCAAGGCATCGCGTTTCTCGACCACAATGGCCGAGTGCAGCAGTGCGGTGCCAACCAGCCAGGGCATGAAGGATGCGTTTTCGACCGGATCCCAGAACCACCAGCCGCCCCAACCCAGTTCGTAATAGGCCCACCATGA
>JAJFHL010000235.1 GCA_021775615.1 Hyphomicrobiales bacterium
GAGCGGAACAGATCCTGCTCGCCCGTCTCGTGCTGTTCATGTGGTCTGGACATGGCGAATCACCCCCACTGATCTCTCATGACCGCAGTGAATCACGCCTTGAAGGGCAAGAGAACAGAAGAAAATGCCATCCAAACAGCCGAGCTCCTGCAATTCCAATCTCGTGAATCCGCGCATTCACTCAACCAAATCAGAGTGTTGGGAATAGTTCACAGGGGACTGGATAAAGCAGTGTGGTTTGGCTGTAACGTATTGAAGCCCGTTGGGCAGGCCATGAGTGAAGCCCTTGACACGCGGATCTCCTCGCCGCGGTTCAAGCTTGTCTACTCCTCTAGTTGAGCGGTGCCCGCTCAGAAATTGAGCTGGCTAATAATGAGGCCGAACGCAGTTCGATAACATGGAATGGCTTTGACCGCTTTCGAAAGGAAGTCCGACAAGTCTCGCAAGGGATTTGGCATCCGGTTCTGGCACTCAATGACCCTGTTGGGCTTGGCCAGTGCGGCAGGTTTACCCTCAACTACGGGTGTATCGAGAACAACCCCAGCACAGCAGCTTCTAGCTCATTCTCTCCGTCCAACTTGAAAGGCCGAGAGTCTCTTCTGGACCAATCTCGGAAACCCTCGATTTTCGGATTAATGTCAGCTTTCAGGTGGGGACCTGTCCTCCGCCAGATGGCAGCTTTTCCATAGCCGTCCTTCAAGTCTGAGTTTTGCATTAGCGTTGATGAATGTCGGCTTTAGGGAGTCGCAGCGCAATAACAGAACGACGCTCGAACGGCAGCTGAGGGCCGGTTCCTTCCTCCCGCCTGATGTCTCTGTCGTCCCGCACTGCTGCCGTTCCAAATATACAATGTGGATATCCGCTAAGGGTCATTTGGCCCCTTTTCCAGCCGGTCAAACTGACGTCGGAAGCTCACCCAGAACCGGGCACTTGGACGGTCCCGTTGCCGGACATGGCACGGCTGTAATTCAAGCTCGCAGGAGCTTCAAGGCACGCGCCATGAACTCACTGACCTTGAATGGGCTCCTGCTGTGTTCTCTCATGAGGTTGTTCATCCGGACTGAGCGCCGATCAAGGGTGGTCGATGAGGATGGAGTGTCGCGCGTGCCAGGTGAGCCAAACGGGGGCACCCGGTTGGAGCATTCGTGAATCGCGATTTTGGTGAAACACAGTGATCTCACTGCCGCCGGCGAGGATTTGATAGGTGATGGAGGCCCCCATATAGATCGGCTGCACAACCTGCCCGGCGATGCAGTTGGTCGCGTCGCCGACGTCAGATTTACCTGGCGCCCTGGAATGCAGGGCGAGCTTTTCAGGCCGCACGGTGAGGGTGACCGGTGCGCCGGCTTGCGGCAGGGGATCAAGTGTCAGTATTTGCTGATCATCGCCAAGCAGGATCGCCGATACGTCTCCTTGCCGTTCGCCGGCCCGCCCCGAGAGAAAATTCGTGGCGCCGAGAAACTCCGCGGTGAAGGCATTTTGAGGTCGCTCATAGATCTCGTCGGGCTTGCCGATCTGCATGACCTCGCCGCGTGAGAAGACGGCGATCCGGTCCGACAACGTCAATGCTTCTTCCTGGTCGTGTGTGACAAGGACGGTGGTGATCTTTACTTCCCGTTGGATTTGCCGGAGCTCGACCTGCATTTGTTGGCGGAGGTTCTTGTCGAGAGCGCCCAGGGGTTCGTCAAGCAGCAGGACCCGGGGCCTCGACACCAGCGCCCGCGCCAGGGCCACGCGCTGCTGCTGACCTCCGGAGAGCTCTGAAGGGCGGCGGCGTTCGTAACCACCGAGTTGTACAAGCTCCAGCATTTGGGAAACCCGGGTTCGGGTCTCTTCGGCACTGGTCCTGCGCACTGAAAGCGCGAAGGCCACATTGTCGAAGATCGACATGTGAGGGAACAGGGCGTAGTTCTGAAAGACCATTCCGATGTTGCGCCGATGGGTGGGGATGCGGTTGATGTTCTCGCCTTCGATGAATATCTCCCCGCCGTCGGGCTCGACGAACCCGGCGATCGACCGCAGAAGCGTTGTTTTCCCGCTGCCGCTCGGTCCAAGGAGGCCAAAGAATTCTCCATCCTCCAGGGCGAGAGACACGTTCTCCAGGGCCACAACGCTCCCGTAGCGCTTTGACACATTGCGTATATCGACCGAGCTCACCGTGCACCTCCGAAACGATAGAACCTCGAAACAACGAGAAGCAAGACCATCGAGACGGTAATGATGATCGTCGAGATGGCGTTGATTTCCGGCGTGAAGCCCTTGCGTATCGAGGCGTAAATCTCGACCGGCAGCGTCGTCACGCCAGGCGGTGACAGGAAGTAGGACGTCACGAACTGGTCGAAAGAAATGGCGAACGCGAACAGGGCGGCGGCAGCCACGCCCGGCGCGATGATCGGAAGCGTGACGCGAAAGAACGTCTGCAGCGGCGTTGCTCCCAGGGTCGAGGCAGCCTCTTCGAGTTCGGTGCCGAAACTCTGCAACCGCGCCGCGACAACGATGATGACGTAGGGCAGGGAGAGGGCGACGTGGGCGAGCAGCATGGCGTGAAGCCCCCGCCCGATGCCTGTGTAGAAGAAAAAGATCAGCATGGACGTCGCCAGGATGAGCCATGGCACGGCCATCGGCGGAAACAGGAGCAGCTGAAGCACAATGTGCCCGCGCATCTTGTATCTGACCAGGGCGATCGCCGCCATGGTGCCGATCACGGTGGCGACCGCAGTGTTCATCAGGGCAAGCAGCACGCTGTTTCGTCCGGCGCGCCACAACGCATCGTTGCTGCCGAGCGCCTCGAACCAAACGAGGCTGAAGCGGAAGGGCAGCTCGTAGTTGCTGGATTCGTTGAACCCCATGGCCATCATGACAAGGATCGGCAGATAGATGAACACCAGAACGAGAGCCAGATACCCGTAACTGAACATGGTGTTGCCCTTGAACATCGCACTCACGTCAGTTTCATCCGGTTGCGCAGCAACGGATAGCATGCCGCGAAGATCGCCATCACAATCGCCAGAAGAATGAAGGACAGGGCCGCACCCAACGGCCAGTTGAAGACCTCGGTGAACTGGTCCTCGATCACCGTGCCGAGCATGATGCTTTGCCGCCCCCCAAGAATGCGCGGCTCCATGAACGCCCCGACCACCGGCACGAAGATCAGGACGACGCCGACGACAACGCCCGGCAGGCTGAGCGGCAGGATGATGCGCCAGAAGATCGAGAGACTGGACGCACCGAGAACGCGTCCCGCTTCGATCATTGAGTCCTCGATTGCCTGCAGCGAGATGTAACAGGTGAGGATCATGTAGGGGATGAACGAGTGCACCAGGCCGATGACGATTGCGGGATAGCTGTAGAGGATGCCGACGGACGGTGCGCCGGGAATGATCGCATGCACCATCTGGTCGACCAGTCCGTTCGTCCGCAGCACCATGGTCCAGGCAAAGATGCGGATAAGCGTATTGCTCCAGAAGGGAAGCACGATCAGCAGCAAGATTGCTTCGCGCCACCGTCCGTGAACCTTCCGGGCCAGAATGTAGGCTGCGGGGAAACCGATGATCAGGCAGAAGAACGTGACGTGGAAGCCCAGTTTGACCGAGCGCCAGGTCAGGAAGTGATAGAAGTCCCGGTCCAGGAAACTCTTGTAGTGCTTGAGGGTGAGAACCGGTTCGGCCGTTCCGAACGGCATCTTCGAGAGGAAGCTGAAATACAGCATCACGATGAGAGGCAGGAAAACGGTGACGGCGAGCCACAGGTATGACGGCACGGTCAGACCGTAAGCCACCCACCTACGTTTTTCTCGCGCCATCGCTGACGATACCCTGGATCGTGATCGATCTTAATGTTTGGAGCGGGATCAGGAAAACCGGCGTCCACTTTTCCTGAACCCGCTCCAGCAGCCGATGGGAGGCAAAGACGCCTCCCATCCAATCATATCAACTGCAACCGGCTCTATTCGGCGAAATACGCCTTGGTCTCCTGCCAGAGATCAAGATAGGTCTGGCGTTCTTCGTCGGAAAGCGGGCCCTTGAAGTTCAACCGCTTTATGGCGTCCGGCTGGGTCAGCACCTGACGCGTGAGAGAGCTGTCGGGAAGTTCTTCGACGGCTTTCGAATTCGCCGACACCGGCGCCCCGCCAATCTTCACCCAGCCGGCATAGAACTCCTTGCTGATCAGGTAGTTCATGAACGCATAGGCGCCCTTGGCATTAGGCGGGTTGGTCGGCATCGCCAAGCCGTCGCGAAAGGCCACCGCGCCCTGCTTGGCGACGATGAAGCTTACCGGCAGGTTGTCCTGCACGGCCGCCGCTTCGGTGTTGTTGGTCCAGACAATGGAGAGATCGCATTCTTTGGCGGCAACCAGCTTGAGCCATTCGTCGCCCGATTTCCAAAACGCCTTGACCTGGGGCTTGAGCGCGCGAAGCTTCTCGCGGATGGCATCGAGGTCTTCCGGCTGGTCGGGGTTCTGCCCCAGTGCAAGGGCGGCAAAACGGACCGAATCTTCCGCATTGTCCCGCCAGCACACGCGATCGGCATGGGCCGGATCCCAAAGCACGTCGAGCGACGTGGGCGGGGTCTTGAACACTTCGGTGTCATAGGTGACCGATGTGCCGCCCCATACCCAGGCAATCCCCCAAACCTTGCCATCGAAGTTGAGTTGAGGCGTGTCGCGCATATCCGGGTAGAGATCGGCAGAGTTGGCGACCATGGCGGGGTCCACCGCCTGGATCAGCCCCTCCCTGGCGGCCTTTTCGACGAAGGCGGCGTTGAGGACGACAATGTCGTAATAGCCGGGATTGGTCCGAAGTTTCGTGAATGTTTCGGGAAATGAGGTGATGTAGTCGTGTACGACCTTGGTGCCGGTCTGCTTTTCGAATTCGGCAACCGCCCAGGCTTCGTCCGTGCCCCAACCCTTCCAGTTCAGAACCCTCACTTCGTCCGCGACAGCGACGCTTGTGGCCCCGAGCATGGCCAATCCGGCCATCATGCCGACAATCCGCCTGCCGTAGGCAATCCATCTGGTCATCGAAACTCTCCCTGTGGTTCGGCCGCGCCGGAAGCGAGCTGACAATCGGTTCGTGCTGAACTCGTTTCCCGATTTTCTGATCAATTGTCACGACCTAGTTAAGCGCTTACATTAAAGTCATGACCAATAGGCGTCAACCGTTTACCATCGAGCGGGTGTCAGCCCGAGCTGCTCTATAGAGCATTGTTATCATGAGATTTTTTAGGAGTACTGCCAATACTGGCAGCGAGATGAGGCGAAGAAAGGAGTCCCTGTGAGATGATTGGGGAGCGGTGTAACTTTCTAATTCTCGTAGGTGCCCATGCCGCCAACCAACCTTGACAGATACCTGTGGCACATGGTTTCTGGTGTTGATGCAGCCTCCATTTAAGGCATAATATACTGTTTTAAATGAACTTTTATAGCAATTGTCATTGGGCAGGGAATCTACGGAATGGACAGAATCGAAAATGTAAGCGCTTGCACAATTCGATTGCCTCTCGATCGGCCCACGACATTCGCCACGCGCAATGTTGTGGCGCGGGAATATGCCCTTGTACGCGTGCGTGGCGATGACGGCGTTGAAGGAATTGGCTTTTGCTACGGTGGAAACTCCGCTGCCAGACTTGTGACCACCGCCGTCGTTGACCTGCTGGCGCCGATGCTGGTCGGAGAGGACTGCCACGCCGTGGAACGGCACTGGGAAGCCATGTACGCCGAGGCGTTGCTGCAGGGCCGCGTCGGAGCCGTCATGCGGGCCATTTCCATTCTCGACACCGCCCTATGGGACCGCAACGCACGGGCGGCGGGCCTTCCGCTCTTCAGGTTTCTGGGCGCGCACCGCACCGATCTCGTCCCGGCCTATGCCAGCGGCGGCTATTATCTGGAAGGCAAGACACCGCAAATGCTTGGCGAAGAAATGGCGAGATACGTCGCCATGGGCTTTCAGGCGGTAAAAATGAAGGTCGGCGCCCTCGACGTTCGCCAGGAAGAAGACCGTATCAGAGCCGCCCGTGAGGCCATTGGGCCTGATGTTCTTCTGATGCTCGATGCCAACAATGCGTGGAAGGATTTGCCAACGGCGATGCGCCACATGCGCGTGCTGGAGCCTTACGATCCCTATTGGATCGAAGAGCCCTTCAGCCCCGACGACATTGACAATCATGCCCGCCTCGCAGAAGCATCGGCGGTCCCGGTCGCGACAGGAGAAATCGAGGCCGGCCGTTGGCGCTTCAAGCACCTGCTTGAGCGCGGCGCCGCAGCGATCCTTCAGGCCGATGCCGCCGTTTGTGGAGGCATAACCGAGTGGCGCCGCATTGCCGCGACAGCCGCGAGTTTCGGTGTGAACATGTGCCCACACTGGTTTCACGATCTGCATGTTCATCTGGTCGCGGCCGTCCCCAATGGACAATTCGTCGAATTTTTTCCTGACAGTGAAGTGCTGAACTTTCGAAAGCTGATCAATCGTCAGCTCGAAGTCCGCGACGGCGCGCTCGTCCTGCCGGAAGGCCCCGGCCTCGGTTTCGAATTCGATCCTGACGCGGTGTCGGCCTTTGCGGTGGAGCCCTGGCAGGGTATTGGCGGCGGCGATGGTTCCGGAGTGTCCGCATGAGGGTCCTGATGACCGGGGCCGCCGGTGAAATCGGCCAGGTTCTGAGGCGCGGCCTTGCCGGGCGCTACGATCTGTTCCGCCTTGCCGACATTGCCGACCAGGCTCCGGCCGGGAAGGGCGAAGAGTGTGTCAAATTTGATGTCGGCGATCTCGATGCAGCCGCCGCCGCCTGTCAGAGCATGGATTGTGTCGTGCATCTCGCAGGCATACCGGTTGAGCCGCAGGAAAATGCCTGGCCCCAAATCCACAGCACAAACATTGTCGGCACATACAATGTTTTCGAGGCCGCGCGCAGGGCGGGCGTCAGGCGGATCGTCTTTGCTTCTTCCAATCATGTCGTCGGATTTCACAGGCGCGAGACGGTGGCAGACGCCGACACCACGATGCGGCCTGATACATTCTACGGCGTGAGCAAAGTCTTCGGTGAGGCCCTTGGCAGGCTCTACGCCGACAAGCATGGGATCAGCGTCGCCTGTCTTCGCATCGGCTCGTTTCGGGAGCGGCCGGAAGATCAACGTCAGTTTGCCACGTGGATCAGTCATCGTGATACCGTGCAGCTGTTCCAGCGATGCATCGAGGCTCCCCAATTTCACTTTCTCGTTGGCTACGGGGTTTCCGATAACGCCGAAAAATTCTGGAGCAACCAGGAGCTGGAATGGCTGGGGTACAGGCCCGAGGACAAGGCGCAGGACCATGCTTCGGAAAGAGCTGCGATGCCCGAGGAAGATGCCCTGTCCCGGCAGTTCCATGGCGGGTCGTTTTGCACTATGAACTTTTCGGGAAATCCGGATCAGATCGACTGACGGAAAGACACCGAAGTCATGAGCCGAGAACCGGAAAAGCCGGTACGAAAAAGGGCGCCGCGGCGGCAGGCGAACCAGGTGCGCGTTGCCGATGTGGCGCTGGCCGCGGGCGTGTCGGGGGCAACGGTTTCACGCGCCCTTAACCGGACCGGGTCCGTTAGTGACCGGGTTCGCGAACGTATCGAACGCGCTGTCGTCGAGCTTGGATACGTCCCGAACGGCGCCGCCCGCGCCCTGGCATCACAGCGTACCCATGTCATCGGAGTGATCATCCCAACGTTGGAAAACACCAATTTCGCCATAACCGCGGAGGCGGCGCAGCAACGTCTGGTCAAGGCCGGTTATAACTTCCTGGTTGCCAGTGCAGGTTACGATCCGGACCGAGAGTCGAACCAAATCCAGTCATTCCTGACACACGGTGTCGATGGCGTAATTCTGGTTGGGGCGCAACGCGATCCCGACGTCATCCACTCTCTGAATTCCCGGCGCATTCCATACGTGGTGACCTGGACATTGGCGGGCGACGATACACCGAGTGTCGGTTTCGACAATGCGGAGGCCGCCCGGAAACTAACCAGCCATCTCCTGGACCTCGGCCACCGCCAGATTGGTGTGATCGCGGGCCTGACGCAGAACAATGACCGCGCCGCCGCGCGTTTGGAGGGCGTACGGCGCGCTCTCAATGAGCGGGGGCTTGTCCTGGCCCGGGAAATGCTGATCGAACGTCCCTACAGAATTGCCGAGGGACAATTGGCGTTGCGCTCGCTGATGGCGACGTCGCCACGACCGACGGCGGTCGTGTGCGGCAACGATCAGCTTGCCTTCGGTGCGCTGATCGAATGTGGGCGGCTGGGGCTTGCAGTACCTCAGTATGTTTCGATTGTCGGATTCGATGATCTTGAGTTCGCCGGCCAGATTGTGCCGGCCCTGACCACGGTTCATGTTCCGGCAGAAGAGATCGGCCTTAGGGCGGCGGAATATCTGCTCGCCAGGATCAACGGCCATCCGTCGGCAACCACCACGGAGGTTCCCGTCAGCCTCATTGTCCGCGAGAGCAGTGGGCCGCCCAGGCGTTCAGCAGACGCGACGGGCCCGGCCGGCCGGGCTCTGAGTGCTGGTGGTGGATCGGGAATGGACCCATGAAACCCGAATTCGACATCCGCAATGTCCCACTTACGATGCCAAAGCCATGTTCGCTGCCCCGCCTGACATAGAAACCAGGGTGTTCGCCCGTATCCCCGACAGCTATCGCATCAAGGGGCGACCGTCGCCCTGGATCGATGCCCAGCGCGGAGGGCTGCCGACCGACTGTTTCCTCGAAGGGCCGAGTTTCGATCGCGACGGCAATCTGTATGTCGTGGACGTCCCCTGGGGACGCATTTTCCGGATTTCCACGGACGGCGAAACCGAGCTTGCCACTGAGTATGACGGGGAGCCCAATGGTCTGGCAATCCACCGCGACGGCCGCATTTTCATTGCCGATTTCCGCCACGGCGTGATGCAGCTCGACCCCGCCTCCGGGTCGGTGTCCCCGGTTATCGACCGCTTGGGTGTGGAACGCTTCAGGGGCGTGAACGATCTCACTTTTTCGATGAATGGCGATCTCTACTTCACCGATCAGGGACATAGCGGACTGCATGATCCCTCGGGCCGTGTCTATCGGTTGACGGTGGCGGGCGATCTTGAAATCGTACTGCAGAACATCCCTAGCCCGAACGGGCTCGCGCTCTCACCGGATGAGAGTACTCTTTATGTCAACGTCACCCGCGACAATTCCGTGTGGCGGGTGCCGTTTCTCCCTTCCATGACCCCGTACAAGGTTGGCGCCTTCATCCGCCTTTCCGGGGGAACGGGCCCCGACGGATTGGCCGTCGACCGGAACGGAGGCCTCGCGGTCGCGCATATAGGGCTGGGCTGCGTATGGCTCTTCGATCCGTTCGGCGAGCCCATGGCGAGGCTCCGTTCCTGTGCCGGCCGGGCCACCACCAACATTGCGTTCTGCGCCGCAAATCGGCGGCAACTTTACATCACCGAGAGCGATACGGGGCAGGTCCTCATCGCTGACGTGCCGGTCGCCGGACAAGCGGTGTTTTCCCACTCCTGAGTAATCGGACCCATGGCATCTCGCCCGCTGATCATCGACACTGACCCCGGCAAGGACGATGCCGTTGCACTCCTGCTTGCGCTTGCAGAGCCGGACATCTTCGACATTCGGCTCATGAGTGCGGCCGCCGGAAACGTCGGCCTCGCCCAGACAGCGGCCAATATCATCCGCCTGTGCGAGGTTGCCGGACGGACCGACATACCGGTTCATGCCGGATGCCCGCGGCCGATTCTGCAGAGCCTGGAGATGGTGCCGCACATTCATGGCAGCGACGGCTTGGGAGGCGCCGATCTGCCGCCGCCCGTCTCGCCGCTCTCGGACATGCATGCCGTGCCGGCGATCATCGAGACAATCAGGCGTTCTCGCGAACCGGTGTCCATCGCCTGCATCGCACCACTGACCAATTTGGCGCTGGCCCTGGTCATGGCGCCAGACATCGTCGACGGCATTCGCGAAGTGGTCGTGATGGGCGGCTCCTTCACCACCGGCAACATCACGCCCTACGCCAGCTTCAACATCTACAGCGATCCGCACGCGGCTCAGATCGTTTTCCACTGTGGGGCTCCGGTCACCATGATCGGCCTTGAGGTTACCCGGCAGACGATGCCGACACCGGAATGGTGCGATGCGCTGCGTGCAACGCGAACACCGTCGGCAACCGTCGTGGCAGACCTGTGGAGCGATCCGACCGCTTACATGAACGACGCCTGTATCATCGCCTATATGCTTGACCCAGGCCTGTTCCGGACCGAGAGGGCATGTGTGGAAATCGAACTGACGGACGCTGACCAACTGGGTCGAACCCGCCGCATGTCCGGGGAAGGAAACGTCGACGCTGCGATCGGGATAAATGTGCCTGGATTCTTTGATGTGCTGTTCCACGGCCTTACTCGTGTCCAGCCCGACTGAGAAAAGCGTTCCAATCCGGCGAGTTCCGCAGATGCTCACTAAAGCCGCACCTTTGGTCCCGGTTGAGATGAAGTCGTCTGCCGGTTGCATATGACGTCCGTGTCGCGCCCGGGCCGCGAACGTCTCAGCCTGCGTGCTGAACGGACATTCAGCGCCGCCGCCTGGCCGATGCATGGTTGTCGGTTCTCGCCCGGGTTTCCCGCCAAAGGACACGCGCTCTAGGCAATGCCGGTGTCGTGGTCTATACGACCGCGACCACTCCTTTCGACCGGCACCGGACTTACGAGGCACCCATGGCGACTTTGCATACACCCGATCTTTGTGTCATTGGCGCCGGCTCCGGCGGCCTTTCGGTGGCCGCCGCCGCGGCGCAGCTCGGCGTCAGTGTCGTGCTCATCGAAAAGGGCAAGATGGGCGGCGACTGCCTGAACTACGGGTGTGTGCCCTCCAAGGCGATGATCGCGGCCGCCAAACAGGCGCACCTCCTGGGCCAGGGCGAGAAGTTCGGCATCGCCAACCGCAAGGCGCAGGTCAACTTCGAGGCGGTGCACGACCACATCAAGGGTGTGATCGCGGCCATTGAACCCAACGATTCCGTCGAGCGGTTCACCGGCCTCGGCGTCACCGTCATCGAGGCGGCCGGAGAATTCGCCGACCGCGAGACCGTCATCGCCGGCGACAACGAGATTAAGGCGCGGCGCTTCATCATCGCCACCGGATCGAGCGCCGGCGTTCCGCCGGTCAAGGGGCTCGACAAGGTTCCCTACATGACCAACGAAACCGTCTTCGAGCAGACAAAACTGCCCGGCAGCCTGATCGTCCTGGGCGGTGGTCCGATCGGCATGGAACTGGCCCAGGCGCACCAGCGTCTGGGGGCCAAGGTGACCGTGCTGGAGATGTTCGAGCCGCTCGGCAAGGACGATCCCGAACTCACGAAGTTCGTGCTCGATCAGGTGGTCGACGACGGCGTCGTCATCCATGCCGGCGCCAAGGTTCTGTCGGTCGAGAAGACCCGCACCGGGGTCGCGGCCACGATCGAAACGGCCGAGGGCCGGCAGAACGTCACCGGCAGCCACATTCTGGTTGCCGCCGGCCGCATTCCCAATATCGATGGTCTGAATCTCGAGGCCGCCGGCGTGAAGTACTCCCGCAAGGGCATCGAGGTCTCGCGCGGCCTGCGCACCTCCAACAAGAAGATCTACGCCATCGGCGATGTCGCCGGCGGGTTCCAGTTCACCCATATGGCCAACTACCACGCCGGCATCGTGATCCGGAACGCGCTGTTCAGGCTGCCGGTCAAGGTCAACAACAACATCGTGCCGTGGGTCACCTATACCGATCCCGAGCTTGCCCATATCGGGCTGACCGAAAGCCAGGCCCGCGAGCGCCGCGGCAAGATTTCCGTGCTGCGCTGGCCCTATGCCGAGAACGACCGCGCCCAGGCCGAGCGCAAGACCCATGGCCTCGTCAAGGTGATCTGCTCGCGCAAGGGCCACATTCTCGGCGCCAGCATCGTCGGTCCCAATGCCGGCGAACTCATCCACCCCTGGAGCCTGGCAATTTCCGCCGGTCTGAAGATCAAGGCGATGACCGACATGATCGTGCCCTATCCCACCTGGGGCGAGGTCAACAAGCGCGCCGCCTACGGCTTCTATGCGGCCAGCCTGGGCAAACCCTGGATTGGCCGCGTTATCCGTTTTCTGGCAAAATTTGGATAACCACCGGCAAATCGCTATATTCTGCAGGCGAGACGACTGCGAAACCAAAATATCGGATGCAGATGAGCGACCCCATTTCCGACGACCAGCCGGCCGAGATCCAGGCACCTCAGGGCCCCGGGCTGTTCCGTGGGCTCTCCGGCAAGGTTCTGACCCTCATCATTTTGTTCATCATGCTCGGCGAAGTGCTGATCTACGTGCCCTCGATCGCGAATTTCAGGATCAACTGGATCAAGCAGCGCACCGAAGCCGCGCAGATCGCCTCACTGGTGCTCGAGGCAACGCCGGACGACATGGTGTCCGAAGAGCTTGAGGGCGAACTCCTGCGCAACGCCAACGCCCTGGTCGTCACCCTGCAGCGTGGCGAGGCGCGCCATCTCATGCTCGGCCAGACCAAGGGGGTCACGACCGACCGACAGTTCGACCTGCGCGAACGCTCGATGATGATGACAATCTTCGATGCATTCGAAGTGCTGGCCGCCGGCGATGGCCGCGTCATCCGCGTCATTGACGAGGCCCATCACGAGGCCGGCGACTTCATTGACATCGTGATCGATGAAACCCCCCTGCGCGCCGCGATGATCGGCTATTCGATCAACATTCTGGCCCTGTCGATCATCCTGTCGGTTCTGGTCGCCGCCCTGATCTACCTGAGCCTGCACCGGCTTCTGGTGCGCCCGATGCGCCGCATCACCTGGCACATGGAGCGGTTTTCCTCGAACCCGGAGGATGCGCGCAATGTGATCGCCGTGACCGGCCGGCGGGACGAACTGGGCACCGCGGAACGCCAGCTCGCCCTGATGCAGACCGAGCTCGCCGACATGCTGCACCAGAAGAACCATCTGGCGGCGCTCGGGCTCGCGGTCTCCAAGATCAGCCACGACCTGCGCAACATGCTGTCCTCGATGCAGCTGATCTCAGACCGTCTCGGCACGGTGCAGGACCCGACCGTGCAGCGCCTCGCGCCCAAGCTCGTCGCCTCCATCGACCGGGCCATCGATTTCTGCGCCCACACGCTGAAATACGGCCGCGCCCGCGAGGCCCCGCCGCGCCGCGAGTTGTTCAAGCTGGCCCCGCTCATCGCCGAGGTGTTCGACACCAGCGCGGCGCGCACCGGCCACGGCATCCTGTGGCGCAGCGACATCTCCGACGATCTGGTGATCGATGCCGACCGCGAGCACATGTTTCGCATCCTGACCAACATGTGCCGCAATGCAATCCAGGCCCTGGTCGGACATCAGGACGAGCGCCCGGGCCCGGCCACCATTCAGCTCAACGGCTGGCGCGAAGGCGCCGTCGTCACCATAGAGGTCCGCGACAACGGCCCCGGCGTGCCGGCCCGCGCCCGCGAAAACCTGTTCCAGGCCTTCAAGGGCTCGGTCACCCCCGGCGGCACCGGCCTCGGCCTTGCCATCTCGTCGGAACTGGTGCGCGCCCATGGCGGCGAGATCAAGCTCGTCGAAACCGACACCGGCGCCTGCTTCTGGATCTCGGTGCCGGACCGGGTGACGGACCTGACGCAACGCCGCGCCGAGACTTCGGCCTGAGCGCCAGCCACACGCTGTCCAAACCCCGCACCTGATGTGGGCCAAGGGCGCAACCTCACGGCTGTGCAGGTGGCCCCTGGGTCCCGCATCACGTGCGGGACATGCTCCCTGATTGTCGTCCCCCGGCTTGACCGGAGGATCCGGTATCCGCCGGGCTCCCGGTTCCTGGCACAGCTTCCCGTACCTCAAAAGGAGATGGCTACTGGATTGCCCGGTCAAGCCGGGCAAAGACACGTTGGTGTGATATCTCCCCGCCCTACTGCCCGCGCCGCGTCGTCAGCACCACGCCTTCGCGGCGGCGGTCGGCGCCGCCGTCAAGTTCGAGCCCGTCGACCCTGATCCCGTGCAGTCCCGAGACCAGCGTCTTGACGTCGACCTTGTGGCCGAGCTTTTCCAGGTCCGCCGACCGTCCGGGCAGGTCGGTCTGGTCTTCCAGCTCGATCGGGCCGTTGCGGTTGACATGGCGCGGCAGGTCGATGGCGCCCTGCATGCCGAGCTCCCAGTCGATGAGCCCGATCAGCGTCTGCGTGACGTAGGCGATGATGCGGCTGCCGCCGGGCGAGCCGACCGCGGCATAAAACGCGCCGTCGTCATCGAGCACGATGGTCGGCGACATGGACGAGCGCGGCCGCTTGCCGGGGGCAACCGCGTTGGCCACCGGTTTGCCGTTGATCTCAGGCTGGAACGAAAAATCGGTCAGCTGGTTGTTGAGGATGAACCCCGCCGCCATGACATGGGCGCCGAACGGCCCTTCGACCGAGGTGGTCATGGACACCGCGTTGCCCTTGCCGTCGACCACCGAGAAATGGCTGGTCGACAGGCGTCCGTGGCTTTCATCGGCGGCATGTTTGGGGTCGCCGGTGGAATTGAGCTCGCCGGGCTTGGCCTTGCCCATGGACTGGCCGGGATGGATTTCGCCGGCCCGCGATCTCAGATAGCCGGGGCTCAGGAGCTGCGTGACCGGGACATCGAAGAAGTCGCTGTCGGCCATATAGATCGCCCGGTCCGCATAGGCGAGCTTGCTGGCCTCAGAGATCAGGTGCACCGCCATGGGCGAGCCGGGCCTGAGGCCGGAGAGATCGAAATGCTCCAGCATGCCGAGGATCATCAGGCTGGTCAGCCCGCCCGATGTCGGCGGCGGCATGCCGCAGATCCGGTAATCGCGATAGGGCCGGCACAGGGCGGCGCGCCGCCTGGCCTCATAGGCCTTGAGATCGTCCAGGGTCATGAGGCCCGGGTTCCTCTCGTGATCGCGCACCGCGGCGACGATCGCCTGGGCGGTCTTGCCTTCATAGAACCCGGCCGGGCCGTCGGCGGCGATGCTCCGGAGCGTTTCGGCATATGCGGAATTGGTGCGCAGATAGCCCACCGGCAGCGGTTCGAGGGCGCCCGCCACCTCGATCGAATCGATATAGAAATAGTCCCGCGTCGAGGGGTGCATGCTGAGCGCGTTGAACTGCGTGATCATGCCGTTGAGCCGGGGGCTCACCTTGAAGCCGCTTTCGGCCAGGCGGATCGCCGGCGCGAAAAGCTCGGACCACTTGAGCTTGCCGTGGTCGCGGTGCGCCTGCCACAGCATGGCGATGACGCCGGGCACGCCCACCGCGCGGCCGCCGACCACCGCATCGATAAACGCCATCGGCGTGCCGTCGGCCTGCAGGAAAAGGTCGGGGCGGGCCGCCGCCGGGGCCTTCTCACGGCCGTCATAGGCGCCGACCTTGCGTTCGCCCGCATCCCAGTGCATCAGGAACGCGCCGCCGCCGATGCCCGAAGACTGCGGCTCGACCAGGGTCAGCACCATTTGCGCCGCAATCGCCGCGTCAACCGCGCTGCCGCCCTTTTCGAGAATCTCGATCGCCGCTTCCGAGGCATGCGGGTTGGCGGTCGACACCATGGCGCCGCGCTCGGTGTCGCTGCAGGCCGCAACGGCGAACAGGACGGCCACGGCAAGGCCCGCGCACGTGAGTATTTTCGAGACAACGGATCTGGCACCCGGCACTATCAAGGCGATCTCCATCCATGCAGATTGACCGGGCAAATCGCGCCGGTTAGCTTCGCGGCATCCTTATAGCAAAGGAACGGCGGGCAAAGGAATGGCCATGCGAGATCAAATCATGACACGGCCTCTGGCCGGCAGGGGCCCGTGATGGCGCCCGGACCCCGCAACCTGATCACCGATGTCGCCGGCATCACCGTCGGCAACGCCGAGGACATGGATCTCCTGAGCGGCGTCACGGTGGTGCTGCCCGACGCAGCGGCCGCGGCGGCGGTGGACGTGCGCGGCGGCGGCCCGGCCACCCGCGAGACCGACGCGCTCGACGCCGCCTGTCTGGTCGACGCGATCCATGGCGTGGTCCTGTCGGGAGGCTCGGTCTTCGGCCTTGAGGCGGCCTCGGGCACCGTCACCTGGCTGGACGGGCGCGGCCGCGGCTTCGCCTTCGGCGATCAGCCCCATGTCTCGCCGGTGGTGCCGGCCGCCGCCCTCTTCGACATCGCCAATGGCGGCAACAAGGAGTGGGGCGACGTGCCGCCCTACCGCGATCTCGGCCGCGCCGCCTGCGATGCGGCGGGAGACGATTTCGCGCTCGGCAATGCGGGCGCCGGCACCGGCGCGCTCGCCGGGCGCTACAAGGGCGGCCTCGGCAGCGCCTCCGCGCACTCGGGCGGCATCACGGTCGGCGCCCTGATGGCGGTCAATTCCTTTGGCTCCCCGGTCATCCCCGGAACCGCCACCTTGTGGGCGGCACCCTTCGAGCAGGCCGGCGAATTCGGCGGGTCGGGTGAGCTGCGCATTCCGGTCGGCGAGGCCACACACTCGCTTGAGGCCGGCACCAAGGCGGAACTTGCGAACGGCGCCGACGCGGCGGGCCGCAACACCACCATCGGCGTCGTCGCCACTGACGCGGCGCTGACCCCCGCCGAGGCCAAACGCGTTGCCATCATGGCCGCCGACGGCATGGCCCGCGCCATCCGCCCGATCCACACCCCGTTCGACGGCGACGTCATCTTTGTGCTTGCCACCGGCAAGGCAGAACTCGCCGGCCCGCGCCCGCTGGGCCTCATGCAGGCCGGCGCCATGGCGGCCGACACGGTCGCCCGCGCCATCGGCCGCGCCGTCTTCGAGGCGGAAACGGTGGCCGGCTGGCGCAGTTTCCGCGACATTCACGAGGGGCAGTAAACTTCTGCGCAACCGCTCTTGCGTTTGGCCTGCGAAAGTATTAGGTGTTGCGGGCCTCGGACGGCTGAAACCGCCCTGAGCGCAATCCCTCCAGGCAAGCGCCCGTAGCTCAATTGGATAGAGCGTCTGACTACGGATCAGGAGGTTGGGAGTTCGAGTCTTCCCGGGCGCGCCATCTTCACAGACCGATTGCCTTTGCCGCGGCAAACAGCCCGTGCGATCGCCTCAAGCCTCTGATACGTCCCGCGAAACCGCCTCCCAAGCATGCGCCCAGTCGGGCGCGTGGATCAGCCAGTCGGGGAAGCTGTCGGTCTTTTGCTCCCCGAACAGGTAGAGGTTCGGTACGATGCCCTGCAGATGTTCCAGCACGTCGAGCCGGTCATCGATGAAGTAGGTCAGCTTCAACTGCTTGCAGTGGCCGGCCTTTTCCGGCCGCTTGAGGCAGAATCTCAGGTTCTCCGGTTTCAGTCCGGTCTCGCCGTAGAAGTTCCAGTGCCGCAGCCAGCGTTTGGTCTTGTCCTGAACCGTCTTGCCGCATTTCGAGACCAGCCAGGCGTCGCCGTCGAACAACTCGACGATATCGCGCACCGCGTCGAAGGCGCCGGGGCTTGGGGGTGTCTCCATGGCGCGCTCGACGCTGCCGCTCAGAAAGGACGTGTCCGCCTTGCCGTCTTTGACAGGGGCCATAATGACGCGTCCGATGTCGATGCCTATGCGAGGCTTTATGTTTGGTGTCTTGGTCATGGCCGTCAGATAGGCGGCGTAAGTGTAATCAAGAACTATTATATTTGAAAGAGCTATAATTTAAAATTATAGTACTCATGATGTTCAGCGGCGAATGTGTGAGGAAGCCGCCTTGCCATCCTTCTTACGCCGCACCCGCGAGAGCGGGAGCCCATGCAGGGCTTCTTGCCTGTTCGGAGATGAGGATAACCCAAGATGCGGTCTGACTGGCTTGAGGCTTTTGCGGTTTTCGCCGATGCCATGAACTTCACCCGGGCCGCCGAGACGCTGAACATCTCGCAGCCGGCGCTGCATGTGAAGATTGCCAAGCTCGCCGACTGGCTTGGCGAACCGCTCTATCACCGGGTCGGGCGTGCTCTCGTTCTGACCCAGGCCGGGGCGCGGGTTGCAGTGTTTGCCCGCGAGCAGACGGCGCGCGCGGAAGCCTTCGTGGCGGAGCTGAAAACCGGAAGCAGCCACCAGCCGGTGGAATTCTGCGCCGGTGAGGGCGCCTATCTCCATCTGCTTGGCCCGACCATTTCGAAGTTTCTCGGCAGTCGCGAGCATGTGCTCCAGCTCCTGACCGGAGACCGCGACCGCACGGTGGACCTCGTTCTCTCGGGCCGGGCGCATCTCGGCGTCACCGCGCTTGACGCCATGGTCGCCGGTCTTGCCGCCGAGCCCTTCGCTGTGGTCGGGCAGGTGCTTGTCGTGCCCGAGGGCCATCGGCTGGCGCGCCGTGCCCGCGTGACGTTAACGGATCTCGAGGGTGAGGCGCTGGTCGTGCCGCCGCAGGGTCGGCCGCACCGCCAGATGCTCAATCGCATGCTGATGGACCAGGGCGTCTCATGGCGTGTCGCCGTCGAGGCGCAGGGCTGGGACCTGATGCTGCATTTCGCCGGGCTCGGCACTGGCCTGACGGTGGTCAATGACTTCTGCAGAGTTCCGCCTGGCCTTGTCGCAAGGCCGCTGGGGGAGCTGCCGGGTGTCCACTATCATGTGGTCCGCCGGGCAGGTCCGCTGCATCATGCCGGCGCGGCCGCACTCCGGGACCTTCTCGTGAGCGCCTCCACCGGGCCTGCCGGCGGCCCCTGAGCAGCGCCGCCTTCACCTTGTGTCGTCGACCCGTCTGCGTGTCGCATTGCGCTTGCGGTCCGGCGACTTGATGTTCGGCACCAGGGGCTGGCCCGCGGTGCGTTTCGCGGAGACCTCGTGGTGGGTCTTGGAAATCAACGCATAGCGTTCCGTCGATGTCGGATGGGTGCCGGCGAAAGTGATCGAGGCCGGATCTTCCGCAGCCATCTGGCGCCAGAACCTTTCAACTCCGGTGGTGTCGTAGCCGGCCCGGGCCATGTGGTAGATGGCGACATAGTCGGCCTCCTTTTCGAAGCTCTGCGAAAAGGCCTGGCGTCCTGCGTTGATCGAGAAATCGGTGAAGGCGCCCTGGGTGTTCATGCCGAAAACCGCAAAGGCGATATCGACGGCGACACCGCCGGCGCCGGCCAGGATCGCGTTCTGCATCTTCTTGTCGATATGCCCCTTGGTGATGTGCGCCAGTTCGTGGCCGATGACCAGCGCCAGCTCCTCTTCGGTTTTCGCGATGTTTAAAATGCCATCATTGACGACGATCCGCTCACCGTCTGTGAAGGCGTTGGCCGCGCTGTCATGGCTGACGAGAACCGGATAGGCGCAGGCGATGGCTGGGCGCAGGGTGATCTGCTTGCGCGCGCCGTTGCGCTCGACCACCAGGCGCATCGGCGTTCCGGCCTTCGCCGTGTCGAGGGCTTCCGCATAGCGCTTGCCCGCGTCCCGCCCACCGCCGATGGCGCGCCCGTTCACGCTGACCAGGATATCGCCCGGTTCCACGCCGGCGCGCGCCGCCGGCGAATGCGCCATCACATGCATGACGCGCGGCCGCTCCTCCAGCCGCCACAGGCCCTGGGCCGATTGGCGAAACTCCCGGTCCACGCTTCCGATCTGCATGCTGTCCAGCCCGAGCACCGCGGTGACGTCCTCACCGCACAGGCCCGCATTGGCGCTCATCAGGCGAAAGGCCACGTTTTGCACGCGCTTCCTTGTCTCGAGGCGCGATGTGAGGACGAAGCGACGCTGCTGCTCGGCGGCCTGATCGCTGTCCGCCGCATTGGTGTCGGGCAACTGTGTGTCCGGCGTGGCGCACGCGCCAGCTATCATGCAGACAAGTAAGACCGCCCCCAACCGCCGTCTCATGGCAACCACCAATGGTTTATTAATGCGTCCAAAGCAACTTATAAGATTATGATCGGAACACCGGTCGATTGTCAAGGGATGCCCGGCGCCGCCGCCATCTCCATCGCGCCGCCATCGGCCCCGACGCCTTGCCCTGGCACGCGGTTCGATCCGCGACACGAAAACGTCGGGTCAAACGCGGGCATTGAAAAAGGTGCAAATGGGGCGAAATGGTGGCGGCCGGAGGTCGATTTTCGGCCCCTGACGGCACCCCCCGGCCGATGGCGGAACGGCGGATGCTGTCGTCCGTCCAGCATCCGACCGGATGGCAGCTCGCGCGTCCTGGACGGGTCGCGACGGCGGCAATCATATTGTAATCCATATGGAACGGCGCCGACGGCGTGCAGACGGCGAACTGCCAAAAACCTGTTTGAAAGCAATGGCGCGCAGGCGTTGTGAGCCCCTGACACGGATACCGGGGCCGCAGGCATGCGGAGTGTCATGAGGCGGTCGTCGGGGGCATCGGCAGGAGACGAAATTCACCCGGTACCAGATAGTACACTTTAATGAATTGGTCTGATTCTAACCGTGAAATTGCCCTTGGCCATCCCGGAATCCGCCCAGATTGTACCATGTTTCTGGCTCAGTTTCGCCTCCTGCGCAGAGCGGTAGGTGCGAACCGCGCAGTGATGAAATTGGCCAAATTCACATCGATTACCCGCACATGACTTCAACCACAGAGAGACGTTGAGATGAAAAGATTGATGTTGATCGCCGCAGTTCTGGGCCTGGCCCTTGCGGCGCCCTTCCAGGCTTTCGCCGGGCAGGAAGATTGCAAGGACGGCGAAACGTGGAACGAAACCACTCAGAAGTGTGAACAGCAGTAGAGGTGAAGCTTAGACATTTGATGACTTAAACACCAAGCCCTTGGCGGCGGCTGTGTCTCAACGGTCGCCGTTTTTTTGTGTCTTGCGGTTCCTGGTTCGAATGACCCTAGCTTTGAATCGTCAGCCGCACCTCGCCCAGCCCGCCGAACTCTACCACCGCCTGATCCCCCGGCGTCACCCAGTAGATATCTGTCGCAGTGCCGGTGTTGTGGATGTGGCCGGCCTTGAGGCCTTGCCCCTTGGCTCCGGCCCGCGAATTGGCCAGCCACACGAAGGCGTCGAGCGGGTCGCCCATGACGTTGGCGCCGGTGCCCTGGCGCACCACCCGTCCGTTGACGATGAGCTGCACGCGCCCGCCGACGAGGTCGAGGGCGCGCCAGTCCTCAACGCCTTCGCCGACAATCAGCGCGCCGTCGGTGCCGTTGTCGGCAATGACGGAGAAGACGTCCTGGCTCGGCCAGTCCTTCAAATGCCCCGCCACCACCTCGATGGTCGGGTGCACGCTGGCGATGGCGGCTTCCACGTCCGCCCTTGTGTAGGGCGTCGCGCGCGGCGGCAGGTCGCGGGCGAGCTTGAAGCCGAACTCGCATTCAAGCAGGATCGGCGGAAAGTCACCGGCATTGAGCACCGCCGGACTGTCGAAGACGAAGTCGGCGAGGAGGGGCGCGCAATAGGGTTCGGCCAAACCCAGCATCTCCTGGATCACCTGATTGGTGCAGGCGCAGAACCAGCCCGAGACCGGCCAGCCGAGCAGGGCGATCATCCGGTCCTGCACCGCGTAGGCCTCTTCCAGGCTTTCCGGCCGGCAGTGTTCGGGAATGGCCTCGACCACGGCATTGTCGCGGCGCGCCTGGGCCAAAAGGGCGGCGGCCTCTTCGATCTGAATGTCGCTGAGCATATGCGCGGGGCCCTTCCGTGTTTGCGGCGATTTCCGTGGCGGGGTCGCATTTTGGGCCCATTTGCCGGGCAATTCCAAGCCGCTTGAGCGTTCTGTTAATTATGGTTAACAACTGATTAACCGATTTTGCCGACACTGCCGCAACTGCCGTGATTCCTTGAGAAAATCAGGTGCCTATGTCGTCCTCCGACACGATCTTCCCAGCCGCTTTGAAAGCCCGCGTCTTCGCCCGCGTTTTGCGGTCGGGCTATATCGTCTCGCCGTTCTATGACTGGGTGTTCTTCATCGCCGCGCCCCTGATCGCCCTGGTCCTCGGCCTGGCGCTTGTCGGCACGCCGCTGGAGGAGACCTCCGGCGTGTTCGATCATGAAAAGTCCTGGGTCGATTTCGGCATCGGCGTCTTCATCTTCGCCCACCTTTTGATCGTGATCTTCCGCAGCCACCTCAACCCGAAGATCTTTTCGCTCTATCCCTGGCGCTTCACGCTGATCCCCATCGCGCTCTTCGCCGCCATGATGACGTCGAACTGGATCCTGATCTCGTGCTCGGTGCTGGCGACCTTCTGGGATGTCTATCACTCCGGCATGCAGACCTTCGGCCTGTCGCGGATCTATGACGCGCGCGCCGGCAACCAGCCGCAGCTTGGCCGCACCCTCGACTGGATCTTGAACATCTTTCTCTATGCCGGGCCCATCGCCGCCGGCGTCACGTTGCTTGACCATGTCGACGATTTCTATGAGTTCGCCGAGGTCGGTTCCGTCTTCTTCACCTCGGTGCCGATCTTCGCAGAAAGCAATGCGCATTACCTGAGCGCCGCGGTGATCGCCACCGGCGTGCCATTCCTCGCCTTCTATCTGTGGAGCTACTGGCGGTTCTGGCGCAATGGCTACCAGGTGTCGCCGCAGAAAGTGTTCCTGCTGCTCTCGACCGCGGCCTGTTCGATCTATGCCTGGGGCTTCAACCCCTTCGGCATGGCCTTCTTCATCATGAATTTCTTCCATGCCTGGCAGTATTTCGCCATTGTCTGGTGGGCCGAGCAGGGCAATGTCTCCAAGGTGCTGGGCTGCGAGGGGAGGGCCTGGGGCAAATGGGCGGCGCTCTTCACCATCGTCGTGGTCGGCATGAGCTACGGCGTCTTCGCCGAGGGCGCCGACATCGACACCCACACCTGGCTGTTCGCCCTGTTCCTGCTGATCTCGCTGATGCACTTCTGGTATGACGGCTTCATCTGGTCGGTGGCCCGCAAGCAGGTCTAGGACGGCGCGCCCGGACCGACGGTTACCTTCACTCTGATCATCGATTGCACCTGGCGGCAATATCCCTTCAAATGACCGGGCGCCGGGGGCTGGAACGGGATCGGGAAAAGCGGATGCCGGTTTTCCCTCCGATCCCGCTCTAAAATGTTGGAATCGATCACGTTTATCGGCTTTGATGATTCCACCAAAGTCGATGGTGATCTAGTGTGTTAACGCAACCACGGATGAGAACCGCGCGGACATATGAACCAGCGCCCGGATAACAATGCAAGCGGGGCGACGCCCGAGGACCGGCAGCAGGCACTGCTGGAGTTTGTCGTCGCCCAGTCGTCGGTGGTGTTCTACATCGCCGATCTCGAAGGCGACACGCCGATCCGTTTCATCGGGTCAAACGTCGAGACCATCACCGGCCACAAGCCGGAGGACTTCCTCGCCGACCCGAATTACGGCTATTCCCATATCCACCCGGACGATCTGGAGGACTACCGCGCGCATATAAAAGAGCTGAGGCACAAGGGCGCGCTCACACACGAATACCGCTTCGCCACCGCCTCGGGCGAGTATCTGTGGTTTCGCGATGAACTGCGCATTCTGGGGTCCGGCGACGCGGCGAGCGAATTCGTCGGCTGCATGCTCAACATCACCACCGAGAAGGAGGCCGAGCGGCGTCAGCGCGACACCGACGAGATGATCCGCGGCATCATCGAGGCGGTGCCGCTTCCGGTGTCCATGGTGCGCGCCTCCGACCGGCGTCTCCTGTTCGAGAACCCGGCCATGTACAAGATGATGCAGGACACCCCCGGCACCGCTCCGAACATCGCCGGCGTAAGCGACATCAACCCGGCCGAGCGCGAGGCCTACGAAACCACGCTGCGCGAAACCGGCGCTGCCGATGATTTCGAGATCCATTTCCGCCACCCGGACGGCGGCACAACGACGGCCGCCATGTCCGGCCGCCTCATCACGTTTCGCGGCGAGCCGGTGATCGTCTCGGCCTATGTCGACGTGTCCGAGCGCAAGGCCCGCGAAGATGAGCTCAAACTTGCCCGCGAGACCCTTGAAGACGCCATCGAGGCGCTCGAGGACGGCTTCGTGCTGTATGATTCCCATGACCGCCTGGTCATGGTCAACGGCAAGTACAAGTCGTTTCACGGCGACATGGCGGATGTGCTGGTCCCCGGCGCCTACTGGCCCGATGTGACGCGCAAGCGCGGTGAGGCCGGCCTGTTCTCGGCTGCGTCCGAAGGGCTGGAAGAGTGGCTGCACGGCCAGATGTCGCAGCGCGGCGTTGCCAAGCGCGAAGAGTTTCCCGCCTCCGAGGGCAGATGGTTCGAATACACCCACATGCCGACCCGCCAGGGCGGCTTCGTGTCGGTCTGGCGCGACATCACCAAGCGCAAGCAAATGGAACAGTCCCTGCGCGAAAGCGAAGAGCTGGTTCGCCGTGTGCTGGAGGCCTGCCCGTTGCCGGTGCGCATGTGGCACCCCGACACCGGAGAGGTGCTCTATGAAAGCCCGGCCTTCCGGCAGCTCTTCGGCCGCGAATTCTCACCCAGCGTGCGCGAGGAGGTCGGCTCGGTCTATGTCAATGACGCCGACCGGGAGCATTATCTGGAGGTGTTGAGGGAACATGGCGCGGTGGACAATCTGGAGGTCCATTCCAGGCGCGCCGACGGGTCGACCTTCTGGGTGTCCGTGTCGGCGCGGCTGATCGATTTCCGCGGCGAGGACGTGGTTGTCTCCAATGTGGTCGACCTGACCGAGCGCAAGGGCATGGAGCAGACCCTTCGCGACCGCGAAGAACAATTCCGCGCCATGGTCGAAGGCCATCCCCTGCCGGTATGGATGGTCGATATCGAGAGTTCGGAAATTCTCTATGAGAGCCCGGCGGCGGCCGACCTTGTCGGCCGCGAATGGCCGTCGACCCAGAAGGCCTATTCGGTCGACCATTTCGCCGATACCACCGAGTGCGCGTCGCTCAATGACCGCCTGCGCAAGGTCGCCGTCATGCAGGAGGTCGAAGTCCGCCTCAAGAAGACCGACGGCACCGAATTCTGGGCCGCCATGAACGACCGGCTTGTCACCTATGGCGAGCGCGCTGTTTCGATCACCAGCTTCACCGACCTCACCGCGCGGCGCGAGGCGGAAGCGGAAATGGCGCGCCAGCGCGAAATGATGCACCAGAGCGAAAAGCTGAGCGCCCTCGGCGAACTGCTCGCCGGCGTTTCGCATGAGCTCAACAACCCGCTGTCGGTGCTGGTCGGCCAGGCCATGATGCTGCGCGACACCGCCCCCGACGAGAAGACCGCCCAGCGCGCCGAGCGCATCGAGAAGGCCGCCGACCGCTGCGCCCGCATCGTCAAGACGTTCCTCTCCATGGCGCGCCACGAAACCCGCAAATATGTCCCCGTCAATCTCAACGACACGGTCGAGAGCGCGCTCGAGGTGACCGGCTATTCATTGCGCACCGCGGGCATCGAGGTGGTGCGCGACCTGGCCGCCGACCTCCCGGCGGTGCTCGCCGACGCCGACCAGCTGGTTCAGGTGTTCACCAACCTCATTCTCAACGCCGAACACGCGCTGCACGATGTTGCCACCGAGCGCCGCCTGCGGGTGACCTCGTCCTACCGCGCCGAGACCGATCAGGTTGTGATCAAGTTGAAGGACACCGGCCCCGGCATTCCCGACGACATCCGCTCGCGCATATTCGAGCCGCTCTACACCACCAAGGAAACCGGGTCCGGCACCGGGCTCGGCCTGGCGCTCTGCCACCGCATCGTCGAGGCCCATGGCGGCACGATCGAGCTTGAACCGGACACCGGCAAGGGCGCGTCCTTTGCGATCCGCTTCAACTGCGAGCGCAACCGGGTTCTGGAAGAACCGGTGGCGGTCGAAAGCGGCGAGGACATGGCCCGGCTGCGCGTGCTGGTGGTGGACGACGAGGTCGAGGTCGGTCAGATCATGGCCGACATCCTTGAACTCGATGGCCACAATGTCGAGATGGTGTCGTCCGCCCATGCGGCGCTGCAGAAGATCGAGGGGCGCGACTTTGACGTGATCCTGTCCGATGTGCGCATGCCCGGCATGGACGGCCCCGCCTTCTTCGCCGCCCTGCAGGAGACCAAACCGGAAATCATCCCGGGCCTCGGCTTTATGACCGGCGACACGCTGAGTAAGCGGGTCAGCGATTTTCTCTCGAGCGCCGGCCGCCCCTATCTGGAAAAACCGATCACTCCCAACGACATCCGCGAACTGATAGCCCGACTGATGCGGGCCAAGGCGGAAGGGCGGGTCACCGGTAAATAGGTGTCGCCGAATATGAGCTCCGGCGCGACACGCAACATGGCGATCTCCAGCACCAGTTTCTGACGCACCGCTTCGGCGAAGCTCTTGGAGCCGTCCACCGTCACCACGAAGCTGCGCGGGCCGCCGATGATGTCTCGCGCGAAGGCCTCTTCCACGCTGTAGCTGACGGGACGTCCGCCGCAGTCGTCATCGCGGCACAATATCGCCAGGCCGTTGATGGTGATGCCCGCCGAAACCGCCGCCGCCCGCGCTGTCTCGATGGGGATGCCGCTCCAGGTGTTGGCGCTGTCGGCGGAGATGTCGATGACCTTGCGCAGGCCGTGGATGGCATTGCCCTCGATCAGTGCCTGCGCCTTTGCAAGGGCGCTGCCGATGGCGTTGAAGCCGTGCGCAAGCCTCGGTTTGGTGAGGAGTTTGTCGGCAAAGGCCCGGGCGCTCTGCGCTCCTGAGATGACGGTCCACGGCACCACCACCTCCTGGGACGTCTCATCGCCCCACTCCACATAGGTGACGGCGATCTTCTGGGTGAGGCCTCCGGTGATGGCGTTGAGCACATCGGGATGCGTGATGGCATCGGCATAGCCGGTGCGCTGAAACCGGATCTCCGCATCGTCGATGGAGCCCGACGCATCGGCCAGCAGGACCAGTTCGAGGTCGACCTCCTGGGCGTGGGCGCCGCCCGCCGCCAGCATGAAGAGGGCTGCAAACAGGTAAGACCGCATGGACGCCTCCGGGTGACAACGCTTGCCATGTTAGGCGAAATTCGACGTTACCGCCCCATAATCATTTCATTCCGTATTCCGTCATGCTCGTGCTCGACACGGGCATCTCGCGCCGCGAAATGCCGAAGCAGATCCTCGTGTCAAGTACGAGGATGACGGGTATAGACCCTTTCTTCTTCTTACGGAATCACTTGACCGGATTTTCACGTCTGCTGGCAAGGCACGATCCACGCCGTAGTCTGGCTGACCACAAGTGGGCCGTAACGCGGACAGCAGGCGTGAAAATCCGGCCTTCGGTGGGCCAAGTCGGCCCGTCGTCAGCGTTGCGACGCTTGCCCGATGCACCGCATCGAACTGCGCACCGCGCCTTGCCGAGCGAACCGATTTGGCGCCATCAAGCGTTTCCGTAAGAAGAAGAAAGGGTCTAGAAGGTGGTGGCGTGTTCAACGCACCACAGCCGCTGTTTTGCAAAACCGGAGAAGCGTGCCCCCCATGACCATCGATGACCAAGCGTCTGACACAATGGCCCGCCTCGTGCTCGCCGCCGGCGATACCGCCCTGCGCATCCTGCCGATTTCCGGCGAGCGTGGCGATTTCGATCTTGCGGCCGGCTATGATGTCGGCGCCCGCATCGCGCGCTTGCGCGAAGCCCGCGGTGAGCGCATCGCCGGATGGAAGATCGGCTTCACCAACAAGAACATCTGGGAGGAGTATGGCGCCAGTGCCCCCATATGGGCCCCGATGTACGACAGCACCATCTTCGAGGTCGCGGATGCCGCCGAATGCGAGGCGGCCCGCTTCGCCGAGCCGCGCATCGAGCCGGAAATCGCCCTTCGTCTTTCATCCGCGCCGGCGCCCGCCATGGACGAGGCGCAGCTCCTCGCCTGCATCGACGGTGTCGCGCACGGCTTCGAAATGGTGCACTCGATCTTTCCGGACTGGAAATTCACGGCGCCGGATACGGTGGCCGCCTTCGGCCTCCATGCCCGCTTCTACCATGGCGGCTTCGCCCCGGTTGAAGATCACGGCGAATGGATGGGCAAGCTGAACGGCTTTGAGATCGCCCTCTACCGCAACGGCGAGGAAGTCGACCGCGGCGTCGCCGCCAACGTGCTCGGCGGCCCGCTCTCGGCGCTCCGGCATTTCGTCGCCGGTGTGGAGGGTGACCCCCTTGGCCGCGCCCTTCAGCCGGGCGACGTGATCACGACGGGAACCGTGACACGGGCCTTTCCGGTGGAGGCCGGTGAGCGCTGGAGCACCCGGCTTACCGGACTGCCGCTCGCGGGCATCGAGTTGGCGATCGTCTAGGGCGTGGTGCTCGCCCTGTCCTTCAGAGTCCGCGTACGAAGTCGGCCACCGCCACGCCGATTTCGTGCGGACTGTCTTCTTGCGCGAAATGGAGGCCGGCGACGCTGACCTCACGCTGGTTGGGCCAGGCGCGGCAGATCGCGCGCATGTCGCCACGCGCCATGATCCGCCCCGGTTCTGTGTTGATGAAGAGCTTGGGAACGTCGCTCTTTGCAAGCCAGGCGCCGTAAGCTTCCACCACGGCCTGGACGTCCACCGGCTCGCCGTCGATGGGGATCTCGCGGGGCCAGGTCAGTGTCGGCCGGCGTCCCTCGCCCGGCTCGGCGAAGGGCTTGCGGTAGGCGTCGTGGGTTTTCTGATCGAGGGTGCGTATGATGCCCGCCGGCATGACCTTCTCCACGAACATGTTGTGCTGCAGCACCAGTTCTTCGCCTGTGCTCGAGCGCATGGCCTGAAAGGCGTTTCGCGCCTCCTCGGGCCAGCTTGAAAAGACCATCGGCGCCACGATTGTCTCCATATGGGCGAGCCCGCGCACCTTGTCGGGGTTGCGTGCCGCCCAGTGGAAGCCGAGGCCGCCGCCCCAATCGTGCATCACAAGCACGGCGTTCGAAATTTCCAGCGCCTCGAACCAGGCATCGAGATAGCGCACATGGTCGCCGTAGCGATAGGACCCGCCGGGGTTCTTGCCCGATGCGCCCATGCCGATCAGATCGGGCGCGAGGCACCGCCCCAGCCCCTCACAGTGCGGGATCACATTCCGCCACAGATAGGAGGAGGTCGGATTGCCGTGCAGGAAGACGATCGGATCGCCCGCGCCGGTGTCGACATAGGCCATTTCGCTATCGAGCACCGCGACGCGCTTGCGCGGGTGGGAATCCTCAGCCGAGATCGCTTGATCGTTCATCGCTCACGCACTCCTTTTGCCTGATCGCGTCGGTCGCCCCCCATCGTGGGGCGGCCACTATAGTTAAGCGTGTGCGGGCTTGCAAAGCGGGCCATGGACGGGGGGCGGCTGCGCGCATGAACCGCAACAGGCGCGGCGGCTGTCTTTGTCGGCAGGTCGAACGTCAGCGGCCCGGCCGCCTGAAAGTCTCTCGCGCGCGCTCCACTTCGGCCCTGATCACGCAGTCCTCGACATGATCGTTGATCAGCCCCATGGCCTGCATGAAGGCGTAGACCGTGGTCGGTCCGACAAATTTCCAGCACTGCTTCTTGAGGTCCTTCGACAGGGCAATCGAGGTCGCCGAGGTCGATGCGGACTGCGGTTGTGCAAGCTGCTCCGCATCAGGTTCGTAACGCCAGAAGAAGGCTGCCAGCGAGCCTTCCTGTTGAACGAGTTCCTGTGCCCGCCGAGCATTGTTGAGGACGGCCTCGATCTTGCCGCGGTGGCGGACGATGCCTTCGTCCTTGAGCAGACGCTCGACATCACGCTGGGTGAAGCGCGC
>JAJFHL010000236.1 GCA_021775615.1 Hyphomicrobiales bacterium
CGGCGCGGAGGCAACGCCCGATGCAAGGGCGGCAAAGACGCCGAGTGTGGCGATCGTCACGCCGGCGGTTTTCCGAGCCGTCAGCGGATCGATCCCGAACAGCGCGCCGACGACCATGGTCTGGAGAGGCAGGGTCGACAGTGCCAGGCTGGCACGGGCCGCCGTTGTGTAGCCAAGGGCCAAGTTGTAGAACACAAAGAACAGTCCGAAAAACAGAATCCCCAATGTGCTGACGGCGACCCAATCGCGGCGGGCAGGCAACTTTGCCTTGAGTGCGACTGCGGCCGGCAGGACGCACAGGAACCCAATGCCCCATCTCAGTATCCCGAGAGTGATCGGATCGACGTCGCCGGCCAGGTAGCGGGTGACGGCAAGGGCTGTTCCACCGAGGATGCTCGACACAATCGCCATTCCGACACCCAGGCGTTCGCCCATGATGGATCCAGTTGCAGTTCTATTCCGACCAGCCCGTTGATGCCTCCTTGTAGGGAACTGATGCTGACAGCACTGTGTCAGCAGGCACGGATGCATAGCGCAGGGGGTGACCGACGAAGTCCTCTTCGGGGCCCTCCGTTCGTTTAGTGTATGGGGAAAATCCAACAAGGAGCCATTCTGGTGAAGCAGTACCTATTGATCCTCAGGGATCACGAACTGAAATGGGACCGATTTACAGCCGAGGAGATGCGCAACGTCGTGGACATGTTTGCCGAATGGAACCGGATGTTGCGCGAGGAAGAGCGGTTCGGCGGCGCCGGGAAACTGACCCGCGAACTCGGCAAGACGGTGCGCGCCAGAGGAGACGAACTCGTCGTCGACGGGCCCTTCTCCGAGGCCAAGGAGGCAATCGCCGGATACTACTGTGTGCGTGCCGAGACAATGGACGAGGCTGTCAGGGCCGCGAAAGCCTGTCCGATTCTGACCTATGGGGGCTCCGTTGAGGTCCGCGAAATGGAAGGCTCCATGAGCGCCGAGTAGTGCGAGCGATGAATATGGATGTTGAAACCCGCCGGATCGTGGAGCGGTGCTTTCGCGAGAAGCGCCGGGAAATGATTCTGGTGCTCGCGCGGAAGTTCGGCGCCCACAGGCTGGACGACATTGATAACGCCATACAGGGTGCCATGGAGAAAGCGCTGTCGCTCTGGCCGCAAAAGGGCACACCTCCCAACCCGGTCGCCTGGTTCATCGTCGTTGCTCAGAATCTTATGCTCGACATGGTGCGCAAAGATGCCCTGGTTTCGGCAAAAGTGCCGGACGTGTCAGCCGCGCTTTATCCCGAAAAGTCCGAAGAGCCGTTATGGGCCGGTCCTCTCGAGGACGATGTTCTGAAGATGATGGTGGTCTGCGCCCATCCCGAACTCAAACCCCGCGAAACCGCCGTCATCATCCTGCGACTTATCTGCAATCTGGGTGTCGAGGAGATTTCCAAAGGGCTATTGACGACAACTGCCGCCGTCAAGAAACAACTGACCCGCGCCAAACAAAAGATCCGCGATCTTGCGATCTCCTTCGATCTGCCTCCGCCCGACCAGCTCGACGTGCGGCTGGAGAGGATTCTTCAATGCATCTACCTTTTGTACAATGAGGGCTACTCGGCCTATGTAGGCGACAATCTGATCAGGCGCGAGCTTTGTGTGGAGGCGGAGCGGCTTGTCGAGCTGCTTCTCAAGAGCTCTCTGGAAGACAAGGGGAGGATCTGGGCCCTGTCCGCACTCCTGTCCTTTCAGTCGTCCCGGATCGAGGCCCGCACGTGTTCTAATGGGCGTCTTGTCCGCCTTGCCGATCAGGACCGCTCACGCTGGAACCAGGAGAAGATCGCATCCGGCCTTGTTGCTCTCGGCAGGTCCATGGGAAGCACTCAGCGGTCGCGCTATCATCTTGAAGCGGCAATCGCCGCCTGCCATGCCACGGCGCAAAGCTATGCAGACACGGACTGGAGCCGGATACGCGAGTTCTATGAGGATCTGGCGGCGCTCTTTCCATCGCCCGTGGTCGACCTCAACCGGTCGGTCGCCATTTTAATGACAGACGGGCCGGATCCGGCAATCGAACTGCTAAGCGCCCTAGACGACGCCGGCAAACTCCACGGCATGTACCTGTTGCCGGCCCTGTTGGGAGATTTTCATAGACGGGCCGGGCGGGCCGACCAGGCCGCCGTCTACTACAGGCGGGCGCTTGGTCTGTCGCAAACCGAGCCGGTTCAGCACTTCCTGCTCGGTCAGATGGAAGTCTGCATGCTGGGATAGCTCCGGCCCGCCTTTTTTGCAGCGCATGTCTCCTTTTCCCAGCGCCACTCGTTGTTTGGTCGAAGGGCGGCGACCGTCGGCGCCCATAGGAGATCCGCGATGACCGCAGTAACAATCAATTGGTTCGAGATTCCCGCCACCGACCTGGTTCGGGCGGCAGACTTCTACAGCACCGTTTTCGGCGTTGAGCTGGGAGAAATGGAAAGCCCCGCCGGCCTCATGAAAACATTCCACAACAACGACATGCCGGTCGGCGCATTGGTCAGCAATGAACACAACGCGCCCTCGGCAACGGGCCCGCTGGTCTACTTCGGGACATCCGATATCGATGCCGTCCTTGAAAGAGTGGCCGCATCCGGCGGGCAGGTCGTTGCGCCCAAAATGTCGATCGGCGCCTACGGCAACATTGCGCAGTTCACAGACACCGAGGGCAACCGCATCGCACTGCACAGCAATTGAGGTG
>JAJFHL010000237.1 GCA_021775615.1 Hyphomicrobiales bacterium
CATCGGCAGCAACGAGCATGCGGCACGGGTGTCCGGGGTGTCCACGACCTTCTACATCGTGGTGACCTACACCTTCTGCTCTTTCCTGGCGGCGCTGACGGGCATACTGCTGACCGCCCGGGTCGGTTCGGGCGAAGCGACGCTCGGTGGAACGCTGATGCTGGAGAGCATTGCCGCTGCGGTCATCGGTGGAGTGTCTCTGCGTGGCGGTGTGGGCCGGGTCGAGTTGGTCGCTCTGGGCGCACTCTTCCTCGCCCTCGTCACAAACGCGATGAACCTGGTCCGCGTGGACAGCAAACTCCAGACCATCGTGATCGGGGTCGTCATCATTGTCGCCGTCGGCATAGAGCGGTTCAAGTCGAGGGGTTCGGTGCGATGAGTGCATCGGTGGAAACTCCGGATCTGGCGGCGTCGCGCTCACACGCCTGGCTGCTCGGCTTTTTTGCCAATTACGGTTTCCTGCCTGTCATCCTCATCGCGCTCTATGTCGGGTTCGGGCTCGTGGAACCCGCTTTCTTCAGTGGCGCCAATGCTCTGAACATCATCAAGCAATCCAGTTTTCTGATCGTTCTGGCGACCGCCCAGATGTTCGTCCTGCTGACGCGCGGTTTCGACCTCTCTCTTGGCGTGGTGGTATCCATGGTGAGTGTCGCCAGCGCATTGGTCATGGCTGGCATTGCACCGAATGGTGAGGGTCCGGTCGTCATTGCTTTGATCGTCGGAATCCTAGCGGGTATTGCGGTCGGCGCACTCGCCGGTGCGGTAAACGGGTTTTGTGTCGCCTATCTGGAAATCAATCCCTTTGTCGTGACCATGGGAATGCAGGGGATTGCATTCGGACTGGCCACGACCATTTCGGGCGGCTTTCCTGTCCTCGACATTCCAAGCCAACTCAATGAGAACTTCGCGCAAGGCGCGTGGTTCGGGTTCCTGTCGCCGCCGGTCGCGATTTGCCTGATTATTCTCGTGGTTTCGTATTTCGTGCTCAACCGAACCGTACTGGGACGAAGCTTGTACCTGTTGGGCGCAAACCCGCGCGCGACTGAGGTCGCGGGGCTGCCCTGGCGGCGATACAACATGCTTGCGTACGTGATCTGTTCGTCCATTGCTGCGATCGGCGCCATCATGATCACCGCGCGCGCTGGAACGGGAGAGCCGAGCATAGGCGGAGGTCTCGTACTGCAGAGCATTGCGGCGGCTGTGATTGGTGGCGTTGCCCTGAGAGGTGGCGAAGGCCGCGTGATCCATGTGGTGCTGGGCGGGCTGCTGGTCACGATACTGTCCATCGGCATGAATTTGACCCGCGTGGACGGCTTCCTGCAGGAGATTGTCTTGGGCGTGGTCGTCGTCGGCGCCGTCTTCCTGGATCGCCTGCGGCTACTCATCCGTCTGTGATCGCCGACCGCGTTTCGGCCGGACCCGCGCGCCGGCAATTCTTGCGCTTGGGATCAGCATCAAACTCGCCACAAAGAACGTGAAAGGGTCTAAATGCTGATGTCTTCGAACACCGGCAGGTGTTCGGGCGCGAGTTGTCAATGTTCCGGGCGGCGGTGAGTTTTTCTAAATGTTGTATTCAGATTAAACGACTTCCGGCTGCATTTTAAAACTCTCATACTCTTTGAGGAGCTGGATAGGCTCGACGCTTGGCGATGGCGGACTTCATGATCCCGGCAAGCGGCGACTCTATTAATTTTAGATACCATGAGGTAGCGCAGTCCCGTGACCAACACAGCCTTGAAAACCGATCGAGCGGAAGTCGCGCACGCGACGTCTCACCCTACTCTCCGCATCAACTCAAAGCGATTTCAGCGTTCGCCCTATATCGAAAAATGGGCAACGGACAAGACGCTCTTCGGCATCTATGCCGACCGGCTCTACCCCGTCTCGCTTGGCAACGATGCCATTGACCAATACTGGAAACTGCGGCGCGGCATCATGCTCTACGACGTTCCGGAACGGCCTATCGACATCAAAGGGCCGGACGCGGGAAAACTGCTTGAGCACGCCCTCAGTCGCCGGGTCGACAACATGAAGACCTTGCGGGCGCGCTATGCGATCGGCTGCACGGCCGAGGGCGGCATCATCATGGATGGTGTGGCGATCCGTCTCGCCGAGGATCACTTCTGGTATGTCCAGGCCAACGGAGGTTTTGACCTCTGGCTGATGGCTCTGGCGGCGGGAATGCGGCTTGATGTCAAGGTGAGCGATCCCAAGTCGCGCGTCCTGCAGGTGCAGGGGCCGAAGGCGCTCGAGTTCTTGGAGCGCGCCGCACCCGGGCAAATCCCCGAGAAGTTCGGCTACTTCCAGGCGGGCATATTCAGCTTCGACGGACAGGAGGTTCTGATTTCGCGGACCGGCTTCACCGGCGAAATGGGGATCGAGATATATGGCAACGCCAACCTCGATCACTCGGCCCTGTGGGACTACATCTTCGAATGCGGAAAGGAGTTCGGCCTGGAGATGTCGGACGGAGAATCCATGGGGATGCGCCGCGTGGAGGCGGGCATCCTGGATTATGACATGGACATCAATCCGGCGCTTACCCCCTTCGCCGCCGGCCTGGGAGATTTCGTTGACATGGACAAGCCCGACTTCGTTGGGAGGGAGGCGCTACTTAAGGCCGATAAGAGATGCCGACTGTTTGGACTGACCTCGGAAACAGGCATCCCCCGTTTCGGGTCCACCGTGCTCGATGGCGGCAAGGAGGCTGGACACATGACAATCGGCGATTGGTCTCCCACGCTTGAAAAGGGCGTTGGGTATGTCGTCTTTGACGAGCCAGAGAACGGAAAGGGAGCGTGGTTGGGCCAAACGCTCACATTGCGCGACCCGCAAGGCGACCTGCACGAGTGTGAAATCGTGCCGTTGCCGTTCTATGATGCGGAGAAGAGAATTCCGCGCGGGCTCGAACCACCTCCCGCTTAATCAGGCGGTCGCTGGAGAAATGAAGTGGTCTGGGACGCACTTTTTTGGATTGGACTGACGGTCGCCGTCGTCATCGGGTTTCTCTATTTCCGGGAGCTCGGCGACATCAGCCAGATGTTTTTCAAGATCAGGCGCGAGAACCTGGTTCGTTTCATTCGCAATGAATACAAGCTGGTCGCGGGCGGACTGATAGGCGCCGCCGTCATGGTGTTCGCCCACCTGGTCATGGGCGGAGGCAACGCTTGGGTGTTCTGGATCGCCGTCGCCGTTCTCGCGTTCCTCTATGGCTTCACTTATGTCTGGCTGCACATCGGGATGCGGCATCAGCGCAGCAACGCCAAGTACTACAGTGTTGAAGAAGCACGCCACTTCGTGAGTCCGTCGAACAGCGTCGTGGTGATCGAAAACGAGGGGATTGCGCGGGCCCATCCGGACGGTCATATGCTGCGTCCGCATCTTGCCGGCAACGCGGAGGGCTTCGGTGGCGAAAACGTCGTCATGACCTATTGCGGCATGGCCAATCTGGGCATCGCCTTCAAGCCTGAAATCGCTGGGAAGTCCGTGGAGATGGAAGTCATGGCACAGCTCGGGAACAACCTTATCCTGCGCGACAACGCCACCGGCGAACCTATCCAGCAGATATACGGAGCCCATGAACGCGACGAGAAGCGTTCATCCGCAATGACGCCATGGCCGACCTTCCGCATGTCCTTCCGGGGGTTCGAAAAGGCGTATCCGGATGGTCAAGTTTATCTGAACATAGGTCGCGCCAATCCGCTCGTCCAAATCCTCGACGTCGCCCAGGACATGATGTTCACGTGGGGGATCACCGCCCAGCACCGGGTCAATGCACCGGTAACCGACAACATGACCCGCCTCGACGACCGTCTGCCGAACAAGACCTATGTTTGGGCCGTCAACATCGGTGACGACGCCGTTTGCTACACGGACGACTTTGTCATTCAGCAGGGAAAACCCATCAACGCTTCAGTCGGCGGTCGCGATATCGTCGTTGCCTGGCACCAGAACTACGAAAGCCTGGGGGCCTGGTATAACGACACCGGCTCACCGGTGTCCGAGATCGACTTCTACGGCAGGTCGGACCGGGGACAACACGCCCGGATAGAGACCCTCAGGCCCGGAATGTTCTGGCACGTCTGGGCCGAGTTTTTCCCTCTTACCGACATCAACCGCACAAACGCCGTGGCGAATGAGGCAGCCTGAGCCACTCGCCACTGCGGTCAGTTTTTCTAAACATTGCGTTCAGAATAAACGACTTCCCGCCATCCCGATCCTTCCCCTAGTGTTCACGTACGCAAATGCGCGCACGGGCGACCGGGTTGGGACAGGTCCGTACCTGGAGCCTGATGCGCTCTGAGAACTCGACAGGAAGAGGCCCATGGCGGAAGTGACAATGACGGTGAACGGTCGGCAGGTGTCGCGAGACGTTGAAGCGCGCACTTTGCTGGTCCAGTTCCTGCGCGAGCATCTGCAAATGACCGGCACCCATGTCGGTTGCGACACGAGCCAATGCGGCGCCTGCGTTGTTCACGTCGACGGAAAGTCGGTAAAATCCTGCACCATGCTGGCGGTGCAAGCCGACGGCAGCGCGGTGACGACTATCGAGGGGCTTGCGTCAGGTGATACTCTCCATCCCATGCAGGCGGCCTTTAACGAGCACCACGCCCTCCAGTGCGGCTTCTGCACGCCAGGCATGGTGATGAGTGCGGTCGATCTACTGCAGAAGAATCCCAGTCCCAGCGAGACAGAGATCCGCGATTGGCTGGAGGGCAATATTTGCAGATGCACCGGTTATCACAACATAATCAAGGCCATACGGCACGCCGCCGGCAGTGCGGCCTAGTGGGAGGCACGGAAGTATGTCGAAGAAATTGGTAGGGCAACCAATAAGACGACGCGAAGACTTTCGTTTTCTGCGTGGCGAGGGACGATATGTCGACGACATAAGGCGCGCTGGCGAACTCTCCGCCGCTTTTGTGCGCTCACCCCATGCGCACGCCATCGTAAAGAGTATCAACGCGGACGCGGCGAGAGCAGCACCGGGCGTTGTCGGCGTCTTCACCGGGGCCGATCTGGCTGCGGACAACTACGGCTCCATCCCGTGCGGGTGGGTGGTGACCGACCGCAACGGTGAGCCTCATAAGGCGGTTCCGCATTATCCCATGACGCGCGACAGGGCGCGCTATGTCGGCGATCAGGTTGCCGTCGTGGTGGCGGAGACCGACGCTGAGGCGCGCGATGCCGCCGAACTCGTCGAGGTCGACTATGAGGCGCTTGATGCGGTGATCGATCTGACAACGGCGATGGAAGCGGTGCAAATCCACGACGAAGCACCGAACAACCTCTGTTACGACTGGGAGCTGGGCGATGAAGCCCAAGTGGATGCGGCCTTCGCCAAAGCCCATCACGTTTCCAAGCTGGAGCTGGTCAACAACCGCCTGATCCCCAGCCCGATGGAGCCGCGCGCGGCGCTTGCCGAGTACGACAACGGCACCGACAGCTACACACTCTGGTCGACCAGCCAGAACCCGCACATGCTGCGGTGGATGTTATGCGGTAACGTCACCGACATCCCAGAGACAAAGCTGCGGGTCATCGCTCCCGATGTGGGGGGCGGATTTGGCGTCAAGATCTACTGCTATGTGGAAGAGACCGTGTGCCTGTGGGCCGCCAAACGGGTCCGCCGGCCGGTGCGGTGGACCGCCGACCGAACCGAAGCCTGCCTCGCCGACGCGCATGCCCGGGACCATCTGACCCGGGTCGAGATGGCGCTGGACGAGGAGGGCCGGTTCCTGGGTCTGAAGGTCCATACCATCGCCAACCTGGGGGCGTATCTTTCCAACTACGCGACCAGCATCCCCACATACTTCTACGCGACCTTGCTGGCCGGGCCGTACGCGACGCCGGCGATATACGCCAATGTGCACGCGGTCTACACCAACACCTCTCCGGTCGACGCCTACCGCGGTGCCGGGCGACCGGAAGCGGCCTACCTCCTGGAGCGCATCGCGGACATCGCCGCGCACGATCTGGGGATGGACCCGGTGGAGATCAGGCGGCGCAATTTCATTCAGCCGGACCAGTTCCCCTATGAAACGCCGGTGGCGCTCACCTACGACATCGGCGACTATGAAGCCTCGCTCGACAAGGCGCTGTCGATGATCGACTACGACGGCTTCGCGGCGCGCAAGGAAGAGGCGAAGGCGCGCGGCAAGCTGCGCGGAATCGGTCTCTCCTCCTACATCGAGGCCTGCGGCGTCGCACCTTCGTCTCTGATCAGCAGGTTTGGTGCGGGGGCCGGGCTGTGGGAATCGGCCGAGGTGCGCTTCAACGCCACCGGAACCGTGACAGTGCTCACCGGAACCCATGCCCATGGCCAGGGGCACGAAACCACTTTTGGCCAGTTGGTGGCGGACGCCCTGGGTGTGCCTTACGATGATGTCGAAATCGTTCATGGCGATACCAGCCAGATTCCCATGGGTATGGGCACCTACGGCTCGCGTTCGATGGCTGTCGGTGGGTCCGCGATCGTGAAGGCGTGTGACAAGGTTATCCTGAAGGGAAGGAAGATCGCGGCTCATTTGCTGGAGGCTGCGGTCGATGACATCACGTTCAGCGATGGCAATTTCTCTGTGTCGGGCACCGACCATTCGAAAACAATGGCCGAAGTGGCTCTCGCGGCCTATGTGCCGGTCGACTTTCCGGACGACCTCGAACCTGGCCTGGATGAAAATGCCTTCTACGATCCGTTGAACTTCACGTATCCGGCGGGCACGCACATCTGCGAAGTCGAGATCGATCCCGATACGGGCGTGACCGAGATTGTTGACTGGGTGGCCGTCGATGACTTCGGCACGGTGATCAATCCCCTGATCGTCGAAGGCCAGATCCACGGCGGGCTCGCCCAGGGCGTCGGCCAGGCCATGCTCGAGAACGGCGTCTACGATCACGAAAGCGGGCAACTGATTACAGGGTCCTTCATGGATTACTGCATGCCCCGGGCCGACAATCTTCCTTCGTTCCGGATCGGCTACACGGAGACCGCGTGCACCCACAACCCGCTTGGCGTGAAGGGCTGCGGCGAAGCCGGAGCAATCGCGGCGCCGCCGACCCTCATCAGCGCTATCGCCAACGCATTGGACGTGACCCACATCGAGATGCCGGCCACTTCGGAGAAGGTGTGGCGTATCGCGCAAAACGGCGCCGCGGCCAAATAGACGGGAGGACGCTACCGGTATGTACGACTTCGGCTATCACCAACCAAGCAGCCTTTCGGAGGCGGACGCAGCTCTCAACAGCGCTTCGGATCCGCTTTTGATGGCGGGCGGACAAACGTTGATCCCAACTCTGAAATTCAGGCTGGCGCGGGCATCGGACGTCGTCGACTTGTGTGGCATCGACGAACTGAAAGGGATTCGGGAAGAGGGTAACGCGGTCGTAATAGGCGCCATGACCACACACTGTGAGGTCGCGGAGAGTGATCTGGTGGCCTCGCGCATCCCAGCTCTGGCCAGCCTGGCCAGAGGGATCGGTGATCCGCAAGTGCGCCACCGCGGCACGATCGGCGGTTCGATCGCCAACAACGATCCGGCCGCGGACTATCCGGCCGGCTGCCTCGGCCTTGGCGCGACGATCCGTACCAGCAAGCGTCAGATCGCGGCCGACGACTTTTTCGGAGACACCTTCGACACGGCTTTGGAGGATGGAGAGATTGTGACTGCGATCTCCTTTCCCCTGCCGGAGAAAGCAGCCTACGCCAAGTTTCCTAATCCGGCTTCTCGCTACGCCATTGTGGGCGTGATGGTGGCGAAGACGGGTGCAGGCGTGCGCGTTGCCGTGACCGGGGCCGGGCATGGCGTGTTCCGCGACGAGGCCATTGAATTGGCGCTGAACGAAAGTTTCTCCGTGGACGCGGTTGACGCAAGCGGCGTCGACGAAGAAGACCTGAATAGCGACATTCACGCTTCTGCTGAGTACCGCAAGCATCTGATCGGCGTCATGGCGAAGCGCGCGGTGGCGAAAGCCAACTCATAGCCGTGGAGCACCCGGCCGCGTTGAGGTGAAGGTGCTCGCGAATTTCGGCTACTTCGGCCACACGTGGGAGCTCTACGCCACGTGGGGCTGGTTCCAGGTTCTTTAGCGGGAGCGTTGCCATGACGTTGCCACGCCGGGATTCCAGTTCCATGCTCTTGGCGAACGGGATGAGATAACGCAAGAGACGGATAACGATGGATGGGATGATAGCTTTGCTGCCGACAACACTATGTAGCCGCGATGGCCGGAAAGGTGTTCTGAACGTTCTGAGAGCGAGCTTCCTCCAGGATCCAGTCAATGAACTTTGGAACGCCAGGCTTGAGCATCGCGGTCCCGGTGGTTGCCAGATCGTATCCAATATCTGTAGCGACCCGTTCGGATAACGGATTGACGAGGAGGTTTGCTTCTAAGAGGTCTCGCAAGACCGGGGTGCTCCCAATGATCATTCCTTGCCCCGCGATTGCCGTCTGAACGGCCAGATTGTAGTCACTGAACCGCGGCCCATCGCCCGGATTGATATGATGTGCACCCACTTGGTCGAGCCAATGTTTCCAGTAGTTCCATTTTCGGGTGTTTGAGGCCCACTCAAATTCTGAAAGATCCCAGCGCAACAGCGTCACATTCTCAAGATCGTCCAGATGGCTGATTTTTGGCGGTCCCTTGGCAAGCCCGGGGCTACAAAATGCGCAGAGCTCCTCGTCAAACAGCCGGTGAACGATCAGGTTTCCGTGGTCTTTCACGCCAAAGCGTATTGCCACGTCCGCGGCTCCGCTATCGAGATCGACGATTTGAGGTTTGGAGTCGATGAGAACCTCCACGCCCGGATTCTTGGCCTTAAAGCCTTCCAGCCTGGGGACAAGCCACGAGGCCGCGAAGGAGGGGGTGGTTGAAACGATCAACCGGCCTTCCGCACTCATTCCTCGCATGCGCTCGACGGTATCTACGATTTGTCCAAAAGCCACCGTCAGTCCGTCGCGGCCCGCAGCCCCGGTTGGCGTTAAAACCAGTCCACGGCCACGTTTCTCCAAAAGCGGAACCCCAATCGATTCTTCGAGCTTGCTTACGAGCTGGTTTGCCGCGCCGGGCGAGACGCGCAACTCTTCGGCAGCCTTTCGATAGTTCAGATGCCGCGAAACAGCTTCAAACGCGCGTAGGGCATTCAATGATGGCAACCACTTACTCATCTCAACGCTAAGATTATCTATATGAATTGTTGAGATCAAATGCTTTTCAAATTCGAAAATAAACCTATATTTATCATCTAGATAGATGAATTCATTGCCCAGGGTTTGCGCGCCGAACAACTACCTAATCTTACCGGTAGTGCAATGGTGCCGAACGGCGGTTCAAGGCGCGTTGAGGGTAAAGAACGATGAGCGGCTCAATCCACTCTGACAGAAAAAGCACCGTACGCATCAGCGCAAAGCGTTTTGAGCAGTCTCCCTTCGTGAGTTGCTACGAAAATCCTGAGACTGTTTTCGGCGTCTATGCCGGACGCTTTTACAGCGTTTTCAATGGTGAGGATCCGGTTGAAAACTATTGGGCTTTGCGGCGCAGGGCCGTCCTTTACGATGTGCCGGAACGCCCGGTTCAGATAGAAGGGCCGGACGCTGCCGCGCTTATGGATCGGGTGTTTTCCCGTCGGATGTCCAACTTGAAGGAAGGGCGCGGGCGCTATGCCATCGCCTGCACACCGGATGGAGGTGTGTTCATGGACGGGGTGCTGTTTCGCCTGGCAGGCGACACCTTCTGGTACGTGCAGCCGGACGGGGCCTTGGAAGCCTGGCTCATGGCCCACAGTGGCGGCTATGACCTGTCGGTTTCCGATCCAAAGTCGCGTGTGCTTCAGATTCAAGGTCCAAATGCTCCTGCGGTCATGAAGGCGGCCTCAGGCGGTGCTGTCGACGAAGGCATGGGTTACTTCCACTCGGGCTTCTTCGATCTGGGGGGCCAGCAGGTCTATGTTTCGCGCACTGGCTGGACAGGTGAACTCGGCTTTGAAATCTACACGCAAGGTGAGCTAACCGATCATGGGCGCCTGTGGACGCATTTGACGCAAGCCGGTGAGCCGCATGGCATGGTGTTCGGCAGCCTGAGCTCAATGGAGATCCGACGGATCGAAGCGGGAATCCTGGACAACCTGACGGATTTCGACGCCACGATGACGCCCTTCGAAGCCGGACTGGGCGCGTTCGTCGATCTGGATAAGGAGGGATTCGTCGGGCGGGAGGCGCTGCTCAACGCCGCGCGCCGGACCTTGCTTTACGGTTTGAAATCCGAGGCTGCAGCGCCGGCATCTCGAGGAGAAGTTTCGGACGGTGCGGCGGTGGTGGGGCGTGTGACCGCTGCCGCCTGGTCGCCTTACCTGAAGTGCGGTATCGGCTATGTCAGGTTCGCCGCGCCGGGCGACTGGAAGGGCAAGATGCTTTCGGTGGAGACACCGGAGGGGAACCGCGTCTCTTGCGAGATTGTCGAGTTGCCTTTCTACGATCCTGAGAAGCGTATACCGCGGGGACTGGACAAGACAATTCCGTGAGACCCATGCCGACCTCCAACCAGCTGCGGCCCGAAAAAATCCAGCGCCCGGCCTGACCTGTACGCCCGCCGTCTCCTGGTGGTTCGAACACCCGGGCGTTCGAAACGGTTTGTCGCGGCTTTGAAGCCGTGATCTTGCGGCCGGCCCGCTGTTCAGCGCGATCGGTTATCGGATAGCGTTGGTGCCATCATTCAGGCTTCAGAAGGGATCGACGACAAGTGAGAAGAAAACGCACCACCAGGTCAATTTTGCGTGCGTGTGTTACCCAGGCCGTTACCTAGGAGCGATTTTGGCTAAGTCATTGAAATTGTGGTGCCCAGGGGCGGAATCGAACCACCGACACGCGGATTTTCAATCCGAGGAATTGGTACATCAGTGCGTAACGTTTCGTAACGCAATTCGTTGGAATTACTCATTATTTCCACGGTGTTAATGGAAACTATAGAACATGCCATAACATCCCAAAACTTGGCAAAACAGACCAATTCTGTTACCTAGGTGTTACCTAGGAAGCCACCATACCAACACGGCGATGCCAAGAATCAAACTCACTGCGGCAGCGGTCAAGAGACTCCGAACGCCAGCAAATGGGCAGGTCGAGTATTTCGACGAGCTGTTGCCGTCTTTCGGCCTGCGCATCTCTCGCTCGGGCACGAAGTCATGGTTTGTCATGACCAGGGTGGACGGCAAGCTGATACGAATGACTCTCGGCAGGCATCCGGCGGTAGATCTTGCCGAAGCCCGATCGAAGGCACGTGCGGCAATTGAACTGGCCCAGGGAGGAGGTGATCCGCGTCTTGAACAGGAGCAGCAGAGGGACGAGCGACGGCAGAGGCGCCGTAACACGTTCGAGGTGCTTGCGAAGGAGTTCAAACAGAAACACGTCGATCGTAAGCTGAGCCAGTCGACGGCGCGCGAGTATCAACGCATTCTGTTTGGCGCCGACACGCGACATTGGAAAAAGTGCCCGATCTCGGAAATCCACAAGCGCGATGTGCTTGAGGTCATCGAGAGGATTGAGGCGCGCGGGTCGCCTGGAGCTGCGGCTCGGGCTCTTGCATATCTGCGCAAGTTCTTCAACTGGTGCGCCGATCGCGAGGTCATTGATGCGTCGCCTGCGGAACGGGTCCGGTCAGTGCACGTTAATCGCGTTCGCGAGCGGGTGCTATCGGAGGCCGAGATCGTGCAGGTCTGGCGTGCCTTCGATGAAGAGGGCGAGCCCTTTGGACACCTCTTCAAGCTCTTGCTTTTGACGGGGCAGCGGCGGGGCGAGGTTGCTGGCATGACGTTGAGCGAGCTACGGGATCTGGAGGGCGAAGAACCGCGGTGGCAGCTGTCGAGCGAGCGAACAAAAAACAAACGAAGTCACATCGTGCCATTGTGCCGATCGGCCGTAGAGATCATCAAACAGGTGAACCCCAAGGGGGAGTTTGTTTTCTCCTCGTCGGGCAAGCGACCCGTGTCTGGTTTTGGTAAGGCCAAGGAGCGCGTTGACGCCCGACTGAAGATGGCCGGTGCTGAGTTCGAGGCGTGGACGCTGCATGATTTGCGGCGAACGATGGTCACATTGATGAACGAACGCATTGGGGTCGCGCCGCACGTCGTAGAGGCAGTGGTCAATCACGTAAGCGGTTCGGCCAAGGCCGGTGTGGCGGGAGTTTACAACAGGGCCCTCTACCTGGATGAGCGAAGACGTGCCCTCGAGGGCTGGTCAACATTTGTCGATGAATTGATTGCGGGTTCATCCGGCACCAAAGTGGTGCGGTTTCCGGCGAAGGGCCGGTGATGGCTCGATTGCCGGCGCGTGGGGTGACGATCCTCACTCCAAATTGTTCTCCTTCAAGCTTCGTGTACATCGAAGAGGTGATGTCAGAGGAGTTCGACCGCGACTTTTCGTTTGCCGATGAGCAGCGCAGAACAATTTTGTACCGACTGGCATTGGTCAACGGCCTGATGGAACGGGAACGGGCCAGGCCCGTCAGTTCCAAGGTGCTTAAGCAGCTAGATTCGTTAGTTGCTTCACTTGGGTCTATCGAAGCGGTGCTGAACGTCTTCAGTGAGGGATTTCGCGAGATTACTCCAGAACAGATGGAAGTTGCCTCCATCCTTCGTGAACGGTTGGCGATGAGTGCTGCGATTGATGGGGACGAAGCAGCCGGGAAATTCATCCGAGATCTCTCGGACAAATTGGTGATTTTGAAGCAGGCGGCGTCAGACGCCTCGAGTTGCGTGAAAGGTTATCAGGGACGAGCGGGTCGGCCCATAAACGTTGGCTACGATTGGTTCTCAGTACTAGTACAGACGCTGTGCGAGCACCATGGACTAAGCTCAAAATTGTCGCGAGATCCAATCACCGATGAACCGAGGGGTCCGTTTTACCGACTGGCCGAATTGACGGAAACATACTTGCTCAGAACCTTTCGCAGTCCGACTCCCGATGCGCGGTATAAGCGATTGAGGGAGGGGCTAAGAAGGCGCAAAGGCAATATGGAAAAAAACCCTCATCTCGCTGAGGCGTTTTCGTCCCTATGACAAGCTGAGTTCAGATTCGTACTTTCAGGCAACCGACGCTTTCATAGCCAGAGGTTGTCATGACAAAGCCACCAAAAAGCGGCGGGACCATTGCAGACAGCAGTCCCGAATTTCCCTCGGAAATCAGGTTGATCAACAGCGCGCAGCTCCACGAAATCATTCCTGTGTCGAAGATGACGATCTGGCGCTGGGAGCAAGAGGGTATTTGGCCGGAGAGGATCAAGATTAACGGCCGTTGCTTCTGGCGCCTTGCCGAAGTCTTGGATTCGATCGATCGGGCGCAAAAGGGCGGTGGTGTCAATGCTCCTTGATTCCAAAATCTCTGAAACGTTTTCTCAGATCATCACCTCTCAAACCCATCTGCATCTGCCGGGTCTTGTCTCATATATGACGGAAACTCGTCCAGCCACGGGGCTCTTGAACGACGAATGGCAGCGACTGCTGAGCCATTTGTCGCTACCGCCTGCAGTTTGCAATTTCTATGGGCTGTCGAGAGACCTGGCGGCCCCTTCGATCAACAAGTCGGTGGTGGAATATGGCTAGAGTCGATTTTGAGTTGGCCCGCTCCAGCTTACCCAAGGAGCAAAAGTCGCTGAATTCACTCTGTCTTCGTTGGTATGACGCTGTTATCGAGCATCCGCACCTGACCGGTGGTGCTGTCTACCAGCTGGCTTGGATCATTCAGAAGCGGCTCAACAAGGAAAAGGGTTACGCTTGGCCATCGCTTGAAACAATAGTCAGCGCGGCCGGCAAATGCGAACGCACCTTCCAACGTGCCGCACAGCTACTTGAAGAGCAGGAGTTGATCGCAGTCGAGCGGAGGAAAGGATACTCCAACCGGTACGTGATCAATCCCTTCAGGCTCAGTTCATTCATTGATGCAGAAGCGCCTGTTTCTACTGAGCGAGACCGCGGCGGCGCAGAGTTGATTACAAAGCATGCCCAACACCGGACACCGATGTCCTGTACTCGGCAAGCAAGCGAGTCGACACCGGACATCGGTGTCGTCCAACCTGGGACATCGGTGTCGCCTAACCCACGACATGCATGTCCTGCAATTATTCCAAACAAATACTCAACATATTCCCCGACGACCGCTGGGGGCGGCGAACTCGAAGGCAGCGGCGGGCGGTCGGGCTCCATGGAAGAGTGGTGCACAAACCGTGAATCTGCTCTCAAACGGCTGCATCAAAATCACTGCTTCTATGGCAAGGTGACGCAGGCGGATCACGGCTTCTTCAACCGTCTTGCATCCGAAGAAGCGGAGCTCGGTCGGCTCTACGACAGCAAGGCGGTGATCGATCGACTCTTAGCGGCAGCTAGAGTGATCGACAGCGCTCGCAGGCCGTCAGGAGATGATGAGACTGACCAGGAGAGATAACAGAAACATGGCCTCTGCGATGGCTCGAGAATCCGAATTTCTGTTCCCCAAGCAGCATTTGCCGGGCAGCGTTCATATCGAATGGAAACGTTGCGGCCGGCCTTGGTGCCACTGCGCGTCCGGCGGACAACTGCACGGACCCTATTTCTATCGACGGTGGCGGGAGAACGGACGACAGAAGAAGCAATACGTGAAGCTCGCCGATCTCTGGCGGACGCTTGAGGCCATCAAACTCAAACGGTTTGAGTTGCCACCGATGACTGCCATCAAGACGTCGCTGGACTTGGCCAAGAGGAGCCCCGATTCATGACCGCAGTTGAGGAAATCCGTAATAAGAGCCTTGAACGTGATCCTAATACTGAGCGTGTTGAGGCGCGTAATGGATCGGGTCTCGATGGCGAAGCGTTTGAGCGTCAGGTCCGCGAGGAAGCGAACGCGCAGTTCAAGAAGCTGAAAGACGAAGCACGGGCAATATTCGGTCAGGTCAAAGGCAGACCCGGCGTACGCTCGACCGAACGGTGGGCTGAACTCCTGGAGAAGGCCGGCGACGAAATCGGCAACGGCCGGTTCATCGTTCGCCAGCTTGGCGCAGAGCGCTACTTGGACCCTGAGGCGGTCGCGGTTCTCATCACCCTACGGCAAAACCTTCTCGCTGAGATCAAGAAGCCATCCGCGGCCGACATCATGATGATCGATGCTGCGGTCATCGCCTATTTCAACATGCTGCGAGTTCAGGGTTGGATCGGGAACCTGTCGCTCGTTGTTGAGCGCGAATTGTTCGGGCAAGCGCCGCTGAACGAGATTCACGCAGGCACGACTGCCAGTGACCTTGAGGCGCGGTTCCGCCGCCTTGCAGAGACGATGCTGCCCCTGCAGGAGCGTGCCCATCGGATGCTGTCGCGCAGTTTGTCCGCCGTCCAAACCTCATGATCCGGACGCAAGCCGCTTTCTGATCGATGATGTCCGGACATCCGCCCGCGATCTCCTCCACCGAGTTAGGAGCCGAATGAAGAGATAGACATCGCAGTGGCGAGCGAACGGATTGGCGGCGCCGATCCAAAAAATATGCGTGGACATTTGAAATGGGACGAACATCGTCACCCATCGATTCTCACGTGTAACAACCGCGCGACACTCGCATCAATTCGAATGTTCCCGTGCCTCTCGAACGATCGCCAGGCGGCGTAACAGTGTCATGAAGAAAATTCGACAATGCCACTTTAAAGTGTTTCCCCAATGAGTTGGCCAAGAGAGCATATCTGAACTCATCGCTAAGGTATGCGACCTAAGAGAGAGATTTCAAAAAACGTCACTCTCACAAAACAATACTGAAAAGTACTCAAATATCGTTGATAAAAGAACGTTTTTCGGCTGGAACGGCCAAGAAATCGTGAAGTGCGGAGCTTGCCCCGGAACGGAGGTCGAGCCTGTTTGCGCAAGAATGCAATTTAAAGAAGAAACGTCAAATTTGACCGCGCGATCATAATTCAGCCTCATTCCCGAGGCATTGCTCGTAATACGGGTGGTACTCCCGCGCTAGGGACGCGACACATATCACAGACCGGGGGTAGGTCATGTCGCGTATTGCCAAGCGCTTTTCTGCGCACAAGATTTCTGTTTCTTTCTCTTCGCAGTTCAGGTGCAACAATCCAGGATTGGATGCATCCTCCATCTTCCGGCAGCTCGGAACCCTGCTTGCGGCGGTGTTTGTGCTGGCGCTTGTTCTGGTCAATCCGCTTGGGCGTTCGGCGCAGGCAGGACACTGGATCGCGGTCGGGCCGGGCACCCAATATCCCGGCACACTACTGGGTGGGGCCGGCGGGGCGATAGAATCGTTCAATCACTGGGCGGTCAACGCAAACGATCTCATCGACACATGCGAGGCGGAATACAGTTCCGACGGTGCATTGGCCCTGTATGTATGCAGGCCATTTCCCGGCGGGGTGAACACCAATGGCATTGCGACGCTGCATTGCGACACCAACACGGAAATTAATACGGCGAATGGCTGTGAGCCAAAGATCATTAACGCACTGTCGTCCTGCGTGCGGCAGGCCGGGAATCCGGTGGATGTCATCACCGGCATCAAGTTCGAGAATGTGATCGACTTCGCGTCGCTTGGACCATCCCCCCTTGAACTCCGGCGGACCTACATCAGCAGCATCGCTTACGCAGCTGGCGAAGAGTTGCCCCATACCCGGAGCGGCGTCAGTTGGCGTACGAATTTCGACTCCGCCGCCTTTTACACCGCCTCCGACCCGCTTAATCCCGCCGACAATAACCGTGCGCATTTTGCTTTGCCCGACGGCCGCGAGATTGTCATGCGCTATGATTCGACGGCGTCCGCGTGGGAAGCGGTCTATCCGAATGGCATCACCGGCACTTCTGTTTCGTGGGCCGGCCCGCGAACCGATATCGACGCAAAGCTCGATACTTCAGGTTCCGATATCGAACTGACAATCGGCGGCGGGACAACCTATGTCTACAACACGTCCGGCCAGCTCACCGAAATGCGCATGCAGAATGGCGATGGCTACACGCTGAGCTACGACCTCGACGGCAACAACACCAAGGTGGTCGACAACCGCAATCGCATATTGCTGTTCACCTACAACGCCAACGGCAAGATGGACACCATGACGACGCCGGACGGCGAAGTCTACAAGTACAGCTACATCAATCTGATTGATTTTTCGGGGCATCCTTTGATCACCGACCCCGATGCTGTCATTCACGATATGTGGGTGCTCGACAAGGTCACCTTTCCCGACGACACGCCGGCCAATGACAACGACAATCCAACGGTCACCTATCACTACGAGGATACAAACTTCCCCTTCGCCCTGACCGGCATAACCGACGAGTAGAACGTACGCTTCGCGACCTGGACCTACGACACGGAAGGCCGCGTGCTCACCTCCGAGCATGCCGGTATCCAGGACAAGCACACCTTCGCCTATGACGACGTCAACAACAAACGCACGGTCACCAATCCGCTCGGCAAGGACACGGTCTATCACCTTGAAACCTTCCAGGGCTTTGACCGGCTGACCCGGATCGAAGGCAAGGCGAGCACCAACTGCGTCGCCGACGACACCTTGTTCTCCTATGACACCAACGGCT
>JAJFHL010000238.1 GCA_021775615.1 Hyphomicrobiales bacterium
CGCATTTTCTCCGCAGTAAATCCAGACCTCGGGTGTCACAGGAGCTTCCAGAAGGCGCGCGTCGACGGGAATTGCAAGGCTGCTGTCCAGCACAATGCGAACCGGCGATGCAGCCTCCAACCCCGGCAGCCGGCAGGTCAGCGCGGGATCGTCCGCGAGAGCCGTGTTCTTGCCGACCAGGATCGCATCCGATCGCGCCCTGATCAGATGGCCCCTGGCGCGTGCCTCGGGGCCGGTGATAACCGTCGTCTGACCACCGGCCTGCGCAATCTTGCCGTCGCCGGAGACCGCGAGTTTCAACGTCACATAGGGCCGCCCGCGTTCGATGCGGCTCAAAAAGCCCGCCAGATCGCTGCGCGCCTGGATGGCGCACATGCCGGTTTCGACCACGACACCTGCTTGCGTCAGACGCGAAACGCCCTGGCCGTTGACCCGTGGATCCGGGTCGTCGAGCGCCGCCACCACGCGGGCGATGCCGGCCTGGACCAAGCTGTCCGCGCATGGCGGGGTCCGGCCATGATGTGCGCAGGGTTCAAGCGTGACATAGGCGGTCGCCCCTCGTGCTGCGGAGCCCGCCTGCTCCAGAGCCATGGCCTCCGCGTGCGGCCGGCCTCCCGCTTGCGTCCAGCCACGTCCGACAACGCGCTGCACGCCGGCGTCCCCGGCAACAATCACACATCCCACAGACGGGTTTTCGGCGGTCGCACCGCGATTGCGGCGGCCAAGCCGAAGGGCAAGTTCCATGTAGGTTTGGTCGGACACGCTCATACGCCGATGGAGCATTCACTTGGCCGCTCAGGCGTCTTCCTCTTCTTCGGTGCCGGAGAGCTCTCCCAGGAATTCTTCAAAGTCCTTGGCCTCGCGGAAGTTCTTGTAGACCGACGCGAAACGAACATAGGCCACATCATCAAGGCCACGAAGCCCTTCCATCACCAGCTTGCCGACCATGTCTGAGGGGATGTCGCTTTCACCGATGCTTTCCAGCCGGCGCACTATGCCGCTGACCATGCGTTCAATGCGTTCGGGCTCAACCGGACGCTTGCGCAGGGCGATCTGCACCGACCGCATGAGCTTGTCTCTGTCAAAGGGCACACGCCGCGCGTTCTTCTTCACAACGGTGAGTTCGCGCAACTGGATCCGCTCGAAAGTGGTGAAGCGCGAGCCGCAGGCGCCGCAGTAGCGGCGCCGCCGGATCGCGGTGTTGTCCTCCGTCGGACGGGAGTCCTTCACCTGCGTGTCGTCATCTCCGCAATACGGACATTTCATAGTGCAAGCGCCCCGCCCCTCTTCTCAGCTGATCTATCTGCCATCCGCATAAATCGGAAACTTCTTCACGAGCGCGATGGCCTTGCTCTTGACGGCCGCCTCGGCCTCGCCGTTGCCGTCTTCACCGTTGGCGGCCAATCCGTCCAGCACTTCAAGGATCAGCCGGCCGACTTCCTGGAACTCGGCGACCCCGAACCCCCGTGTCGTGCAGGCCGGTGTGCCAAGCCGGACACCCGACGTGATCATCGGTTTTTCCGGGTCGAAGGGAACGCCGTTCTTGTTGCAGGTGATGTTGGCGCGGCCCATGGCCTCTTCCGCAAGCTTGCCGGTCAGCCCTTTCGGCCGCAGATCCACCAGCATCAGGTGGGTGTCTGTTCCGCCCGACACGATATCCAGGCCGCCCTCCTGCAACGTGGCAGCCAACGCCCTGGCATTGTCCGCGACCGCCTGGCTGTAGAGTTTGAACTCCGGCCGGAGAGCTTCGGCGAACGCCACCGCCTTGGCCGCAATCACATGCATCAGCGGCCCGCCCTGAATTCCGGGGAAGATTGCCGAGTTGACCTTTTTAGCGATCGCTTCGTCATTGGTCACGATCATGCCGCCACGCGGACCCCGCAACGTCTTGTGCGTGGTGGTTGTGGCCACATGTGCGTGCGGAAACGGGCTTGGATGAACACCAGCGGCCACAAGGCCGGCAAAATGCGCCATGTCGACCATGAAATAGGCGTCGACTTCATCGGCAATTGCCCGGAAACGGGCAAAGTCGATGGTGCGCGGGTAGGCCGAGCCGCCGGCGATGATGAGTTTGGGCTTATGTTCCCGGGCGAGTTGCGCAACTTCGTCAAAATCGATTTGGGCGTCTTCCTTGCGCACGCCGTACTGAACCGCGTTGAACCACTTGCCCGACTGGTTGGGCGGTGCGCCGTGGGTCAGATGACCGCCAGCCGCGAGACTAAGTCCCATGATCGTGTCGCCGGGTTTGATCAGAGCCATCATGGCGCCCTGGTTGGCCTGCGAGCCGGAATTGGGCTGTACGTTCGCAAAGCCGCAGTTGAACAATCGCTTGGCCCGTTCGATCGCCAGATCTTCGACCACGTCGACATACTGGCACCCACCGTAGTAGCGACGGCCCGGATAACCCTCGGCATATTTGTTGGTCAGCACCGATCCCATCGCTTCGAGAACAGCCCTTGAGACAATGTTCTCCGAGGCGATCAACTCGATCTCGTGGCGCTGACGTCCCAGCTCATCGCTGATGGCGTCCGCAATTTCCGGATCGGTGTCCTCGACATGTGATGAAAAGAAAGACGGATAAAGGGTGGGGACATCCACTGCATCAGAAACCGACATGACCCGCAACGCTCCTTGAAAGATTGCCCAAAGGTGAAAAGAGTGTCCAAATTAAAAGCGCCGCCCGAACCGGCGGCGCACCCTTACCACATATGGACTGAAGAGGCCAAGCGGCCGCAATATAAGACCGACATTTTGCAGCAAAAAGCGCCGTCAGGCGGCCTGGCGGTGCAATCCGAGGCTATCCCACAGGCAATCGATGGCATCAGCCAGCACGTGCATGTCCGCCTCGGTGTGCAATGGCGATGGCGTCAGGCGAATGCGCTCCGATCCTTTTGCGACTGTCGGATAGTTGATCGGCTGCACATAAATCGTGAATTCCTCAAGCAGCCGGTCGGTGAGCGATTTGCACAGCACCGGGTCACCGACCATGACCGGCACGATATGGCTGTCATTGATCATGACCGGCAGCCCACGGCCCAGCAAGATACGGCGCAACGCGCCGGCCGCCGCCTGATGGGCGTCCCGCTCTTTTTGGCTCGACCGCAGATGCCTGACGCTTGCCAGCGCGCCTGCGACAATGACCGGCGCCAGCGATGTCGTGAAAATGAATCCGGAGGCCGAACACCGAATGGCATCGACCAGGGCCGCGTCGGCGGCAATGTAGCCGCCCATCAGCCCGAAGCCCTTGGCTAGCGTTCCCTCAATGATATCGACCTGATCCGCAACGCCGTCGCGTTCGGCGATGCCGCCGCCGCCCGGCCCGTACAGACCGACCGCGTGCACTTCGTCGAGATAGGTCAGCGCGTTATACTTACGGGCCAGCGCACAGATGTCGCCGATCGGCGCAATGTCTCCATCCATCGAGTAGACCGATTCAAATGCAATGATCTTCGGCCGCTGCAGTCCGGCCGACTGTAAATGACGCTCGAGGTCGGCAAGGTCGTTGTGGCGCCAGACGACCTTGTCGGACCGGCCATGGCGGATACCTTCAATCATTGACGCATGATTGTCCGCGTCGGAGAGGATGAGGCAGTCCTGCAGCAGGCTTGCCAAGGTGGCCAGAGTTGCAAGGTTGGCCACATATCCGGACGTGAACAGCAGCGCGGCGTTCTTGCCATGCAAGCTGGCCAGTTCCTGCTCGAGTTCGACATGATAGTGGGTGGTGCCGGAGATGTTTCGGGTTCCACCCGAACCGGCACCGGCCTGGTCGACGGCGCCATGCATGGCGGACAGCACATCGGGATGCTGGCCCATGCCCAGATAGTCATTGCTGCACCAGACCGTTATCTCGCGCTCGCCTTGCGGGCCGAAATGCTGGGCGCGTGGGAATTTTCCCTGGATACGGCGGATGTCCGCAAATTCCCGATAGCGGCCCTCGCCCCGAATGCGCTCGACCTCGGCCTGAGCCAACGCTGCATAGTCAATCATAATGCCGTCTCTTCACCCGTGTCTGTTTCCCGCTGCCACAACGTAAGTTTAACCGATGGCGGTATTTAGGAAAGAATCGCAATTTTACCTGTTCCAAAAGTGTCTAACGCAAATTCTCGAGGTTCGGAACAAGGCAAAGTGTCTCTAACGCCCGCTGTCCTGCTTGAGTGTCAGGGCGCGGATCAGTTTCTGCAGCGCAATGCGCTCGAGCTCGGTTTGAGATGTGTTGCTCGGGCCGGTAATTGAAACCTCCGTTCCCGTTTCGACATGGACGGCGGACACCTTCACCGATCGGCCGATCGTGATGTGCTCGAAATAGACCTGTCCCCTCGGCTCAGATTTGTTTTCTCGCCGGGCCATTGTTCATCGCCCTCTGGTTGGATGTGCCAATTGCGAGCCTTTGCAGCGCCTAGCGAACGTCCTCGAACACGTCCGTCCCGAAACGATCTTTATCCTTATAGTCAGCGGCTTTCCTGTTCTTGACGCGCCGGGGATTGGGTTCGGGGATCCGGTCCGGCACTCTTACTTCGGCAAGAGATGGCGACGGCGTCTTAATGCTGCCGGTTATGTCCGCATTCGGGACGTCGCGGTCGTAGATGTCGGGGCGGAAATGCACCGAACCGTCGGCCAGCGCCCAGGCCGAGAGATAAACGATCCGCAGTGCGACCTTGTCTCGGCCGAGTTCCACATCAAGGCGCTCGCGGGTTTCGCCGAGTTCAGCTACCCGCTCTTCGGACCAGTCGTTCTGGCTGCGCAGCAACCAGTTGGCGAAGGTATCGACCTGATCGACGCGTATGCAGCCCGAGCTGTCGTAGCGCACGGCCTGCGCAAACAGTCCCTTGCCGGGCGTGTCGTGCAGATAGACATCGTGCTTGTTGGGAAAATTGATCCGAACCGTCGCCATGGCGTTGTTCTCACCCGGCTCCTGGCGGAAAAAGTACTTCTTTGCGGACGCGGTCGACCAGTCCACCGTCCGCGGATCGACTTCCTTGCCGTAGTAGCCACCTTCAAAAACCTTGATGTTGATTTTCTTGAGGTAGCTCAGCCCCTTGCGCAGCTGGGGGATAATATCCTTTTCGGCAATGGAAATCGGCGCATGCCAGTAGGGATTGAAGTTGAGCTCAACGATGTGGCTTTCCACCTCGGGCGTCGGCCGGTCGATCTTGCCGACCACCGTAACATGGCGCGAATAGAGATAGCCGCCCTGCACGGCCTCGAGCTCGGCTGCTGGAATGTTGACCACCACATACCGGTTCGTCAGCCCCTTCAACGCCTTGCGGGCACGGGGCAGATTGATCTCGAGTGCTTTCAGCCGCGTCGCCGCCGGCACGTTCAACGCCTTGCGCGTGCGCTCGTCGACCTTGCCGTGCGGGAGCAATCCGTGACGCACCTGAAATGCCTGGACCGCCTGCGAGACGGCCTGGCCGTAGAGACTTTCATCAAAGCCTTCACCGGGAACAAGATCGCCGCCGATCATCAGGCGATGGGTCAGAAGCTGAACCCGCCGGTCATTGGAGCCAATGACCATCGTGTGCCCGCTCGGAACTTTTGGCCATCCGCCACGACGCACAATGATCTGGTAGCGGGCAATCGCCGCCAGCATCGCATCCGCGGTGTCGACACCGAGCATCGGCTTGACGAACTCGCCTTCGGTGATCGCGGTGTCTCTGGCCGAACGGTCAAACCCGTTGTCCCAGTTGAATGTCTGTTCTTCGATTTTCGCGGCGTTGGCCTGCGGCGGATGAAGCGCAAATGACGCGGCCGCAAACAGGGAAACAAGCACAAAGACAAAACAGTGCCGCACCTGCAGAATTCCGCCTGCGACCCAATGATCCAGAGCCATGCCTCTCCCTTCCCCGCGGCGGCGGCTCCAGATCGAGGAGTACGCCGGCAAATCTCGTGGTAACGCCCCGCTACCGCGACTCAAGTCCTAGCAACAATTCGTGAACCGGTCAAAGACGCCCGCCCATTTATTGCATTTGGGCGATCATCGGGCGAATTCAAGGCAGCCGGCCGGCAGTGACAGCCGGCCGTCGGGCAAAAAAGAACCCCGGAGTGCGAGGCACGCCGGGGTCGGAGTGATGAGAGGTTGGTCTCCGCCTTACAGACGGTAGCGTATTTGATCAGTCCAGAACCGCTCCAAGCGTGTGAGCGTTCCGTTCAAAAGATCGAAGTCCTCGGCGCTGATGCCGCCAACCTCTTCGATGGAGCCGAGATGGCGCTGATACAGTTCATCAACGCGGTCGCAGATTTCCCTGCCCCGCTCGGTGAGGCGGACTCGCACGGAACGGCGGTCGACCTCGGAACGCTCATGATGGATGTAACCGGCGTCCACGAGTTTCTTGAGGTTATAGGACACGTTCGAACCGAGGTAGTGACCCCGGGTGCGCAATTCGCCTGCCGTCAGTTCGGCATCACCGATGTTGAACAGCAAAAGCGCCTGAACGCTGTTGACCTCAGGCTGGCCGTTGCGCTCGAACTCATCCTTGATGACGTCAAGCAACCGACGGTGCAACCGTTCGATCAGATTAAGTGCCTCGAGGTACCGGGGTTTGATCTCGGAACGATCAACCTCGGTTTCGGGAACCATTTGTGTGGCTATAGTCATGTTAACACCTGCCCGTTAGTTGTCTTTTTGAGTGGTCCCAATCCCCACCTCTTGATCTGGACTATAGGGATGCCAGACTAAGATCTGATTAAACGGATAGGTTAATATCTATTTATCCCAAGGGCTTAGATGATCCCATTTGAGACAAAATCAGGATTCTCCGCGCAAAAACCGTATAATTCCGGAAAAATCCGTCTGCGCGTGCCCGGCGGCGTCGAACAAACTGTAGATCGCCGTTGCCTGAGCGCCCAGCGGTGTTGGCGCCCCGGTTCCCTGGGCGGCTTCCTGGGCGAGTTTGAGGTCCTTCAGCATCATCGCGGCACTGAATCCAGGCTTGTAATCCCGGTTCGATGGGGCGGTTTCAACCGGTCCCGGCACCGGGCAGTAACTGGTGAGAGACCAGCACTGTCCTGACGCGGTGGAAGAGATATCGAACAGTTTTTGGTGATCGAGGCCGAGCTTTTCAGCCAGCACGAAGGCCTCGCAGACCCCGATCATGGATATGCCCAGGATCATGTTGTTACAGATCTTGGCCGCCTGCCCGTTACCAGCGTCACCGGCATGGACGATATTCTTGCCCATGGCCTCAAGAATGGGTTGCGCCTTGGCAAATCCGGCTTCGGACCCGCCGACCATGAACGTCAACGTCGCGCCTGCCGCACCGGCGACCCCGCCGGAAACAGGGGCATCGACCATGTCCAATCCGGCATCCGCGGCCGCTTGCGCCACGTCGCGCGCGGTTTGAACGTCAATGGTTGAGCAATCGATGAATGTGGTGCCCGCGCGGGCCGTCTCAACGACGCCGCCATCCGCCAAATATACGGCGCGAACGTGCGCTCCGGCTGGCAACATTGTGATCACAATATCCACATCGCGCGCCGCGTCCTGCGCGGAGGCGACACTGTTTCCGCCATTTTCCGTGAAGCTGGCAATGGCTGGCTGGGACAGGTCAAAACCCTTCACCTGATGACCGGCCTTGATCAAATTGACGGCCATCGGTCCGCCCATATTGCCCAAACCAATGAATCCAACGGTCGCCATTACCCAAACTCCCATGCTTTGTCTGCAGTTGTCGTGTCTTTGGTGTTGATGCCGCGCGGCCGGCGCGATTGCAAGGCCTTTGGCTCAAACAGACGCCCACGAGCGGGATACTCATTCTGCAGATTTGGAAATTGTTCGGATGCTTTATGTTACGGAAACTTCCTTCCTGTAGCCTACGCCGCAGTACGAATGTCGTACCTTGGGGGAGTTCATGTTCAGGCTGTCAAACATTTCCGTACTCAATTTGGTGAGCAACGAACGTCTCCACGACATTCTGGCCCAGATGCTGCACCAGGCAGGTGTCACCAAGGTCTTCCGGGCTGGCGACATGAATCAGGCGTTCGAAATAGTCCGGCAAAACAAGATCGACATCGCACTTATTGATGACAATCCACCCGCACTCGACGGCATCGAGGCGAGCGGCGAGATCCGGTTGGGCGCTGACAGCCCGGATTGTTACCTGCCGATCATATTCCTGAGTCGAAACAAGAGCATCAGCCGGACGACCCAAGCGGTCGAAGTGGGCGTCCACATCGTGATGTCGCAACCGTTTCCGGCCAAGAGGCTCACTTCAAATATCGTGAAATGCCTGAGCAATCCGCCAAAGTTCGTTTGCTCCGACACATATTTCGGACCGGACCGGAAGGCGCTCAAAGGCGTAACGCTCGGAGAGCGGAAGCAAATGATGGAAGAACGCACCAGCGTTCAAGAGCAGGTGGACGCCATTTCCATGTAGTGCCTGCGGTCTCAAGGCATTTTTCAGCGGGCCAGCCCGCAGTTATGCTGCCGGCAGATCAAGTTCCTCGTCCAACGGGGCAAAGTAGGTTTCGACGGACTGGTCCGTGACGTCACCCAATTCCCGCGGCTGCCATTGCGGCGACTGGTCCTTGTCGATCACCACCGCCCGTATTCCCTCAAAGAAGTCATGGCCGGTCAGAATGCGACTGACCATGCGGTATTCGAGCCGCATGCAGTCCTCAAACTCCAGGGTGGCCCCTTCGCGAACTTGTCGAAATGCAATTCTGGAGCTTGTGGGCGACTTGGAAAGCAGTGTGGCGGCCAGCTTTTCCGCCCACTCGCCGTCTTCACGATGCAGATTGTCGAGCACTTCGGCAACGCTTGCACCTGAGAAACAGCGGTCTATCGCCTCGCGCACCTCCAGCATCGGCGGCCTGCCCGGATCTTCCGCCTGTGCCTCGATCGTGGCCTTCGGGCTGTCGGTTTCGCACAGGGCGTCCGTCAGGCCGGGGATCTTTTCCGCCGGCACGTAATGGGAGACGATGCCTGCATAGAGGGCGTCTGCCGCCTTGAGACGCGAGCCGGTGAGTGCCAGATACAGACCGATCTGGCCCGGGCAGCGTGGCAGGAAGTAGGTGCCGCCGACATCGGGAAACAGCCCGATGCCGGTTTCCGGCATCGCGAAGGTCAGCCCCTCGGTGGCAACCCGATGGCTACCATGCACCGACACGCCAACGCCGCCGCCCATGGTGATGCCGGTCATCAGGGCAATGTAAGGCTTGGGATAGCGCTTGATATAGGCGTTGAGCTGGTATTCCTCGCGATAGAAGGCAAGAAAGGACGGATCGCCGGCGCGGCCCCAGTCATAAAGCGCGCGAATATCGCCGCCGGCGCAAAACGCCTTGTCGCCGGCGGCGCGGATGATCACCAGCGCCACATCTTCGTCGCTCTCCCAGGCGCGCAGTTGGGGATGGATCTGGCGCACCATGCCAAGCGTCAGCGCATTGAGCGCCTTGGGTCGATTGAGGGTAATGACGCCGGCGCGGCCGCACCGCTCGAAGAGAACTTCGTCTTCACTCATGTTCAAGCTGCTCATTTTTTGCCGAGGATCGAACGGGCGATGATCAGGCGCATGACTTCATTGGTGCCTTCAAGGATCTGGTGCACGCGCACGTCCCGGAGATAACGCTCGATGGGATAGTCCTTCAAATAGCCGTATCCACCGTGGAGTTGCAGCGCCTGATTGACCACGTCAAAGGCCACATCGGTGGCAAAGCGCTTGGCCATGGCTGCCTGCTGCGTCGCACCGGGGTCCTTGGCGTCGACCATGGTGGCCGCCTTGTGCAGCATGAGGCGTGCCGCCTCCAGTTCGGTCGCCATGTCGGCCACCCGGAACTGCAACGCCTGAAACTCGCTCAGATGACGGCCGAACTGCTGGCGCTCACCCATATACCGGACCGCCAGATCGAAGCTTGCCTGGGCGGCACCGATCGAACAGGCCGCGATGTTCAGGCGGCCGCCGTCGAGACCGGCCATGGCGATCTTGAAACCGTCTCCGTCGCCGCCGATCATGTTCTGAGCCGGCACCCGGCAGTCTTCGAAATTGACCATGGCGGTCGGTTGGCTGTGCCAGCCGAGCTTTTCTTCCTGCTTGCCGAAGGACAGGCCGTCGGTGCCGTTTTCGATCACCATGCAGGAAATGCCGTTCGGACTGTCGTCTCCGGTCCGCACCATGGTGACGTAGATGTCCGAGTATCCGCCGCCGGAAATGAAAGACTTCGATCCGTTCAGAACGTAGGCCGCGTTGCCATCGGGCTTCGCCCTGGTCCGCAGGGCCGCCGCATCGGATCCCGATCCCGGCTCGGTGAGACAGTAACTGGCAATCGATTCCATCGTGCACAGTTTCGGTAGCCAGCGCCGGCGCTGTTCATCGGTGCCGAAACTATCGATCATCCAGGCCGCCATGTTGTGGATGGATATGAACGCCGCGGTCGACGTGCAGCCCTTGGACAGCTGTTCGAAGATGATCGCCGCATCGGTCCGGGTCAGCGCCGATCCGCCGACATCGTCTCCCACATAGATACCGCCAAAACCCAGCTCCGCGCCCTTGCGCAGCGTTTCGACCGGAAAGTGGCAGGTCTCATCCCATTCCTTGGCGTAGGGCTCCATATGATCGGCGGCGAACTGCGCGGCCAGGTCCTGGAACGCGCGCTGTTCTTCCGTTAGTTCGAAATTCATAAGCTACGGTCCATATTTCGCCCCAGTTCCGGCGCATTGCGAAATTGCGGTGTCTCGCCATCACGTGCACGCGGTGATAAAAGCGCGGCGATGCATCGTCAAGCTCGGGCCCAGGTGATTCTCCGGTCACACAATATTGTTCCTATCCATATCCATATGATTTCCATATGACTCACAGTCTTAATCGACACGGGCTTTCGATCGTGGCCGGATGCGTTTCGCTCGCCATGCTGTGGTGTGGAACAACACTCGTGGCCGCGCAGAACTACCCGCTGCCCAAACCAAAGCCTTCAGTGATTTCCAAGGCCACGCCCCAGTATCCGTTGCCGAAACCCAACCCGAGGCGGCGGATACAAACGGAAGAAACGGAAAAGCCCCGCCTGCGCGTTCCGGCGCCCAAGCCGCGCAAACCCAAAGGTTCGCGCGCCGCCGAAGCGGACGATCCGGGTCAACCTGACGTGCCGGCACGGGCGTGGAGCACTGTGGAAATCGCCGCGGCGCGTACCGAGTGCCGCGCACTCCTGAAAGGCATCGGCATTACATATACCGAGGCCGACCCGATCGGTGGCCCCGGAGAATGCGGGATCGCCGCGCCGATAAAGGTCACGGCCATCGGCAAAAGACGATCCGTCTCGGTCAGCCCGGCGGCCACCATTAACTGCAAACTGGCGGCTGCCGCGGTGCGCTGGATGGACACCAAGATACAGGCTCTCGCCACAAAAGAATTCAGCGAGCCGGTGGTGCAGATACAGAACGCGGCGTCATATGCGTGCCGGCGCCGCAACAACCAGAAGACCGGAAAACTGAGCGAGCACGCCCTGGGAAACGCACTCGACGTCGCCAGTTTCACCCTGGCCTCCGGCAAGGTCGTAACCGTGCTGAAGGGCTGGCGTGGACAGAAAGATGACACACTGGTTGAAGAAGTCGTCTCCAAGGTCATCACACGGGCAACACCGGAATCACGATTCTTGCGGCAGGCGCATGCCGCCGCGTGCGAGGTCTTTTCCACGATACTCGGGCCGGAAGCCGACCAGTACCATGTCAACCACTTCCATCTCGACCTTGGACGCGGCGGCCGATACCTGGTGTGCCGCTAAGCCGCGCGGGACGCTGGAGCGAACTTCGTATAAGATAAGATCAGTTCTAAATTGGATTGCACAGCCAGACGGGCCGATACGATGAACTCGGAACTCAAATCACCAAGTTTCCTGAAGAACGCACAGGCGAAACATGGCGGCGATGCCGCGCCTGAAATGCCGGCGCCCGGTTATCCGGCAAGCAGAATGCGCCGCAATCGGCAGGCGCCCTGGTCACGCGCCATGGTCCAGGAGAACGGCCTGAGCGCGGCGGACTTCATCTGGCCGATCTTTGTGGCCGACGGAGAAGGCGTGCGAACACCTGTGCCCTCGATGCCGGGGGTTGACCGCCTGTCGGTCGATCTCGCCGTGGAAGCGGCCCGCGAGGCGGCCGACTTTGGCATACCGATCATCGCCCTGTTTCCCTATACCGACCCGTCGCTGCGCAGTGAGGACGCCGCCGAGGCGCTCAGCCCGGAAAACCTGGTCTGTCAGGCAACCCGGGCGATCAAATCGCAAGTGCCCGATATCGGGGTCTGGTGCGACGTCGCCCTCGATCCCTACACCAGCCACGGCCATGACGGCCTGATGCGCGGCAGTGAAATTCTCAACGATGAGACGCTTGAGGTTCTGGTTGCGCAGGCGCGGGTTCAGGTTGAGGCCGGCTGCGATATCATTGCGCCATCCGACATGATGGACGGACGCATCGGCGCCATCCGGAACGCACTGGAGAATGACGGCCACACCAACACCATCATCGTCTCCTACGCGGCCAAGTATGCCTCCGGTTTCTATGCACCGTTCCGCGATGCGGTCGGCTCATCCACCACGCTTCAGGGCGACAAGCGAACCTACCAGATGGATCCGGCCAACAGCGACGAAGCACTCCGCGAAGTGGCGCTCGATATCGCCGAAGGCGCCGACATGGTCATGGTGAAACCGGGCATGCCCTATCTTGATGTGGTGCGCCGCGTGAAGGACGCGTTCTCCATGCCGACCGTCGCCTACCAGGTGTCGGGGGAGTACTCCATGCTGATGGCTGCGGCGCAGAACGGCTGGCTCGACGGCGACAAGGTCTGGATGGAGACCTTGATGGCGTTCAAGCGCGCTGGCGCAGATGGGATCCTCACCTACTACGCGCTCGAAGCCGCGAGACGTTTGAAGGCCGGTTGAGACATCGCGGCGTCGTTCAGGCGGGCGGCGGCCCTTCGATGATCACTATGCTTCACGCTCCCAGTCCGTTGAAATCGGTCACAAGGGCGTTTGAATAGGCACCCATACGTTCGATCAGAGACAGAAAACCGGTTCGTCCGGCCGCTCTGCGGCGATCAAGTCCTCGACGGAGTCATAGGCTGAGAGCGGCGGCGTACTGTGCGGCCGCGCCGCTATCAGCACCCGAGACGCCCGTTTTTGTCTTCAGCGCTCAAGTCTGGCAATCAGACTTGAGGTGTCCCAGCGCCGTCCGCCCATATCCTGAACCTCGGCATAGAACTGATCGACCAAGGCGGCGACAGGCAGCTTGGCGCCGATCTGCCGCGCGGTCTCCAGGCAGATGTTCAGATCCTTGCGCATCCAGTCAACGGCAAAGCCATGTTCGAATTCACCGGCTATCATGGTCTTGTAGCGGTTTTCCATCTGCCATGACTGGGCAGCGCCCTTGGAAATCACGTCGACCACCGCTTCGGCATCGAGCCCGGCCTGCTTGGCGAAGTGAATGCCTTCCGACAGGGCCTCGACCAGGCCGGCAATGCAGATCTGATTGACCATCTTTGTCAGTTGTCCCGACCCTGACGGGCCCATGAGCCGGCACATGCGGGCATAGCAGTCGATCAGAGGTTCGGCTTTGGCATAGGCGTCATCGTCGCCGCCGACCATGACCGTCAACACCCCGTTTTCGGCGCCCGCCTGCCCGCCGGAGACCGGCGCATCCAGAAAGCCGCACCCCTTCTCCGCGGCAGCCGCATGCAGTTCGCGGGCAACTTCCGAGGACGCCGTCGTGTTGTCGATGAACACCGCACCCGACTTCATGCCGTGGAAGGCGCCATCTTCACCGGTGGTGACGGCGCGCAGGTCATCGTCGTTTCCGACGCAGCAGAAGACGAAGTCCGCTCCCTCGGCGGCCTGCCGGGGTGTCGGCGCCGACTTGCCGCCATGCTCCTTGGCCCAGGCTTCCGACTTTGCGGCGGTGCGGTTGTACACCGTCACATCATGGCCACCAGAGGCCAGATGGCCCGCCATCGGATATCCCATCACACCAAGCCCGATAAACGCGACGCGCTCACCCATTGCACTTCCTCCTGCGAGAGTAGACCGGTGCAAACCGAAGCGCTGCACCGATTCAAGACTGAAATTGTCGCCCATCCGGCCTAGGATGCCGAATTGGGAACAGAAACGACCTGCGACTTTATGGTCGATTTTCGTGCGAGCGGCAACTCTCGCCAACGACGATTCCACGAGGTGGCCGATGACCGTGACATTCGAAGATATCGAGCGCGCAGCGGAAGCGCTTGCCGGCCAGGTGATCGAGACGCCGACCCTGCCCGCTCCGAAACTGTCGCGCGCCACCGGCGCCGAAGTGTTCGTGAAGTTCGAAAACCTGCAGGTGACCAGTTCGTTCAAGGATCGCGGCGCGTTCATCAAGCTTCAGAGCCTGACCGGGGAGCAGCAGCGTACCGGCGTCATCGCCATGTCGGCCGGCAATCATGCGCAGGCAGTGGCCTATCATGCCCAGAGGCTCAATATCCCCTCGACGATCGTAATGCCGGAGACCACGCCCTTCACCAAGGTCGAACAGACCAGATCCTATGGTGCGACAATCGCGCTGGCCGGAGAAACCCTTGATGACTGCCGCGCCATGTCGGAACAGATGATCGAGGAGCACGGCTTCACTTTGGTGCACCCCTATGACGACGACCACATCATCGCCGGTCAGGGCACGGTCGGCCTTGAGATGGTTCGCGACCAGCCGGATCTGGATGTCATTGTCGGACCGATCGGCGGCGGCGGACTGATGTCGGGTTCGGCCATCGCGGCCAAGACCCTCAAGCCCGAGATCGAGATGATCGGCTGCGAAACCGTACTCTACCCCTCGATGTGTCAGGCGCTGAAGGGGGAGACGGCCGAATGCGGCGGACAGACCCTGGCGGACGGTATCGCCGTCAAGAATGTATCGCCCCGCACCATCGCCATCTGCAAGGAGTTGCTCGACGACGTTCTGCTGGTTGGAGAACCGGCCATCGAGCAGGCTGTCGATGCCTATATGTCCATGCTGAAGACCAGCGCCGAAGGCGCCGCCGCTGTTCCCCTCGCGGTCCTGATGACCAACAAGGACCGGTTCCGCGGACGCAAGGTGGGATTGATCCTCAGTGGCGGCAACATCGACACCCGTATCCTCGCATCGGTGCTTTACCGCGAACTCGAACGCCAGCAGCGGATCGTCAACTTCCGCGTCCAGATCAACGACCGGCCCGGCGTACTTGGCCATATCGCCTGCCTGCTCGGCGATGCCGGAGCAAACATCCTCGAGGTTGCCCACTCCCGCATGTTCCTCGACGTGCCGGCCAAAGGCGCGGAACTCGATTTCATGGTCGAAACACGCGATGCCCCGCATGCCGAGGAAATCATAGCCCGCATAGAAGCGGAAGGTTTCCGGGTCTATCACCTGGATGCACCCGGCCGCGAGACGCTGCGCTAGACCCTTTCTTCTTCTTACGGAATCACTTGACCGGGTTTTCACGTCTTCTGCCAAGGCACGGTCCGCGCCGTGGCCTCACCGACCACAAGCGGGCCGTAACGCAGTTCAGAGGGCGTGAAAAGCCGGCCTTCGGTGGGCCAAATCGGCCCGTCGTCAGCGTTGCGGCGCTTGCCCGATGCACCGCATCGAACGGCGCACCGCGCATAGATCAAACTGCGCTCAACCGATCCCGGTTAAGCGCAGAGTATTTGATCTATTTCACTAAGCACGAGCAGCTTATCTGCGTCCAACCGGACGCAGGCTGCTCTTGCCGAGCAAACCGATTTGGCACCATCAAGCGTTTCCGTAAGAAGAAGAAAGGGTCTAGAGCACACTTGGAAACCGGCTCCCGATCCGGCAAACTCACGGGCGGGAGCGGAATGATTCACGAAAGCGCCATCCATATGTGGTGCACCTTCGCAATCATCGGCGTTGCGATCGTGTTCTACGTCACTGAGAGGGTTTCGCTGGAGATAACCTCTGTGGGGCTTGTGGTGGCCCTTCTCGGGCTGTTCCACTTCATGCCACTGGCGACGGCCGACGGTACGCTGGCCCTGTCTACAGCCGAGCTGTTGTCGGGCTTTGCCAGTCCTGCTCTCATTACGATCCTGGCGCTGCTGGTGATTGGTCAGGGGCTGTTTCAGACCGGCGCGCTGGAAGGACCGACCCGGCGCCTGCAGTCCATGGGGCGGAACCGTTCGCACTCGATCCTGCTGTTCACGCTGATCATTGCAGGCGTCATCAGCGCCTTCTTGAACAACACGCCGGTCGTCGTGATGTTCATACCCATCATCAGTGCCATTTCGCACAAGCTCGGCGTCAATCCGAGCAAGTCACTGATGCCCTTGAGTTTCATCACCATTCTGGGTGGTATGACCACGCTGATCGGGTCTTCGACCAACGTCCTGGTTGCCGGTCTGGCCGATCGTTACGGAGGCGTCACGATCAATTTCTTTGATTTCTTCGTTCCCGGCCTGCTGCTCGCGCTGGTGGGAGGCATCTACGTCATCTTCGTGATGCCACACCTGTTGAAACCCGGTGAAACAATGGCCTCGGAAATCAAGGACACGGGCGGACGGCAGTTCATCGCGCAGATCAGCATATCGGCGGGCCATCCACTCGAAGGAGAATCCGCTGTCGCCGGGCTGTTTCCGGCACTCAAGAACATGACGGTCCGTCTCGTGCAGCGCGGCGAGCATCCGATCCTGCCGCCGTTCGAAGATCTCACCTTGCGGCCGGGCGACGTCGTCATCGTCGCGGCGACGCGACGGGCGTTGACGGAAGCTCTGGTTTCGCGCGAAAGCCTGTTGACCACCGATGCTCCCGACGATCCCGCAGGAGAAAACAACTCCGAAGACTCAGAACCGGTCAAGATCGGCGGGCTGACGCTTGCCGAAGCTGTCATAGCCCCGGGATCGCGGCTGATCGGCCGCCGGGTCGAAGAGAGCGGCCTTAGGACGGGGACAGGCTGCATCGTCTTGGGTATCCAGCGGCGCAGCCGGATGATTCGCGTCAGACTGAGCGAGATCAGGCTGGAAGCCGGTGATGTGATCCTTGTGCTCGGCACCCGAAAGGACATCAGGGGCCTGCGCCTCAACCATGATCTGCTGCTTCTCGAGTGGTCGGCCCGTGAACTGCCCGACCTGACGCTCGCCACCCGGGCGATGGTGATCTTCGCGGCAACCGTGTTGTCGGCGGCCACCGGCCTGGTACCGATCGTCATTGCCGCATTGGCTGGTGCATTCGCCATGATTCCAGCTGGATGTTTAAATCTGCGCCAGGCAACCCGGGCGTTCGACCGCAAGATCTATCTCCTGATCGGCGCCTCGCTCGCAATGGCGGCCGCTCTCGCCGCCAGCGGCGGGGCACATTTTATCGCAATGACGGTCGTCAATGCGGTCTCCGGCGCCAGTACGGGAGTGGTGCTGTCCGCGCTTTTCATCGTTATCGCCCTGTTGACCAACATATTGAGCAATCATGCAACAGCTGCGCTGTTTACGCCGATTGCCATCGATACCGCGCAACAGTTGGGTGCCGATGTGTACATTTTTGTCTTTGCCGTGATTCTCGCGGCAAACTGCTCGTTTGCGACGCCGATGGCCTATCAGACCAACCTGCTGGTCATGGGGTCGGGACATTACCGCTTCGGCGATTTTCTGAGGGCAGGAACACCATTGATCTTTATTCTGTGGTTGGCATACTCGGCGTTCGCGCCGTGGTATTATGGTCTGTGACGGCGAACGGCGGAAAACTCGGAGGCAGGACCAAGGCGTGAGTATCGAAGGCAGGCAGTTTCCACAGTTCTACCTGACGCCCCCGGCGCCCTGCCCCTACCTGCGCCATCGTCAGGAGCGCAAGGTTTTCACACATTTGATCGGTGATCAGGCGGGCCAGCTCAACGACGTGCTGACCAATGGCGGATTCCGGCGCAGCCAGAACATCGCCTATCGACCGGCCTGCGAGACCTGCAATGCCTGCGTATCAGTACGGGTGCTTGTTGATGATTTCGTGCCCACCAAGTCGCTGAAGCGGACCTGGAGCCTGAACCGCGACGTCACAACCGAATGGCGTCCGGCACGGGCGACGCCGGAACAATATTCCGTGTTCAGAAGCTACATAGATGCCCGCCATGGCGACGGCGGCATGGCCGACATGACCGTGCTCGACTTTGCCGCGATGGTGGAAGACAGCTTCGTGGACACCAGGATAGTCGAGTATTACGCGCCGCCCGGCGAGCTTGACGAAACGCCATCGACGATGGAACCCGAGCTGGCGGCGGTCGCTCTGACCGACACCCTGAATGACGGGCTTTCCATGGTCTACAGCTTCTTCGAACCAGGCCAGGGGCAACGCAGCCTCGGTAACTACATGATCCTCGATCACATCGAGCGAACCCGGAAACTCGGTCTGCCCTATCTCTATCTTGGCTACTGGGTCAAAGACTCTCGAAAGATGGACTACAAGAGCCGGTTCAGGCCGCAGGAGCACCTCATGGCAGACGGCTGGATCTGCCAAGATTGAGCTGCCCGAGAGGGATCACGTTGTTGTCCACTCGTTGACGCGGGCCGGTCACCAAGACCTTCTGCGATCTATTCCCAAAGCTTTGATTTCGTTTCCCAGGCACACTTGATGCAGATTTACGATTGCTTCGAGGTCGCGAGCGCACCCCCCAGTGCAATAAGGATGGTGCCGCCGAATCCCTCAATCCACTCAATAACCCTTTCACGCATGAAGCGAGCTGAAAGAGATGATGCGAGCCCGTAGAAAACAAGAATGGGAAGTTCGAGGAAAACGGAAACAACACCCAATATGACCATCTGAGCCGCAATGTCCGCTTCAGGCGTTATGAATTGGGGAAGTATGGCTACAAAGAAGGCCAGGTTCTTAGGGTTCGACGCTTGCAGTGAAAAACCCTGCCAGAAGGTACGAAGATTTCCTTGACTGTTTTTGGGGACAGATTTTAGAGCCTCATCGAGGTTGAGGCCTTCACCGCCACGACGACGTTGCCACAGGCGTCTCACGAGCGGCGTTAACATCCCTATGCCGAGATAGATCAGATAAGCAGCGCCTAACCATTTAAGCACTGTGAAAAGCGTTGCGCTGGCTATGATCAATGCACCGACACCAAGAGCTGACAGCGAAAAGAACAGTGCGTTGGTTGACAGGAGGCCAAGTGTTGCCATGAAGCCCAGACGAAAACCTTGCCGCATCGACAGGCCAATTACGAGCAGGACGGCAGGCCCCGGTGTGAGCGATAGTAGAAATTCGGTCAGTGCGAACAGGGCGATTGTCTCAAATGTCATTTAGCGTTTTTCCACATGATGAATGGCTATCACTTGAGTGCTATCTGAGCTCTTGAGATATGCCAACACCTGCCTGAAAGTCGGATTGTTCACGGACGACGCCAAAGCACCACAGGCCCCGTAACAGCGGCGACAACACTTCAGCTGAACCGGTTGTTGCGCGGGAACCCTTTCATCGGCAGGCGGCCGGCCTGCGCGCGTTGCCCGATCCATTCACGCAGATCGTTGATCGTCCAGGTGCGCCCCGAGCTATCCTGCCAGGTGAGGCCGTCGGCAAGCTTGAAGGCCTTGGCGTCGGACAGGCCGCCGTCCTTGTATTTCTGCAGGCGCACGCCGGCGCCCCGGTTCATTTCAGGCAGGTCGGTCAGAGTGAAGATCAGGAGCTTGCGGTTCTCGCCAACCACCGCGACATGGTCGGCCCCGTCCGGGATCCGGGAACAGGACTGGGCCTCGGCGGGCAATTTGACATTAAGCACCTGCTTGCCCTTGCGCGTGGTGGCGATCACCTCGCTCTCGGACACCACAAATCCGCGCCCGTCCGAGGCCGCGACAAGCAGATTGCGGCCGGGTTCATGAACGAAAAGCGCAACGATGTCATCCGCCGCATCGAGGTCCGCCATCAGCCGTAACGGCTCACCGTGGCCGCGGCCGCCGGGCAGCCTGTCCGCGCCGAATGTGTAGAACTTGCCGGATGACGCAAATGCCAGGAGTTTGTCGGTGGTGTGGGCGGTGAACACGTAACTCGCCCGATCACCTTCCTTGAACGCGAGGCCGCTGAGGTCGGTCAAATGACCTTTCATGGCCCGGATCCAACCCTTTTCCGAACAGACAATGGTGACCGGTTCCTTCTCGATCATTGCCTGTTCGAGATCGACCTCGATTTCGGGTGCATTGGCAAAATCCGTCCGGCGCCGGCCAAGCTCGGTTTTCTTGCCGAACTTCTCACGCGCTTCCTTGATCTCGTCCGAAATGCGCGTCCATTGCCGGTCATCCGACTTGAGCAGTTCTTGCAGTTCCTTCTGCTCCACCACCAGTCCGTCGTACTCGGTGCGGATCTCCATTTCTTCCAGCTTGCGCAGAGACCGCAGGCGCATGTTCAGGATCGCTTCGGCCTGCACATCCGACAGGGAGAACGTGCGCATGAGCTCTTTCTTGGGCTCGTCTTCCTCACGGATGATCCGGATGACCTCATCGAGGTTGAGATAGGCAACGAGGTAGCCGCCAAGGACTTCGAGCCGATGCGCGATCTTGTCGAGACGGAACTCGGTGCGCCTGACAAGAACTTCCTTGCGGTGGTCCAGCCACTGCTTGAGCACATCCTTGATGGACAGCACGTTGGGAACGCGGCCGTGCGACAGCACATTCATATTGAGCGAAATGCGCGATTCAAGTTCGGTTACCTTGAACAGGGATTCCATCAGCAATACGGGATCGACCGAACGGGATTTCGGCTCGAGCACGAGGCGGATGTCTTCCGCCGACTCGTCGCGCACATCGTCGAGCATGGGCAGTTTCTTGGCCTGCATCAGCTCCGCGATCTTCTCGACCAGCTTGCCCTTTTGAACCTGATAGGGAATTTCCGTTACGACGATCTGCCAGGTTCCCCGGCCAAGCTCTTCCTTTGACCACCGGGCGCGCACCCTGAAACCACCCTTGCCGGTCTTGTAGGCTTCGATGATTGCATCACGGTCATCGACAATCGTGCCGCCGGTCGGAAGATCGGGCCCCGGCACATATTCAACGAGTTTGGTGATCGTGGCATTCGGATACTTGATCAGATGCAAGGCCGCGTCGCAGAGCTCATGGGCGTTGTGTGGCGGAATGGAGGTCGCCATTCCGACCGCGATACCCGACGAGCCGTTGGCCAGCAGGTTCGGAAAGGCACCCGGCAGAACAATCGGCTCTTCATCCTCGCCGTCATAGGTCTCGCGGAAATCGACCGTGTTTTCGCCGATGCCCTCGAGCAACGCCTGGGCGACTTCGGTCAGGCGGGCCTCGGTGTAACGCATGGCGGCGGCATTATCGCCGTCGATGTTGCCGAAATTGCCCTGCCCTTCCACCAGCGGATAGCGAACCGCGAAATCCTGAGCAAGCCGCACAAGGGCGTCATACACCGACTGGTCCCCGTGCGGGTGATACTTGCCTATGACGTCGCCGACCACGCGGGCGCATTTCTTGAAACCCTGGTCCGGGTCGAGTTTCAACTGCCGCATGGCGTGCAGCAAACGTCGGTGCACGGGCTTGAGGCCGTCGCGCACATCCGGCAACGCGCGATGCATGATGGTCGAGAGCGCATAGGCCAGATAGCGCTCTTCGAGGGCTTCACGCAGGTTTATCGATTGAAAGCCGTCGGGCTCGGGAGGCGGACTTTGCTTGGTCATGCCTTTGCAATCTGCTCTATCCAGAGGGAATCTTTAGATGATTCGCCTTATATCACGGTCGGGCCGCAGCGAACACCCGACGCGGCAAGCGCGCAACGAGAAACACCCCGGTTTTGCCGGGGTGTTTGCAAGCGATTATCGAAGGCCGCATGAAGCTGACCGGTTTTCTCCGGTGTTACGCTATCCGCGCTATTTGATGTTTTGGTGCTGCCGAGGACCACGCGACCCGGGATTGACGCTGTAGCTGTGGCCACCGTCATAAAAGAAGATCACGCCCGCGCCATTGTAGGTCGGTGGGGTGTAGGATCGAAATCCCCGCTTTCGCTTATATGGGTCGCCCTGGTGGCGATCGAAATGCTGGTAGTTGCCATAGGCCGGGTCATTGCCCAGATCGCGCCTGAAATAGCCGACCCGAGCCTCAATGACCTTGGCGTCCCCAAGATCAAGGCCGTGGCCCGTGGCAGGTGCCGTTGAAACATCAGCCGCACCCGAGCCCGCGAGCATGACCGCTGCCGCGGCCGCCAGTCCTAACGAAGTCATGATCATACTTCCTTTCAAACCTGTCGCTCCTGCAATGCGGAGCCTGTGCGTCGCCGCACCCTTGCTAACAGATGTATGGCGACGCCGGCGAATTGCAAGCACGTGGCCTGAACGAATGCCCTATCGGCAGATGCATTGAACGGAAGATATTCTATCGTTCATGTCGCCAAACTGAGGCGTGTCCTGCCTGTAAACTTCACCGCGGCCGTTGTAGAAAGCCCTGGTGAACCCACGAAGGGAACACGAACCGCCAAGACGTACGGAACTCGCCTGATTGTCAAAATTAGTGCCGAAAAACGACATTTGTTCGTTCGGGCTCACAACCACCTGGTCGCCGGC
>JAJFHL010000239.1 GCA_021775615.1 Hyphomicrobiales bacterium
CATCTGCGCCCTGAGAGACGTCGCCGAAATCGACAGGTTGCGCCGGGCGTACGCCCGGCGGGAAGTTTGGCGCTGGCCGCTTCGCATCCCCGCGGCCGGCGCCGTTGAAGGGCTGTTCGCCGTGGCCCTGCTCGACGCCACGCCGTCCACGCGGGGTGAGGCGGGCCGGATGCTGGAGCTTAGCGCTAAGGGGCCGGTCACCGCGTTGCCGGGCTGACGCCAGCCGCACCAGACAGCCCAACCTTCCGGCCGGCCGCGCCGGCCGGTCCTTTCATATCCGCGAGATACTTCCCTCGACGCCGAAGGGCGCATCGGGCGTGTCCGCGCGGGCCCGCGACACCACTCCATGGAGGTTAAGCCGAGTGATTATCAACCGCCGAACCACGGAACGGCCGCGCACCATACTCCCTTCGGCCGTTCCCCGGCCCGTGTCGCCGGCGCCTGCGCCGGCAGTGCCGGTGGAGCCGGAGCCCGCACCGTCGCTCGACGCGCGGGTGGCCGTCGAGAACATTCTGGACAGCTGCATCGCAATCGAAAAAGCCGGTCGAAAGATCGAGGAAGACATCGCGCAAGGCCGTATCCACGGAGATCTGGACAAACCGTTCATCGACATGCTCAGCCCCGCGATCACCGGGATGATCGACACGGCCCGCCGTGTCGATGATCCTGGATTGCAGAAGCGGATCGCGGCCATGGCGGACGAGGAATGTGCGGCGTGAGCAAGACAAACGGGAGGCTCATTCGAACGACGGGAACGACAGAAGGCCTGGCGACAAAGATCGGCCGAAGGATGCACCGGAAGGGCAAGGCGAGATTGCACCGTTACTTGTCAGAATTGCGACGAAGGAGGATGATTTCGTAGACGAGGCGAAGCAAATTCTGAAGCACCCAGACTTCGGCAAGTTGAGAGATGCGCACGAAAAAGGCGACACGGTCGTCGTTCGCATCAACGGCAGAGAAATACAATATGAGCCAGGATTGTCATCGTCCGGTTTTACAAATCATGAAGCTGGTGGGCTCTTGATCGGACCCGAAGCCTTTACGATCTCTCGAGATGAAATGAAGAAGACGGTGCTGCAGGAGCAGTTCCGGCTGCATTTGGGAATGCCGAGTGAGCGGGTATCCGATGACTTTGCTCGAGCATCGACAGACGCTGCATTTGAGTTCGCAAATCGTCTTTTCGAAAGGTTGGATTGACAATGGTTGTATCAAGAGAATGGATCTCCGCAATAAATGAACTCGAAAAAGAAGGTGTCACTGCCGTTGCGTGCCCGGAATGTGGACAAGCGGAGTTTCGTGCAACTGAAATGCGCCGCGAGAGTGATCCGTATTTCCTGCTCGGTAAATTCTATCAATGTGCCAACTGCGGAGTGAATGGTGAGTCCAGAATTGCCAAGCGCGTGCCGAAGGTCGCGGACGGCTAACCGCCTTGTCGACATGGGATGGGTTCAGCCGGATCCTGGGACAAGGCATTCTCTCTGCTGATGGTTGTCCGGAAATGGGAGATTTACCCCAACCTCATCCAGTTTGTTTCCGATGTCCCGGGCCTCGATGCAGAATTGCTCGAAAGGTGGGATGGCGGAGGCGTAACAGATCCAACGCAACTTGTGCGTGTCGGAAACAGGCTCACCGTACGTAAACCTGCCAGACTCCAAAGGTCTCCAGCGCCGCCCGCCCTCTAACGATCTTAGAAGTGGTCGTTAAGCACGTGTCTGGGGTCGCATTGGTTCGGCATTTCGGAACCCGGTAGTCCTTCAAAACTCAAGCAAGAGCAAGAGGTGCCGGCCGAAGTCCGGCAAGCAGGTTCTGTCTGGAACCTGCCCGACATCACGAATTAAGATCTTTTCACCCCGACTGCTGCACAGGGGACGTCGGGACCCTTGCTCTGGTTCCGCAGGCGTCACTGAACTAGCGCTCGGCATCCGATACAACCGCACCGGAAGGCCGAACCGCACCGTGACCACATCCAGATCGAAGAAACCCAAACCGGGCGCCGGCGAGGCTTGCGAGTTCGCCCGTGCGATCAAGGCGGCGCTTGGCGAGGCGGACGGTGACGCCACCAAGCTGCACCGGGTGGCGCAAACGCTGGTGAGCATTGCCATCGACGGCAACATGGCGGCGATCAAGGAGATCTCCGAGCGGCTTGACGGCAAGGCGGGGGCGGTGCGCGAGCGGGCCGAAAAGCCCGCATCGGATCCCATAGAAGTGAGAGTGAAATGGTTGAAAGACTGACGATCTCCGTCGACTATGCGCCGCGCGCGCAGTTTCGCGCCTTTCACGGGCGGACCCAGCGCTTCGGCTGCATTGTCGCCCACCGGCGCTGCGGCAAGACGGTGGCCTGTATCGCCGACCTGATGCTCGCCGCCCTCGACAATTCCGGCGTCCGGCCGCGCTATGCCTATATCGCGCCGCTCTACAAACAGGCGAAAGACGTCGCCTGGCCCTACATCAAGGACTTCGTGGCCGGCTTCCGCGCCTATGCGACGGTGAGCGAGACCGATCTCAAGGTGACATTGCCCAATGGTTCTTCGGTGAGGCTCTATGGCGCCGACAATCCGGACAGCCTGCGCGGTATCTATCTCGACGGTGTGGTGCTTGATGAGTACGCGCTGATCGATCCGAGACTTTGGCCCGAAGTGATCCGCCCGGCGCTGGCGGACCGGGAGGGCGCCGCCGTCTTCATCGGCACCCCGCGCGGGCGCGACGCGTTCTATGGCGTCTGGCGGGCGGCGCAGCGCGAGCCGGACCTGTGGTTCACCGCCATGCTCAAGGCGAGCGAGACCGATATATTGCCGGAGGCGGAACTGAACCAGGCGCGCCGTCACATGTCGGCCTCGCAGTATGCCCGCGAGTTCGAATGTTCGTTCGACGAGCCCGATGTCGACCAGTTCATCTCCTCCCTTGTGGTCGACCAGGCGGTGGCGCGCGATGCGCCGGCACTGGGTCCGCGGCTGATCGGGGTGGATGTCGCCCGCTTCGGCGATGACCGCAGCGTCATCCTGAGGCGCAACGGCGACCGGCTGGTGAGCGTCGATACCTATCGCGGTCTCGATCTGATGGAGATCACCGGCCGGGTGACCCAGGCCATCGACCGGTTCCGCCCGGACGGCGTCTTCGTCGACGCGGTGGGCATGGGCGCGGGCGTTGTGGACCGGCTGCGCCAGTTGCAATATGGCCGGATCTTTGAAGTGAATGCCGGGGCCAAGCCGCGCGACGGCTCCAAGTTCGCCAACAAGCGGGCCGAGATGTGGTCGACCATGCGCGACTGGTTACGAGACCGCGGCGGCCTTGCCGGGCATGGCGAACTGGCCGACGACCTAGTGTCGCTCACCTACGGTTTCGATCACGCCAACCGGCTGAAGCTCGAGGCCAAGAAGGACCTGAAAGCCCGCGGCCTGCCGAGCCCGGATTTGGGCGACGCGCTGGCGCTCACATTTGCCCAGGCGATTGCACCGGAAGATCTGCGCGCGGCACCGGGCTGGGACCGGGCGGCGCCCGAGACGTCGCCCTTTGCCGAACTATGAGCGCCGTCGAGATCCGGCGCGCAGTGTTCCGCGACGTCTGCTTCGTTGCCGCCCATATGCGCGGCGAAGACCGGCGCGAGGTGTTCTGCCAGCTCGGCGAGGGCGCGACCTCGGTGGACGCGGCGGCGATCAGCTACGGCAATGCGGAACACGCCTATTGCGCCTGGTACCACGGCTCGCCGATTGCCGCCTTCGGCTTCGCGCCCGCGTCCTACGGCGGCACCGTGTGGACCGCATGGGCCTTCGGCACGCGAAAATTCAAACGGGCGGTGCCCGCAATCAGCCGTTTCGCCCTCGAAACGATTGCCCCTCGGCTTCTGCGCGACGGTGCGCGCCGCGTCGAAGTGCGTTCCATCGCCGGTCACGATCTGGCGCACCGCTGGCTCGCCCGCCTCGGCGCCCGGCGTGACGGCGAGTTGCGCTCGTGGGGCAGGGGGGGCGAGACATTCTTACTTTGGTCATGGACAGATAAGGAGTGGAAGAAAACTCATGTGCTTCAAAGCGAAAACCCCAAAAGTTCCCCCCAAACCGCAGGTGCTGACGCCTGAGGAAGCAACGCTGAGGGCCGAACAGGACACCCGCGAGCGCCTGCGCCGGCGCGGCGGGCGCGGCGCCACGATCCTCACCCAGGCACTCGGCGATCCCAATTTCGGGTCGGCTGCGAACCGGCGTGAACTGCTACAGGGCCGCAGATAGCCGAACCGCCCGTCACTTCTCGGAAGAACCCGGCCTCCGTGCCGGGTTTTTCTTTGCCTGACGGGCAATTTGAACATCACTCAACCGGGAAATTCTGAATGATCATCGGTAAACCCAAGGCCCCGAAGGTGACGTTTCTGGGCCGGCAAGGCACGCGCGGCGCCGACCGAAAAGTCATCGCCATGTTCGGCCAGTTCGCAAGCGATGCAGAGACGTTCCTGGAGGGCATGGCGCCGGGGGCGGGTCGCGCAGGCGGCGCGGCGCGATGGCGATGCGTTGTTGCGCGAAGCCGTATCGACACTGGAGAGAGCGGGGGAGCGCCATGCGACAGCTCAGATCGAAAGCGTCCGGGACGGTCTCGCGCGCCGTGTCGTGGCGGACCCCGCCCGGCTCGCTTCGGCCCGCAAGACCCTTGAAGACCTGGCGGACGCAGGGGAGTTGCCCGATGCACTGGCGGACACGATCAAGGGCCAAGGCATCGAGGCCTTAGAGGTTGCTGCAAGCAAGGTTCTGGACGCAAAAGTGGCCGGCGACACGGACGCGAAAGTGTCGCGTCCGGCGTTGTTTGATGCCGATATTGCCGATTTTGACAGCCGAACAGGCTCTAAGCGTACGGCGTCAGAAGTTCTGTCGGTCTTTTCCTCCGAAGAACAGGCCGAGCTGCGTACGCTTGTCCAGGGGCTACGAGATAACGGTGCGCCGGACGGCGTCATCGAAACGACTGTGCGCGATGTGTCGCAGCGGGTGCTCGGCCGGCGTCGCACCGCAATGGATCCGGTCACGGCAACACTGGCTCTGGGGGGAATTGCTCTTTCCGGGCTGGTCGCGACAAGCCTTGAAGCGCAAAGGCGCCGGAGCCTGGAGGTCGGGCGCGGCGGTGTCGATCCGGAAATGTTCGACCGTCTGATCGAGGCGTTCCGCCCCGCCGCAGCCGACATCATCGAGCAGTCAGGTGACGACGAGGCGGACGACCTTCCGCCGGCAAGCGATGGCGTCGATGACCCTGTCGCCGCCGCCGAGCCTCCTAATCCAGAAGACGATCCGCTATTTGATTTATTGCTTCAGACAATCATGGGCCAGATCGTCGAGCAGACCATTCGTGAGCGTCCGGAAGTGCGTACGGCGATCGACCGCCATGCACGCGAGTTGCTGCCACGGATCCGCGAGCTCTATCCGGACGGCATCCGGAAGAAAGAGGTTCGGCGCATTGTGCCGCTTGGTGATGATTCGGACATTGAAGATTTCAGGGCGCTGGAGGTTTTCACCGGGGTCCGGCTTGAGCGTCAGCTGGCGACGACTCTTGAGCGTTCGGGACGTGGCGGCGATTGGGTAGATCCACATACGCTGGAAACGTATGATGCGATCCTTGGCAACATACCCGATCACCGGTTCTTTACGATCGAGGGCTTCGTAAAGTCGCTGCGAAGCCATTTGCTGAAGACGGATGTCGATCGAGTCGTCGTCGATATCGGCCCATTGTCTGATGCTCAAAGAGGACAGGTCACGGGCTACATTAACACCCAACTCGACACTGAAACTTCATCAAAGTCATAATTCTGGAGTAAATCCATGGGCGCAATCATATCGTTCGACAGCATCAAGGACTTCTGGGGCCACCGGAACGCATTCTTTGAGGTGCTGCTGCATCATTCGGTTATTCGCCATTCGAGTCCGGAAAAACTACCAACTGTTTACGGTGACGTGGAACGTGAGATTTCATTCTATCTGAATCTGCTGGATCCCGAGACCTATCCCGAGGTCGTCGGCGGGATGTACATTCTGAATTTCGACGACTATTCCCGACCGGAACAGGAGGAGTTTCTCTCGGCATTGAAGAAGGGTGTCGAGGAGATACGCCGGACATCGCGCAAGGGCGTCTTCACATGGAACTTTGAGTCCAAGACGGCTTTCGCCGAGCGGGGCGAAGAGCTGATTGAGCTCATGGAGAGATCGCTGGCCGCGGACGATGACCCTGTCGCGGGTTCTGATGAGGCCAAGGCGCAGGAACCACAAGCCTGATCCCCAGATCGGTCCAGCAGTATCATATCGGCAATCGCCTATTTTCTATTATGCCAATTGACATAATAGAAAATAGTATGCTACCTCTCCGTCTATGACAAAGACAGGACGAGGCCGCGGACGGCCGCGCAAGAACCCCGAGCGGCTTGCCGCGTGGACGCCCCCGGAAGGCTGGGGACGGCTGGTGGTCTGGATGTCGCCGGAAGAGCGCAAGGCCCTGAAACGGTTCGCGCTGGAGGCCGATGTGACCGTGGCCGATCTCGTCAGAAGCCTCGCGAGCGGCCTGCATCACGAAGTGATCACGGCCGATGAGCTTCTGAGCCAGGTGAGAAAAGGTGCAGTGGTGGTGGAAAAGATACCGACCATATTCGAGCGCGGAGAGGGCTTTAAAGTCATGGACCGCCCGCGTGCAGATTGCGACTGGGTGTTCAAGGACGAGGGTGTCGCCACCGAGAAGCTCGACGGCACCAATATCCGCGTCACCGTGCGCAGCGGCGAGGTGGTGCGGGTCGAAAAGCGCCGCAACCCGTCGAAGGTGCAAAAGAAGAAGGGCATTGTCGACGGCTGGTATGTGGACGCCGACGAGTACGCCAGTTCGGACCGCTGGATCTTGGATGCGGTAACCGGCACCGACACCGGGCTCTGGCCCGACGGTGAGCACCCGTGCGAGGCGCTGGGGCCGCGCATCCAGGGCAACCCGCTTGATCTTGAGAGCCACATCTGCGTGCCGTTCAACATGGAGGTGCCTGACTTCGGAGCCGTACCACGCAGTTATGACAGCCTGCGCGAGACGCTTTCGGCCCTCGAAAGCCGCTATGCGCCCGGCCATCTGGCGGAAGGCATCGTGTTCCACCATCCCGACGGCCGGCGCGCCAAGATCAAGCGCAAGGACTTTCCACCTCTAGCCTGACCCATCCCGACAGATCTCCCAAGAACCCGGCCCGTGTGCCGGGTTTTTCTTTGCCCGACGGGCAGTTTCAACATCATCCAACCAGGAAGTTCTGAATGATTATCGGCAAGCCCAAGGCCCCGAACGCGACGTTTCTGGGCCGTCCCTATCTCACACCATCCCCGGTCCGATCGACTCAGCCCCGGTCGGCTGGAGCAGAGCCGATGTCCGGCTTTGACGGCGCGCTTGGTGCGCGCCGCATCTGCGAACGGCTGGAGCAGAACATCGAAACGCTTGGCGACGAGGTGGTCCGGCAAGGCGTGCGCGGCGCCGACCGGAAAGTCATCGCCATGTTCGG
>JAJFHL010000240.1 GCA_021775615.1 Hyphomicrobiales bacterium
GGCCGATATCAGAAAGGCCGGTGCCGAGGGCAAGGTCGGCGTCTTGATGGGTTTTCAGAACTCGGGCATGTTCGAGGGACGCATCCGCTATCCTGAGCTCTTCGCCCGGCTCGGCGTGCGGGTGGCGCAGTTAACCTACAACATCCAGAACAATGTCGGTGGCAGTTGTTATGAGCCGCATGACTCCGGCCTGACCCGCTTTGGGCGCGAGATTATCGGCGAGATGAACAAATACGGCATGATGGTCGACTGCTCGCATGTGGGCGAGCGCACCACACTCGATGCGATCGAGGCATCGTCAAAGCCGGTTGCCGTGACCCACGCCAACTCCGCTACACTCAAGCCTCATGCCCGCAACAAAAGCGATAGGTTGCTAAAGGCGTTGGCCGAAAGCGACGGCATCATCGGGCTTGCGATCTACCGCAACATAACGCCGAATTTCGCTTGCGATACGGTCGATGGCTGGGCCGAGATGATGGCCCGCACGGTGGATATCGCGGGGATCGACCATGTGGGAGTCGGGACGGATGCAGGCCATTACGTGGGCACGCCCGAGCTCGACTGGATGCGGCAGGGCCGATGGACACGGAGCGAACAATACGGCGCGGGCTCGAAGATAGTGGCCGAAATGCCGCCGCCGCCCGATTGGCTGACCGATATATCGAAGATGGGGCTGCTCCCCGACGCGTTGAAGCGCCAAGGGTTTTCGAAAGACGAGATCGATAAACTGACAAGCAGAAACTGGCTTCGTGTATATGAAGCGAATTTCGGCTGAGGCTGATGTGCCGACGATGTCAATCAGTTGCTTGGCAAGCTGCAGCTTGGCCACTTTCATTCAGTGCTTGATGGATCGCGAACGCTTTCTGAAGTCATCTTTTGTGAGGTCTTGAGGCGGGTCTCATGGCAGATACCGACGTTGAAACCACCCAACCCCTTTCTATGCGCGCCCCTACTGACGTTATGCGCCTTGAGCGCCTGGGATCGTTCCACCAAACCCGCCTCAGCTTTATGCGCGGCTTGCTGCGACAGGTCATTTCCGATGGCTGGCAGTTCTCACGCCCCGTCTGGCGTGTTGATGGCAACGGTGTTGGTGTCGCTGTCTATCAGGCCAAGGGGCCAAAGCGCGCATACAGCCTTGTCTGCTTCGCCCACGACCTTGATCCGGCAAAACGCTCGGACCGGTCCATTGCTACGGAATGGGATGCGACATTTGCGATGTTTGACGGCATTCCGACCGAACAAGATCTGGACCGTCTCTCGCAACAGGTTCCCAAACAGGAAGCGGGGCGTGTTTCAGAAAGCGAGCTAAGTTTGTCGCGGGCCAATCGGTCTGTGCGATTGTTCGAGCATGTTGTGTCGCGGCTCGCTGAGGGTCGCCAGCCCGATACCGATCAAATCCAGGATATCGGGTATTTGATGCGCACAACGGCCGTCTACGGATCAGGAAAATTCGGCGCTGCTGCGCGGGACACCCTCAAATCCCGCCCTGAAACCAGTCGCCCCTTTCAGATTGAAATGCTGTCCGTCTACCTGACCCGCGCCTTCACCATCGATATCGTTGAGCATCTGGCAGCATCCCGTGCACCGGACACAGCGGTGCCGCTGGATCGCCGGATCGCGCGGCGTTTGGGTGTTGGCAATTCGACCGGGCTGGGCATGGCACCGTTTCTGGTCAACCACCCGCGCCTTGTTCACAACTGGATCAATGCGCGCGAAACGTCCCTTGCCCGGGTCCGCGCTCAAGAACATGCAGCCACTGAAACCATCGCGCAGTTTCATGCCGCACTGAACGCGGCCGCCGCCAGCATCGCCAAATGGCGCACCGTGGATCAGGGCCAAGCCAAGCGGATCGCCGAATTGTGCCAGGATATAGAAACGCTGCAAGCCCACCTCAAAGAGAGCAACCTTGCATCTGATTTCCCGTGGGAGCGGCTGTTTCAGTGGGGCATGGCGAATCTGGAAACCGAGGCACAGGAACTGCTTGTCTCGCTATTGATCGAACCACACGGCGCATTGGTCGATGACCTGCTCGACACAATGAGCGCGGACACCTCGCTGCCTGTCAAAGTGGACGGTGCAATGCGAGTCTCGACACTGAACACCGTTTTGCAAACGCATTACGCTTGGGTTGAGCGTTTTGATTTTGATGCCACCGACGCGCGGCAGAACTTCTGGTACGTATCCGAGACCAAGGGTGAGCCCCGTCTCAGCCCCCGGTCAATCGACCCGGATGCTGATCGCTACGAAACACCGCTCGACATCGCCTGCCAGGTATCGCGCCTCAAGGCGGACATGGCCGCTTGGCCCGATGAGGGGCTTTTGGCCCGGTTCCTGTTGGCAAATCCTGAACACCGCAGCATTGTGCGCCGGGTGCAGGGCTTGGTTGATTGCCCTTACAGCGAGATACAAGAAAACATCGTGGCCGATGGCATTCGCCCCATTGATATGATGCGGTGCAAACTGTCGTTTTTTGGCGCAACCGATTTTGACCCGCGCTCGGATCTTTGGATCCGCATCACGATGTTCAAAAACGCCCCCTATCCCGATGAGCTGACATCACAGACCCCGGACAATTGGGTCTACTCTGCCGAGGATCTGAAGGCATGACTGATTTCTCCATCAATGAGCTGGAAGCCCTGTGCCAACGCGCCGCACGGGGGGGCTACATGCCATGGGGTTTGGCAGAGGATGCCGCGCGCGCCGTCGGTTGGCTGGAAAAGGCATCCCTCCCATGCCTGCCCCAATTCGTTGGGCTTTTGCGACTAAATGACGGTGCGGACATGGAAACGCTGACTGTCAATCACCACGATGATCGCACCTTGACCAAGGCAGGGGGCAACGCCTGCCCAATCCTAACCGGCACCTACCTATGCGACGCGCAACAGACGCTTGATCTGGAAAACGGCGTGCAGATCGAACAAGTTGCATATCCATGCCTGCTGTTGCCCTTCCTGTCCGACATCAGCGCGGCAAACGGTTGTGATCTGGCCGTGGGCTGGGGCAATTTTGAAGCCATCGTTTATAAGGATGGTGTGCAGATTTCCTCTGGCCATGCAGATTTGGAAAGCAGCCTTTCTGAACAAGTTCAGATCACCAAACGTGTCGCTGCCCTGCACACCGATAACGCGCCACAAACCCGTGTGCAAGTGGGCGCGGACGATCTTTCAGCCCTGACCGGCTTTGCCGCGCGCACATATCTTCCTGAAACAGAACTGTCGCGGGCTACAGGTGCTGGGGGCGGCAGCGTAGACGACGGCTAAAGTTCGGACTCAACTCAGCAATAGCCTTGCATGTCCATGTAACAATCAAGTGTTCACTCATTTATCAAATTACGTAAGTAATAATTTACTTACAAAAGGGAGTCGAAAATATGAACGCCCAAACTTCAGCAAGTACAGCCGTAGAGGGATCGTTGCATTAACTTTGGTGTCTGGCCAAGTTTCGACTGAGACGTTCGATTATGCTGCGGCGGCGAACAAGCCGTTGAGGAACGAGATCTCGCCTGAGACGCCCGTTGGCGGATCGTTAATCTGGCCGCGTTTGATCGTACGGATCGCCTCGATGCCCTTGAGCGTCGCCTTGGCGGTGCGCAGAGATTGAAAACCCTTGCCTGGATCGGTCAGGCGTTTCAAAGCGGCATGGCCGGATTCGACGACGTTGTTTCGCCATTTCCGGTCGATGTGGACGATCGCCTCTTCAGGCGACCTAAGCCGATTGATCCGGCTGATGACGCGCCGATACGTCGGAGCCTTGTCCGTGACGATCGTCATGGGCTGGTAGAGCCGAGCGTTGTCCATCGCCTGTCGAAAGAAGGCCATGGCGGCGCCTGCGTCGCGCCGTGCGGTCAAAACGGAAATCGATCAGCTGGCCGCGTTGGTCGACGGCGCGCCAAAGGTAGAGGATGACGGCACCGCGAACTTCCGCTTATGGCACACTTAATACCCGTATTGCGCCCTCGAAACCGACGGGCGTTAACTGGCGCATTCCGGACATTGTCGGCCGATGACTTACGCTGGAAACATTCACCACACCCAC
>JAJFHL010000025.1 GCA_021775615.1 Hyphomicrobiales bacterium
CGGAAGACTCGTATGACGCGCCGCGGGTGGCGTCGACATCGTCGATACCGGCCGCCGTCAACCACATCTTCCAGTCGACCACGAAGACGTCGTGGATCAGCGCATGGTGCTTGAGATCGCCCGGCTCCTTCAGGGGATGCGGGCCTTCAAGCAGTTGCGGGCTGCAGACCGGGAACAGGTCCTCATCCATGATGAAGTCCGCCTGGAGTCCATCATAGATCCCAGGTCCGTAGCGCAGCGCCAGATCGATATCGTCGTTGATGAAGTCGACCAGGTAGTCGTCGGATGAAATGCGCACGTCGATATCGGGATGCAGCCGCCGGAAACTGCGCAGGCGCGGCAGAAGCCACTTGGAGGCGAAGGAATCGAGGGTCGAAATGTTAATCGCCCCCTCGCCGCTCTGCGCCCGGGCGCGGGCAGTGGCGCGGGCCAGACGGTCAAGGACCGTGCGCACTTCCACCGCGTAAACCTGACCGGTCGCGGTCAGGGTGACCGACCGGGTGGTGCGCCGGAAAAGTTTCTGGCCGAGATCGTCCTCAAGCAGGCGTACCGCACGGCTTACCGCGCCGTGGGTCACGAAGATCTCGTCGGCGGCCTTTGAGAAGCTTCCCAACCGCGCCGCGGCTTCAAAAGCGCGCAATGCGTTCAAAGGTGGCAGCCTCCGAGACATTAACAAACCCCTAATTTGTGATTTTTGATCACAAGTGTGCTGAGTTTATATCGTTTGTCGATTCTTGGGATCAAGACCATATTTCCCCTATAGAATATAGGAGATTCCCGATGACCATGACCCACGTCGAACACACATTACCCACACGGAGCGTGAGCAAATCTCATGTTTTGCGCGGCCTGAAGTTCACCGTGAAGACGGCGGTCACTTGGGCGGACCGGGCCAAAAAGCGCCGGGACCTGCGGGAATTGCTGGACCGCGAGGACCGGGTCTTGAAGGACATCGGCCTGCAGCGGGACGATGTCTACCGCGAAGCGCACAAGTGGTTCTGGGCGGAATAGGCGAGCACCGCCTGGCGAAACATGCCCGAACTATAAACCGGCAGCAGGAAGGCCACGCGTGACCGGATGGCAGTAGCCTATCCCCTCAGAACTCCGCCTGTCGCCTTCTCCACCTGAGCGATCACCTTCTGGCTCACCGCGTCGATTTCCTCGTCGGTGAGCGTGCGTTCGCGTGGCTGCAGGGTGACGGCGATGGCGAGCGACTTCTTGCCCGCGCCGAGCGCCTGGGCCGCCTTGCCTCCTTCGAACAGGTCGAAGACTGAGACATGGGTGATGAGCGCCTTGTCGGCGCCCTTTGCGGCGCGGGCGACCTTGTCCGCCGCGACGCCCGCATCGAGGACGAAGGCGAAGTCGCGGCTGACCGCCTGAAGATCCGAGGCATCCAAAGCCGGACGCGAGGCGCCGCCGGCCTTTTTCGGCTCGGGAATATTGTTCAATACCAGTTCGAAGCCGACCAGCGGCGCCTTGACATCCAGCGCATCGATGACGCGCGGGTGCAGTTCTCCGAAATGGGCGATCTGGTTCTGCGGCCCGAGCTGGAAGGTGCCGGAGCGGCCGGGATGGAACCAGCCGGGGGCCCCCGCCACGACCTGCAGGCTCTGCACCGGAGCGCCGGCCGCCTCGAGCGCGGCGATGGCGTCGGCCTTGGCATCGAATGCGTCCACGGGTCTGGCTTCGCCGGTCCAGTGACGCTCCATGGTGGTGCCGCGGCGCACACCGGCGGCGCGAACGGTTTCGTCTACAGGCGCGGCGCCGGCATAGGCCTGCCCGATCTCGAAGAGACCGACATCGAGGAACCCGCGCGCCATGTTGCGGGCCACCGCCGCAATCAGGTTGGGCAGCAGCGAGGGCCGCATGTCGGAGAGTTCAGACGATATCGGATTGGCGAGTTTCAGCTCCGGCTGGCCGCCGCCAAACAGGAGCGCGTGCTCCTCGGGCAGGAACGACCAGGTGACCGCCTCATTGAGGCCACGTGTCGCAAGCGTGCGCCGGGCAGCGGACGTGCGGCGCTGCAGCCTGGTGAGCACCGGGTGTGTCGTGGCATGACTGCGCTTCATTGGCGCGTTCGGCACCTTGTCGAGACCGACAATGCGGCAGACCTCTTCGACCAGATCAGCCTCGCCATGGACATCCGGCCGCCACGGCGGCACCGAACAGTCGAAGCCTGTATCGGTCTGGATAACGCCAAAGCCGAGCGCCTCGAGAATCCGCTTCTGCTCATCGAGCGGCACTTCGATGCCGCCCAGCGTGCGCACCCGTTCCTTGCGAAGCGTGTAGCTACGCGTAGTGTCCGGCGCGGCGCCGGCAATCACCAGGTGAGACGGCTCGCCGCCACACAGATCGAGGATCAGGCGCGAGCCGATCTCGGCGCCGGTTTCGACAAAGGCCGGATCGACGCCGCGCTCGAAACGGTAGCGGGCGTCGGACTGGAGCTGCAGCTTGCGGCCCGTGGTGGCGGTGCGGATCGGATCGAACAGGGCCGCCTCGAGGAAGACATTGACGGTGCCTTCGGTGCAGCCGGAGCGTTCGCCGCCCATGACGCCGCCAATGGCTTCGGGGCCATTGGCGTCGGCGATCATGGTCATGGTGTCGTCGAACTCGTATTCCTTGCCGTCGAGCGCCAGCATCTTTTCGCCGGGCTTTGACAGTCGCGCCTGGATGTTGCCGTGCACCTTGTCTGCATCGAACACGTGGAGCGGGCGGCCGTAGGCGTAGGTGACGAAGTTGGTGATGTCGACCAGAGCCGAAATCGGCCTGAGCCCTATGGCGCGCAGCAGGCGCTGCAGCCAGTCCGGCGAGGGGCCGTTCCTGACGCCGCGGAAATAGCGCCCGACAAACATCGGGCAGGGGGAGTTGTCGGGATCGTCAAAGTTTAGGCTGACCGAAATCGGGCTGTCGAAGGTGCCTGCGACCGGCTCGACGTCCAGCGGCTTCAATGTGCCGAGCCCCTTGGCGGCGAGATCGCGGGCAATGCCGCGGATGCCGAGGGCGTCCGGCCGGTTCGGGGTCAGTTCGATGTCGAACACCGGATCGTCGAGGCCGAGCGCCTCGGCCGCCGGCATGCCGATGGCAAAGCCGTCATCGAGATCGATGATGCCGTCATGCTCGTCGGAGATCTGCATTTCGCGTTCCGAACACAGCATGCCGTTTGATTCGACACCGCGGATCTCCGCCTTCTGCAGGTCGATACCGGTGCCCGGAATATGGGTGCCGGACGGCGCGAAGACGCCGGTCATGCCGGTGCGTGCATTGGGTGCGCCGCAGACCACCTGAACCATGCCGTTCGCGGTTTCCACGTCGCAGACCCGCAAACGATCCGCGTTGGGGTGCTGACGGGCCTCCTTCACCTTGGCAATGGTGAAGGCCGAGAGCGCTTCGGCCATGTTGACGACACTGTCGACCTCAAGGCCGACGCCGAGGAGGCCTTCGGCGATCTCATCGACGCTGGCCTCGGTCTCGAGATACTCTTTCAGCCAGGAAAGGGTCAGCTTCATCGGGTCAGTCCTCCCGCAAGGGTCGGCACATCGAGGGCCGAAAACCCGTAGTGGCGCAGCCAGCGCAGATCCGCCTCGAAGAAGGCGCGCAGGTCCGGAATACCGTATTTGAGCATGGCGAGGCGGTCGAGCCCCATGCCGAAGGCAAAGCCCTGATAGCGCTCGGGATCGAGCCCGCCGGCGGCGATCACATTGGGATGGACCACGCCGGAGCCGAGAATTTCAAGCCAGTCGTCACCGGCGCCGATCTTGACCTGTCCGCCTTCCCAGGAACAGCCGACATCGACTTCCATGGACGGCTCGGTGAAGGGGAAGTGCGAGGCGCGGAAGCGCATCTTCACGTCGTCGACCTCGAAGAACGCCTTGCAGAATTCCTCCAGGCACCATTTCAGATGCCCGAGATGGGTCTCCTCGTCGAGCACCAGGCCCTCGATCTGGTGGAACATGGGGGTGTGGGTCTGGTCACTGTCGCAGCGATAGGTACGGCCGGGCGCGATGATGCGGATCGGCGGCTCCTGGTTCTCCATGGTGCGGATCTGGACCGGGCTGGTGTGGGTCCGCAGCACCATGCGCGAGCCGTCCTCGCGCTCGTTGAAATAGAACGTGTCGTGTTCCTGGCGGGCGGGGTGTTCTTCGGGAATGTTGAGCGCGGTGAAATTGTAGAAGTCGGTCTCGATATGCGGGCCTTCGGCCACCGCGAAACCCATGTCGCCGAAGATCTGGATGACCTCGTCGAGCACCTGGCTGACCGGATGCACGGTACCCATGCGTTCGGGACGCGCCGGCAGGGTGACATCGATGGTTTCGGTGGCGAGCCGCGCTTCGAGCACCTCGTCATGAAGGCCCCGGCGCTTCGCCGTGATGGCATCGCCGATGCGGGTCTTGAGACCGTTCAGGGCCGGCCCCATGACCTTGCGCTGGTCGGCATCCATGCCGCCGAGGCCCTTCATGAGTTCGGAAATGGAGCCCTTCTTGCCGAGCGCGGCGACGCGGACCGCTTCCAATGCGGTCTCATCGCCCGCCGCGTCCACGGTGGCGAGGAGTTCCTGTTCGAGGTCTTCGAGCTGTGCTGTCGCGCTCATATGATCAATCCGTTTTCGTGATACCAAAGCCAAGGCGGCCGCTGAACCGTGAGGTGCGCGGGGCCCGGCAAGTCCGGTGTCGTAAACGGTGAGCTAGAGAGCTGCCTTCGCCTTCTCGACCAATGCCTTGAAGGCTTCGGGCTCATGCACCGCGAGATCGGCCAGCACCTTGCGGTCGACCTCAACACCGGCCTTGTCGAGCCCGTTGATAAATCGTCCGTAGGTGAATTCGAGTTCGCGGCAGGCGGCGTTGATGCGCTGGATCCACAGGGCGCGGAAGTTGCGCTTGCGGACGCGCCGGTCGCGATAGGCGTATTGGCCGGCCTTTTCGACCGCCTGATTGGCGACCCGAAAGGTGTTCTTGCGGCGGCCGTAATAGCCCTTGGCTTTCTTGATGACTTTACGGTGGCGGGCGTGGGTGGTGACGCCCCTTTTAACGCGTGCCATTGCGGTTCTCCTTTAAGCGAGTGGCGTTCGGTCCAACGGACATTCAGTCGTTGGGCAGAAACTTGCGGACGATCTTGGCATCCTGGGGCGACAGGATCGTTGTGCCCCGCTGATTGCGGATCTGCTTGTTGGTCCGCTTGATCATGCCATGCTGCTTGTTGGCCTGATTGGCGCGGATTTTGCCGCTCGCGGTCTTTGAGAAGCGCTTTTTGGCGCTCGACTTGGTCTTCATCTTGGGCATTTTGCTTCCCTTAGAAGTCTGGGCCGGTGACGGACGGCACGGGGCCTGCCTCACCAGCGAATGGATAAGCCTGCAAATCTTACGAATGCTTTGCGGGCGGGAGCATTTCGAACCGACGCGGCAGCCCATTGAAGCCGGACGGTTCCGAAACGTGGCGGGTTATAGGCGCGGGCGCCGCGAAAGGCAAGCATGTTGTGGCCGCCGCAGCCCACTCCAAACTGTCATAAATCTGTTGTAGTGACAGCGGCTTCGCGGTACCGCGGTTAAAATTTTTCACACGATGTTCAAATTCAGAGCCAACCCGTCACAAGTGAAGCATGACTGAAGCCGACACAGACCTCACCATACGGCTGGCGCGCAAAGGCGATGTTGTCGCTATCCTGTCGCTGATTTCCGAGGACGAGAGCGCCCTTCACGCCGACCGGCCGGACGGCGATCTGACGGTCTATCGGCACGCCTTCGATGAGATTTCCGCAGACGCACGCAACGAACTTTTCGTTGCGGAACGCGACGGAACCGTGCTCGGCACCTTCCAGGTGACGTACATCCCCTACATCTTCGATGGCGGGCGCGAACGCGCCCTGATCGAGACCATGTTCGTCGCCAAGTCAGCCCGCGGCCAGGGCATCGGCGGCGTCATGATCGGTTTCGTTCTCGAGCGGGCACGCGACCGCGGCTGCATCATGGCCGAACTCAACTCCAACAAGGAACGGGCCGACGCCCACAGGTTCTACGAAGCCGCCGGGTTCAAGTGCACACATGAAGGCTTCAAGGCGCTGCTTTAACGACAGGGGCTGACACCGCTATGGCTGAAACCGATCTCACCCGCAGACTGGGCGCCGAAGCGCTCGGCACCGCCTTCCTGCTCGCCACCGTGGTGGGCTCCGGCATCATGGCCGAGCGGTTGGCCGGCGGCAATGTGGCGATCGCGCTCTTGGGCAACACGATCCCCACCGGCGCCATACTGGTGGTGCTGATCATGATCTTCGGTCCGGTTTCGGGCGCCCATTTCAACCCGGCGGTAACCGTGGCTTTCGCCGCCCGCCGGGACATCGGGGCCGGCCACGCGGCGGCCTATATCACGGCCCAGGTGGTCGGCGGGCTGCTCGGCATGCTGGCGGCACACCTGATGTTCGAGGAGCAACTGTTCCAGATCTCCGAAACGGCGCGCACCGGCGGGGCGCAATGGTTCGCCGAAGTGATCGCGACCTTCGGACTGGTGACGGTGATCTTCGGTGCCCTCAAATGGCGCGCCGAGGCGGTTCCCTACATGGTCGGCCTCTATATCACGGCCGCCTACTGGTTCACCGCGTCGACCAGTTTCGCCAACCCGGCGGTGACCTTCGCACGCAGTTTCACCAATACGTTTTCAGGCATCGACCCGGCCCATATGCCGGCATTCGTCACGGCGCAAATCGTCGGCGCACTGGTGGCGGTAGCTGTCGGCGCCTGGCTGTTCGACGGGGGGCGGCAGCCGGTCAACTGACCGCAATGCCTGGCACCCCATCTGCCGTTATGTGGCCTAAATGTCACATTCGGCGCGGCATGTGAGCCTGGCGCCCGCAACACCCGCAAACCATCCCAAATCCGCCTGCCACCCGGGCTTACGAGGCCCGGAAGCACCGCAGAACATGGAGATGGTACCGATGAGCAGCAAGCTTGAATTTCTGGATGCAGCACTTGGCGTGCTCATCCTGTCCGTGTCGGCCACCCTGCTTGGTGTGCCGTACTTTCTGATCCTCGCCTCGCCGTTCCTCGGCGGGCTCTGACATCACGCGCGGGCGGCTGGCGACACACAGGGCGTCAGCCGCACGACGCGAGCAGGAAAATCGAACCACGACTTTCAGGTGAAATAGACGGCGTAGGCCCGAACGGCCCAGTAGGGGATGAGCACCAGGGTACACAGGCTCCAGGCAATCGCCAGGCGGTAACTGCCACGCCGGTAGCCACGCCATGGAACCAACGCGCCGAGGATCGCGATAACCGGCATCAGCAAAAGCACAAGCATCGTGCCCCAGACATAAAGCTCGTGCAGGATGCCGTCGCCCGGAGTATCCAGCATATAGACCGCAAAGCCCGCCGGTATTATGCTCGGCGCGAAGATCAGGACGCATATCACCGCGGTGACGGTCGCGAGACGCCGGGCGAAGCTGCGCATCGTGCCCTCGGGCCCGGTCAAATTCCGCCGCCCAGGATCCCGCCGATCAAGCCGATCAGGAACAGGGCGCCGAGAACCACGGCGATACCCTTGAGGATGAGCATGCCCAAACCGGGCTTGGCGGTGGCGGCTGCGGTTTCGTGTTGCGATGACATCTCGGCATCGCGCGACGATGCCGCACCGGAGGGATCGGCAGCAAGTGGATGCGCAGGCGCCGCGCGCCACCAGAGATAAATCTTGCGCAGCAGAAAGAAGACCCCTCCCAAGGCAAGAAGCATGGGCAGGCCGGTGAACGCCGTTACCAGCATGACACCCATGCCGAACTCGCCGATCTGCTTGTAGGACTCAGATGAACAGACAATGGCGCCGGTATCGATCCTGGAGCAGGCATCGGTAACGCTTAGGAGGATGACCGAGCCGAAGCCAACAACCACAATCAAAAGCGCCGCGTAGCACAGGATCCGCAGCAGAAGAAACAGAACACGTCCCACATCTTTCATCGCCGCATCCTCCCAGCCCGCCGGGTGTTGTTTCCGGGCGCGAGCTTAGCCGAAGCGTTACGATTACGAAACCGCGGGCCGCGCGCTGTTGAATTCGCGGCCCGGGTGGAGGACACTGGGCCGACCACCCGTCCGATGACCGCACGATGAGGATCTGCAAACACCAATGGCCCAGAGACTGGATGCATCCGCCCTCGACCAGCTGTTTCACGCCGCGCGCTCGCACAGTGCCTGGCGGGACGCAGACGTGCCGGATACGGTCCTGCACGATCTGGTCGACCTTGTGAAAATGGGCCCGACCACCGCGAACTCGCTTCCGACCCGCATCGTTTTCGTCAGGTCGGACACCGGGAAGGCGCGTCTCGAACCTCATGTTTCCGCCGGCAACAGGGACAAGACCCTGACCGCGCCGGTCTGTGCAATCCTTGGGTACGATGTGGCGTTCTATGACCGCCTCGACGCCTATTTTCCGCATGAGCCGTCCGCCCGGAACTGGTTCGCCGGCGATCCGGGGGCGGCGGAGGTGCACGCCTTCCGCAACGGCTCGCTGCAGGGCGGCTATTTCATTCTTGCGGCCCGGGCGCTCGGTCTCGACACCGGACCCATGAGCGGCTTCGACAATGCCGGCGTCGATGCGGAATTCTTCGCCAACACCACCGTCAGGTCGAATTTCCTGTGCTGCCTTGGCGCCGGCGACCCGGCCCAACTCATCGAGCGCAGCCCGCGGCCGGAGTTCAGCGACATTGCCGAAATCCTCTGAATGATCGTTCTTGCCTTCGATACCGCGATGGCGTCCTGCTCGGCCGCCGTCGTTCGATGCGCCGACGGAGACAGCCGGATTCTCGGGCAGATCCACGAAACGCGGACCCGGGGGCATGCCGAAGTGCTGGCGCCGATGATCGCCCAGGTGATGGCGGATGCCGGTGTGGCATTCGCCGATCTCGACCGCATCGCGGTTACGACCGGCCCCGGCACGTTCACCGGCGTGCGAATCGGGGTGGCGACGGCGCGCGGCATTGCGGTCGCGTCGGGACTGCCGGTGGCCGGCGTCACCACCCTGAAGGCCGTTGCGGCCGGCGCCGCCAAACACCGCGCGGTACAGGGCCGGGCCATTGCGCCCGTGTTCGACGCGCGGCGCGGTGAGGTCTATGTGCAATGCTTTTCAGACACTCTGGACGCGCTGACCCGGCCGCAGGTCCTGGGATACGACGAAGCGTGGCGGGCAGTCCGCGAGTATCGGCCGATACTGGCAGGTACCGGCGCTGGACTGCTGCCGGTGACGGACGAGGCGGCGGCCGGCAGCGGCGCCCTGCCCGACCAGCCGACCGCGGCGATCATCGCCGAACTGGGCGCGGCGGGCGGGATTTCCGCTGACCCGGTTGTGCCGCTCTATCTTCGGGCGCCCGACGCCAAGCTTCCGTCATGACACGCACGGACGCTCGAGCCTCGAGGTTCGCGGTTTCGCAGTGCCGCGATCCGGCGCTGTTGAGCGCCCTCCATGCGCGCTGCTTCGAGACGCGCTGGTCGATCGACGCGTTCGCCGACATGCTGGAGGCGGCAACGGTGTTCGCCGCGCTGAACGAGACAACGGAAAGCCTTGGCTACATCGTGCTGCGCACGGCCGCGGACGAGGCTGAGATCATAAGCCTCGGCGTTGTGCCCGCGGCGCGCCGGAGCGGTGTCGCGACGGCCCTGCTCAAGTGCGGTGTCCGGCATGTCGGAGCGGGTGGCGCCACGTCGTTGTTCCTGGAGGTCGCCGAGGACAACATCGCAGCGCGCGCTTTTTACGAAAGCCGCCAATTTGCCCGGATCGGCCGCAGAGACGCCTACTATTCCAGACTGGGAGCGGTCGCGGTCGACGCAATTGTCATGCGGCGTGCGATCGGCGTTTGAACCGCCTTTGAACGTTGCGCGGTGCAGGGCCGGGCTCTATAAACGAGGCGAGTCGGGACGCTCCCAAAGGATCAGGAATGCCGGACAGGCTGGAAAATCTTTGTGTCGAGAAGGGCATGCGCATGACCGAACAACGGCGCATTATTGCGCGTGTTCTGTCTGACGCCGAGGACCATCCCGATGTCGAGGAAGTCTATCGCAGGGCGTCCGCAATCGACGACAAAATCTCCATCGCCACGGTATACCGGACGGTGCGGCTGTTCGAAGACGCGGGGATCTTGGAAAAACATGACTTCCGCGACGGCCGGGCGCGGTACGAACAGGCCAGCGAAGATCATCACGACCACCTGATCGATCTGCAGACCGGAGCGGTGATCGAGTTTCGCAACGAAGACATCGAGAAACTGCAGGAAGCTGTCGCTCGCGAGCTGGGGTATCGCCTGGTCGACCACCGGCTCGAGCTTTACGGCACCCCGCTGAAGAAAGACGACAGGTAGGGCGTGCAAAAGATGGGCCGCCTGAGGGCCACCTGGATTCTGACCGTCTTTTTCATGTTCACCCCTCCGCTGATGGTGTTTCAGTGGATGCTCCTGCGGGTCGCGCCGCGGATGGCGGTGACGTTTCCGAACGTCTATCACCGAAATCTCTGCCGCCTGCTGCAGGCACGCATCGAGGTGCGCGGCGCATCGGTCGAGGGGCAGCCCTGCCTGATTGCGGCAAACCACTGCTCATGGCTCGACATTGTGGTTCTGAGTGCGGTCAGGCCACTGTCTTTCATTGCCAAGCGCGAGGTCGGCACCTGGCCGATGTTCGGGTCCCTGGCGAGGCTGCAGCGCACCATCTTCGTCGATCGCGACCGACGCTCGGCAACCGCACGATTCAAGACCCAGATCCAGGAACGACTGAGGGCCGGAGACACACTGGTGCTGTTTCCCGAAGGTACCAGTACTGACGGCAACCGGGTTCTGGCGTTCAAGAGCGCATTGATGGGGGCCGCCGACCTGACCTACCCCGACGCCACAACGGGATACGAAGCCCACGTGGCAGTGCAGCCGGTGACGGTGGCCTATACGCGGGTGAACGGGCTGCCGCTCGGCCGCCACCAGCGCCCGCTGTTCACATGGTACGGCGATATGGACCTGGCGCCACATCTGTGGGAGGCGCTCAAGCAGGGCCCTATCGACGTGGTGGTCGAGTTTCACCCGCCCCTGACCATCGCCAACGCGGGAAACCGCAAGGCGCTGGCGGCGCACTGCGAAACCGCCGTCAGGGATGGCCTGATAACGGCCCTGACCGGGCGAACGCCTCGAGACGCCGCCAATTCTTGATAGCGGTTGCCATTGCCATTCGCTAAAAGGACCTATATTCAGGCGCGCCGCATCGTGATGGTGTGGACGGCGTAACCCGGGCAGAAAGCACCGCAAGTTTCGAGCAATGGCTGAACCAGGCAAGACACTGTTCATCAAGACCTACGGTTGTCAGATGAATGTCTACGATTCCGAGCGCATGATCGATGCGCTGGAGCCGATGGGCTATGCGCAGGTGGACAGCCCCGAAACCGCCGACGTTGTCATATTGAACACCTGCCATATCCGCGAGAAGGCGGCGGAAAAGGTCTATTCGGAGCTTGGCCGCATCAAGCAGATGAAAGCCGATCGGGCGCGCAGCGGGCGGCCCATGGTGGTCGGCGTTGCGGGCTGCGTTGCGCAGGCCGAAGGCGAGGAAATGCTTCGCCGCGCTCCGGTGCTGGATCTGGTGTTCGGACCGCAGACCTATCACCGCCTGCCGCAGATGATGGCCCGGGTGGACGCTGGAGAGCGTGGCCTTGTGGCGACGGACTTTCCAGCCGAAGACAAGTTTACCGAGCTCGCCGATCCGTCGAAACCGAGACTGCTTGCGCGCGGATCAACCGCCTTCGTGACCGTGCAGGAAGGCTGCGACAAGTTCTGCACCTTTTGTGTGGTGCCGTACACGCGCGGTGCGGAATTTTCGCGCCCCGCTGAACGGGTCGAGCGCGAGGTGCGCGACCTGGCGGCGGCAGGTGTTCGCGAGATCACGCTGCTCGGACAGAATGTGAACGCTTATCACGGTAAGGGTCCTGACGGCGCTGAGTGGACGCTTGGCCGCCTGATCGAACGGCTTGCGGGGATCGACGGCATTGCCCGGCTGCGCTACACGACAAGCCACCCGCGCGACATGGACGAGACCCTGCTTGCGGCGCACCGTGATGTTCCCGAACTGATGCCGTATCTGCATCTGCCGGTGCAATCGGGCTCCGACCGGATCCTTGGCGCCATGAACCGGGGCCACGGCGCCGACGACTATCTGCGGGCCGTCGATGCAATCAGGTCGACCCGGCCCGACATTGCCCTGTCGTCGGACTTTATCGTCGGCTTTCCCGGTGAAAGCGATGCCGATTTCGAGGCCACCATGGAGCTGGTGCACACGGTCGGGTATGCGCAGGCCTATTCGTTCAAATACAGCGCCCGACCCGGAACGCCTGCCGCAGATCACGCGGATCAGGTCGCCGAAGACGTCAAATCGGCACGCCTTGCTGAACTGCAATCGCTGCTGAAGGAGCAGCAGAGCCAGTTCAATGCCGCGTGCCTCGGACGGCGCATGGACGTGCTGCTCGACCGGCCGGGGCGAAAGCCCGGGCAGCTCGTCGGGCGCTCGCCCTATCTCCAGGCGGTGCACGTTAACGCACCGGATGCATGCATCGGCGAATTTGCCGATGTTGAAATCACCGATGTCGGCCCCAATTCCATGACTGGCCGGATTCAAGCACGCAAGGAACCGGGCACAGCCGCACATCGAGACAAGGAACTGGCACTTTGACGACGCGGGCACAATCTCCGGACAACGCTGACGGGTCGGCGGACGCGCAGGACACGGTGACACTGAGCTACGAAGACAACAGGCTGTTGCCATCGCTGTTCGGCGAGCACGATCAGCATCTGTCGATCATCGAGGACCGGCTTGACGTGGAACTCACGCCGAGGGGCAATCACGTCCTGGCGAAGGGCGATGCGGATGCCTGTCATGGCGCCAAGCAGGTTCTCGACAGCCTCTATGACAGGCTGGACCAGGGCCTCGACGTGGGACCCGGAGAGGTCGACGGCGCCATTCGCATGATGACCGCGCCGGAGACCCCGGCCAGTGGCGCCACACCACCGGGACCGGTGCACCTCAAGACGCCGAGGCGCGAAATCAGCGCGCGCACGCCGACGCAGGGCATTTACATGTCGGCATTGCAGGAACGCGAACTGATCTTTGCGACCGGGCCGGCCGGCACCGGCAAGACCTATCTCGCCGTCGCCTACGCGGCAGCCGCCCTCAGCGCCGGCAGAGTCGACCGCATCATCCTGTCGCGCCCGGCGGTGGAAGCGGGCGAGCGGCTGGGCTTTCTCCCCGGCGACATGAAGGACAAGGTCGATCCCTATCTGCGGCCGCTCTACGACGCGCTCTATGATGTGCTGCCGGCAAGCAAGGTCACTCGGGGCCTGGAGGACGGCACGATCGAGATTGCACCGCTTGCGTTCATGCGCGGCCGCACCCTGAGCCATGCCTTCATCATTCTCGACGAAGCCCAGAATTCCACCGCAATGCAGATGAAGATGTTCCTGACCCGCTTCGGCGAAGGCAGCCAGATGGTGATCACGGGCGACCCGAGCCAGGTGGATCTGCCGACCGGCGCACGCTCGGGGCTGGCCGATGCCATGCATCTGCTGCACGATGTGGACGGCGTGTGCCAGATCGGGTTCACCCATGTCGACGTGGTCCGGCACGCGCTGGTGGCCCGCATCGTGCGCGCCTATGACAATGCCGAGGCGAAAAGAGCAACAGGCGATGGCGGCTGACCCTGGCCCGGCGGGCGCGCATCAGAGCGCCGGCGCGGCGCGCGACCTTGAGATCGAGATTGCGGTTCTCGATGACCGCTGGGACAACGTGCGACAGCTGCGCGGCATTGCCGAGCGCGCCGCGGCCTGCGCCGTCGAGCAGAGCAACGCCGATACCGGTCGGGCCGAACTGAGCCTTGTGTTCAGCAATGATCAGCGGATCAGAGTGCTCAACGAGGACTACCGCGGCAAGCCGTCGGCGACCAACGTTCTGTCATTTCCGGCGGAACTGCCGGCAAAGGCTCTGGCCGGCCAGGAGCGGCTGCTGGGGGACGTTGTTTTCGCTTTCGAAACCATAACCGGCGAAGCGCGGGCGCAAGGCAAGACATTTGAAAACCATTTATGCCATCTTATCGTGCATGGTGTTTTGCACCTTTTGGGCTATGATCATGAAAGTGACTCATGCGCCCAGGAAATGGAAGCGCTCGAGACCACTGCCCTTGCGCTCATTGGTGTACCGAACCCATATGAGAATGACAGCAGTGCGCGCGACAGTTGACTGCAACAGTGACGTGAACCCGCCGGTCCGATAAGTCCGGCGCCTAAGGTTAAATGGTCGAAACCACATCCGACAGTCCGGGCTTAAGCCCGCAAAATTCCCGAAGCAACGGCTCCAAGACAAACGGATCGCTCTGGTCCCGCCTCAAGTCGATTTTCGGCACCAATGGCGATGCCTCGCTGCGTGAGAGCCTCGGCGACGTCATCGAACAGCATGAAGGCGGCGCCAAGGAGTTTTCGCCAAGCGAACGCTCCATGCTCATACGCCTTCTCAACTTCGGCAATGTGCGCGTCGAGGACGTGATGGTGCCACGGGCCGATATTGTCTCCGTTGATGAAACCATCACCATCGTCGAGCTGCTCAAGACATTCGCGACCGCCGGCCACTCGCGATTGCCGGTCTACAGGGAAACCCTCGACGATCCGACCGGGCTGGTTCACATCAAAGACCTGATGAACTGGATCGCCAGTCAGGGATCGGCGAAAAAGCAGCGATCGGCGACCGCCAAACCCAAAACCGCCAAGCCGGCTGTGCGCGCCCGAGAAATTGATCTTGGGCGGGTTAATCTCGATCTGCCGCTGACGGACGCCAATGTTTCAAGGCCGGTGCTGTTCGTCCCGCCGTCGATGTCGGCGGGCGACCTCCTGGTCAAGATGCAGACCTCGCGGACCCATATGGCGGTGGTGGTCGATGAATATGGCGGCACCGACGGCCTGGTCTCGATCGAGGATCTGGTCGAGGAAATCGTCGGCGAGATCGAGGACGAGCACGATGCTGAAGAAGGCCCGATGATCGAGCCGCAGGGCAACGATGTTTACATCGCCGATGCCCGGGCACCGGTCGAGGAGCTCGATGCCCTGCTCGACACGCAGCTCGTCGTCGATGAACGCGAGGAAGATGCCGACACGCTTGGCGGCCTGGTGTTCTCGATGGCCGGGCGGATCCCGGTGCGTGGGGAGCTGATCCGGCATGAGAGCGGCGTCGAGTTTGAAATCCTCGATGCCGACGCGCGGCGCATCCGCAAGCTCAAGGTCTACCTGAAACCCATAAGCCCCGCCGCCGACGCCACCGAGTGAAGCGGCACAGCGCGGCATCCGCAAATTCCAGTCCAGCTAACGTGTCGCACGGTGTAGTATGCAGCTGATTCGCGCAATAACCGGGCGGAGTGTGCGTGCGCGCCATTGCACTTAAATTGATGGTCACATGGGGCTGGCGGCGGGCCGTGCTGTGCCTGTTGGCGGGCGCCCTTTCGGCCCTGGCGATGGAACCTTTTTCCCTGTTTCCGGTGCTGTTTATCACCATTCCCTTGCTGGTGTGGACGCTCGACGGTGTCCATGCGCAGGCAGAATCCCGCGGGCACGCCTTTCGCGCCGGCTTCTCGGTAGGATGGCTGTTCGGCTTCGGCTACTTTCTCGCCGGCGTCCATTGGGTAGGCTCGGCGTTCCTGGTCGACAGCGACAGCCATGCCTGGATGATGCCGCCGGTGCTCCTGTTCTTCACCATGGCGCTTGCCCTGTTCTGGGGCGTGGGTTGCGGGCTGGCGGCGGCCATATGGACGCGTGGACTGGCACGGCTGCTGGTGCTTGCGGCGGCGCTTGCCGCTACCGAATGGCTGCGCGGCGTTGTGCTCACCGGGTTTCCGTGGAACACGCCGGGCCTCGCCGTCGCGGGTTCGGACCAACTGTCCCAGATTGCCGGTTACGTCGGCCTGTCAGGTCTCAACCTCATAGTCCTGCTTATCGCCGGCGCGCCCGCTCTGCTTGCCGACGAGCCATCCCGAAAGGCCTTTGGTGGCTACGGCAATGCGCTGGCGGCAGGCGGATTGTTTGCGGCGCTCGCGGGCCTGTGGGGTGTGGGACACTACGTCCTCTCGAACCCGGTTCCGGCGCACGAGGAAGCCACCAGGATCCGCATCGTCCAACCCAACATTCCGCAAAAGGAAAAATGGGTCCCCGAGAATCGCAGTCGGATTTTCGCCTCCTATCTCGAGTTCAGCGACGCCGCAACATCACCGGAAGTGACCGGCATCGACGACGTCGACGTCCTGATCTGGCCGGAGAGCGCACCACCGTTCCTGATCGAGCAGCATCCCGACGCGCTGGCCTCGATTGCCGCATTGCTGCCCGATGGCGCAATCCTTCTGACCGGTGCGCTTCGTGCAGAGCAGGCGAGCGCCGGGCAGTCAAACACGTCAGCGGAAAGGCGTGTCTACAACAGCGTGCTTGCGATCGACAGCTCGGGGTCGGTGATCGCGCATTATGACAAGGTCCATCTCGTTCCGTTTGGGGAATACCTGCCGCTGGAGAGCCGGCTGGGGCAGATCGGGATCCGGAAACTCGTCAAGCTGCCCGGCAGTTTCAGCGCCGGATTGGCGGCGCAAACGATTTCGATCACCGGTGTTCCCCCGTTCAGCGCGCTGATCTGCTATGAGATTATCTTCGCCCGTTCCGCGGTCGATCACGAAAACCGGCCCAAGTGGCTCCTGAACGTTACCAACGATGCCTGGTTCGGCGACAGTGCGGGGCCGCGCCAGCATCTGCAGCAGGCGCGATTCCGGGCCATCGAACAAGGTCTGCCCGTCGTCCGGTCGGCCAATACGGGCATTTCGGCGGCGATTGACGCCAGAGGCCGCATTCTTGCGCACAAGCCCATCGGGGTTGGCGGTGTGATCGATATTGTGCTGCCTGGAGCCACGGAACCCACGTTTTACGCAGTGTACGGAGACTGGGCTCTCGTGCTCCTGATTGTGTGCTCTCTGGCAGCCAGCGCGCTACTGCGTACAGGGTCCGAAAAGCAGCGCAATCTTGCTGATCCGCACACGGATTTTACCGCCATATGATCATTTGCATACCTGCAAAATTGACAAGCTTGTCAGCTTGACCCGGGCGACAGACCTGTTAAAAGGGCGGAGACGATTGCCGCGTCTGCATGGGGGAGACGAGACGTGGAGCCGGCCGGGGGCGTTCCATATTTTCAAGGACGCTTTATGGTCAAAAAAAATCCTAACCCGATTGATGTTCATGTCGGCAGTCGAGTGCGCATGCGGCGGATGTTGGTTGGGCTCAGCCAGGAGAAGCTGGGTGAGAGACTGGGGCTAACGTTTCAGCAAGTTCAAAAATATGAAAAGGGCAGCAATAGGGTCAGCGCCAGTCGGCTCTATCAGATGGCGCAGATCCTTGGCGTTCCTGTTCAGTTCTTTTTCGAAGAACTGCCTGAACAGGCGAAGGGCCAGTTTGGATCGACTGGGTTTTCAGAATCTTCGCAGGAGACCATGATCATGGATTTCCTGTCGAGTTCTGAAGGGCTCCAGCTCAACAAGGCATTCTCCGAGATCTCCGATGCATCGATCCGCCGCAAGGTGGTCGATCTGGTTAAGGCAATCGCCGGACACGAAGCGGACGTCTAGGGAATTTCCCAGACATCGGGGGCCGTCGACCCGCGCGTTCGCTTGACACGCGACGTCGGCGAACCCCGCTGCTGGGGCCAGCGAAACTCGGCTTGACCGCATTGGGATTCCTTGCCAGAAAGGGCGCCATTTTTCAGCCCATGTCCGGCTTGCATACATTCTTGGACGGCCGCACAGCTTCAGGAGTTATCCTTCCGTGAGAACCGATCACTTTCTCTTCACCAGCGAGTCCGTCTCAGAGGGGCACCCGGACAAGGTTTGCGACCGCATCTCGGATGCGATCGTCGACACCTACCTGGCCGCCGATCCGCTGTCGCGGGTTGCGGTTGAAACGCTGACCACCACCAATCAGATCGTGCTTGCCGGCGAGGTTCGCGGCCCTGAGCACATTACCGAGGATACACTGACCGAAGCGGCCAGACGTTGCGTGCGCGAGATCGGTTATGAGCAGGACGGCTTTCACTGGAAAAACGCGAAAGTCTGCGTGCTGGTTCACTCGCAGTCGGCGGATATTGCCATGGGCGTCGATGCGGCGGGCAACAAGGACGAAGGTGCCGGCGACCAGGGCATCATGTTTGGCTATGCCTGCCGTGAAACCGAAGCCCTGATGCCCGCACCGATTCACCTTTCACACAAGATCCTGAGCGAAATGGCGGCGGCGCGCCACGCCGGCACGGAACCTGGACTGGGTCCCGATTCCAAGAGCCAGGTCACTTTGGAATACAAGGACGCCAAGCCGGTACGGGCGACGTCCGTGGTTGTTTCGACCCAGCATGCCGAGGGCCTCTCGCAGGACGATGTCCGCAAGATCGTACGGCCTTACGTGGAGAGCGTGCTGCCTGACGGCTGGATGTGCGACGAAGATGAGTTCTACGTCAATCCGACCGGCAAGTTCGTCATCGGCGGGCCCGATGGCGACGCTGGCCTGACCGGCCGCAAGATCATTGTCGACACCTATGGCGGCGCCGCGCCTCATGGCGGCGGTGCGTTTTCGGGCAAAGATCCCACCAAGGTCGACCGTTCGGCGGCCTATGCGGCGAGATATCTGGCGAAGAACGTCGTTGCGGCCGGGGTGGCGGAGCGCTGCACGATCCAGTTGTCCTATGCGATCGGCGTCTCAAAGCCCCTGTCGCTCTATGTCGACCTGGCCGGCACCGGAAAGGTTTCGGAGACCAGGCTCGAGGGCGCACTCAACGAAGTGATGGATCTCAGCCCGCGCGGCATACGCGAGCATCTCGGCCTCTCCCGGCCGATTTATGAGCGAACCTCGGCCTATGGACATTTCGGCCGCGAGCCGGAAGCCGATGGCGGCTTCTCGTGGGAGCGCACCGACATCGCCAAGGATATCGAGGCGGCGCTCAGCTGACCGGCGGCCATCCGCAGGTCGAACCTGCAGACATATGGGCGGACACCATGGGCGAGCCGCACGACGCCGACCGCCGCCGTGTTCACGGTAGGCGCAAGGGGCATCGATTGAGAGCCGGACAGGCGCGGCTTGTCAGCGAGCTGCTGCCCTCGCTGCGCGTTCCCGTGGGGAGCAACAATGCAAGCGAGGGGCCCGGTGATCCGGCAAAGCTGTTTGCGCCGCCTGTCGAGAAGGTCTGGCTGGAAATCGGTTTCGGCGGCGGCGAGCACCTGTTTGAACAGGCACGCGCCAATCCCACTTGCGGCTTCATCGGATGCGAGCCTTTCGTCAATGGCGTGGCCAAGCTCCTCAGCCTGGTGAGCGAAGCGGGTCTGCACAACGTGCGCATCCACGACGACGATGCCCGGCGTCTTCTGGAGGCGCTTCCCGACGGCTGTATCGACCGGGTATTCATCCTCTATCCCGATCCATGGCCCAAGACGCGCCACAACAAGCGGCGATTCATTAATGGCGATAATCTCGATCAGCTGGCCCGCGTCATGGCGCCGAACGCCGAATTGCGCTTCGCCTCGGACATTGCCGAATACGTGCGCTGGACGCTGGGCCACATGCGGCGCCACGGGGCCTTCGCGTGGCAGGCGCTGGGTCCTCAGGACTGGCGGCGGCGGCCGGCCGACTGGCCCGCAACACGCTATGAAGCGAAAGCGCTTGAAGCGGGACGTGTTCCGGCTTATTTGTCGTTCCAACGGGTGCCGTAAGGGGTGTTTGGGCTTGCGAAGCAAGGCCAAATCGCTATGATGCGCGACTTATGAGAAACATTCTCGCATAATCCAAGGTCTCAGGGTCTTGGACGAACGGTGAGGGTGGGCCCTGCGGGGGCCCGCTTTTTTGTTGCGGGGCAGCGGTTTTTGCCGGTTGCGGGGTCCTTTACGGCTGAGAGAGGCAACGGGAGCTCCATATGTGCGCGGAGGCGGCCGAACCGAGATTGAGCCGCGAGTCCGGCATTGCGAAACGGGTGGCGAGCTTGATCGAGCCGGTTTTGGAGGACATGGGATGTCGGCTGGTCCGGGTCCGGATGACGGGACAAGACGGCGCGACACTGCAGATCATGGCGGATCGGGCAGATCGGGCGATCACCATTAAAGACTGCGAGATGATCAGTCGTTCGGTGTCGCCGCTGCTTGACGTCGAAGACCCGCTGCCCGATGCCTATCAGCTTGAGGTGTCGACGCCGGGGATCGACCGGCCGCTGGTCAGACCGAGCGATTTTGAGCGTTGGGCCGGACACGAGGCGAAAGTGGAAATGGCCGAGACGATCGGCGAGCAAAAGCGCTTTCGTGGCGAGCTGGAAGGATTTGAGGACGGAGAAGTGCGTTTGTTCTGTGACCGGCCGGATACCGGAGAACGGGTCCTGATCGGTCTGCCGTTCGACCGCATCGCCCAGGCGAAGCTGGTGTTGACGGACGCGCTTATAGCAGCTGCGCAGACCGATGGTTCGGTCTGACCGGGATAACTGACCGGCGGGGCAAAGGCCTGCCGGGTTGTTGAATGTTTGGAGAGTGCGAATGGTAGAGGCCGTTAGTGCAAACAGGCTCGAACTGCTGCAAATCGCGGACGCGGTTGCCCGGGAAAAGTCGATTGACAAGTCGGTCGTGATCACGGCGATGGAAGATGCTATCCAGCGCGCCGCCAGGTCACGCTACGGCAGTGAAAACGAGATCAAGGCAGAGATAAACCCGGCGACCGGCGAGATCAGCCTGGCGCGCCTGCTGGAAGTGGTCGAAACGGTCGAGAACGAGGCGACCGAGATCAGTCTTGATGAAGCCAAGGCACGCAATCCGGCGGCACAGACCGGCGATTTCATTGCCGAGCCCCTGCCGCCGATCGATTTCGGACGTATCGCGGCGCAGAACGCCAAGCAGGTGATCGTGCAGAAAGTGCGCGATGCGGAGCGCGAACGGCAATACGAGGAATACAAGGACCGCATCACCGAAATCGTGCACGGCGTGGTCAAGCGCATCGAGTACGGCAATGTGATTGTCGACCTTGGCCGCGGCGAGGCGATCGTCAAACGAGACGAATGCCTGCCGCGCGAAAGCTTCCGCCCGGGCGATCGGATCCGCGCCTATATCTATGATGTGCGCCGCGAGCAGCGTGGGCCCCAGATCTTTCTGTCGCGGACCCATCCCGAGTTCATGGCCAAGTTGTTCGCCCAGGAAGTTCCGGAGATCTATGACGGCATTATCGAGATCGTTTCGGTGGCGCGCGATCCGGGCAGCCGGGCGAAGATTGCGGTTCTGTCGAAGGACAGCTCCATCGACCCGGTCGGCGCCTGTGTCGGCATGCGCGGAAGCCGCGTACAAGCTGTTGTCGGCGAATTGCAGGGCGAAAAGATCGATATCATTCAGTGGTCGCCGGATGCGGCAACCTTCATCGTCAACGGCCTGGCGCCGGCGGAAGTGGCCAAGGTCGTGCTTGATGAAGATGCCGAGCGGATCGAAGTGGTGGTGCCGGACGAGCAACTGAGCCTCGCCATCGGCCGGCGCGGCCAGAATGTGCGCCTCGCCTCTCAGCTGACCGGATGGGTGATCGACATTCTCACAGAAGAGGAAGAGTCCAATCGCCGGCAGGCCGAGTTCCTGCAGCGCAGCGAAATGTTCCAGGAAGCGCTCGATGTTGACGAGATGATGTCGCAGTTGCTGGCCTCGGAAGGCTTCAGCTCCATCGACGAAGTGGCTTATGTCGATCTTGGCGAAATTGCCGAGATTGACGGCTTCGATGAAGACACCGCGCAGGAACTGCAGACCCGTGCCGTCGAATTCCTCGAAAAGCGCAATGTCGAACTCGACGAACGCCGCCGCGAGCTTGGGGTTGCCGATGAACTGGCCGCCGTGCCAGGCCTTTCGATGGCGATGCTGGTGGCGCTTGGCGAGAACGATGTGAAAACCATGGAAGATCTGGCCGGCTGCGCCACCGACGATCTCACCGGATGGGTTGAGAAGGTCGACGGTGAATCGGTGCGTCAGGAAGGTATTCTGGACGGCCACGACGTCGGCGCGGCGGAAGCCGAAGCGATGATCATGGCGGCCCGTGTGGCGGCCGGATGGATCACCGAGGAAGATCTGGCGCCGGAACCGGAAAAAGAAGAGCAGCTCGAAGGCGAAACCGCTGACGCGGCCGAGCCGGAGTGATGGGACCTGGACGATACGGCAGGCATGACGGAACGTATGTGCATAGTGACCCGCGAGGTGAAGCCGACCGACGAACTCATCCGGTTCGTGCTTGCGCCCGATTGCTCGGTCGTGCCCGATCTTCAGCGCGACCTTCCCGGGCGCGGCGTCTGGGTAAGTGCGGATAGCCGAACCTTAGAGACGGCGGTCGCCAAGAACACTTTTGCACGCGGATTCAAGTGCGCCGCCAGGGCCGGAGCCGATCTGGTGGACATGGTCGGCATGCTGCTCGCACGCAAGGCGCTGGGGCTGTTGTCCCTGGCGCAAAAGGCAGGCCTGGTGAGAACCGGCTTCGTCAAGGTACAAAAGCTGCTGGAAGAACGCAGGGCGGCCGTTCTGCTGCACGCAAGTGACGGATCGGAAGACGGTGTGCGCAAGATTGCCGGCAAAGCCAGAGCGGCGCGGCCGGAAGATCCGATGGTGCCGTCGGTGCGGGGATTCACCAGTGACGAGTTGAGCTTGGCATTGGGCCGGTCAAATGTGATACATGCAGCATTGACCGACGCAAAGCTATCAAGCGAATTTTACCTGACGGCCAGGAAGTACGAGAAATATTGGCAGGGTGGCTCGGCCGCGCACGCGGCTCAGTGACCGGTTTCCAGGAAACCCTGCCTCGAAGAAAGTCGAAAGTATGAGCGAGACAAAAGACACCGATGACCAAAGGCCGAAGCTTGGCGGCAAGACGCTCAGTCTGCGCCGTACGGTCGAGTCGAGCCATGTCCGTCAGAACTTCTCCCATGGCCGTTCGAAGGCAGTGCTGGTCGAGAAGAAGCGCAAGCGCGCCGTAGCCGCGCCCGGGGCAACCGCCGAAGCGCCCGCGACAGCCGAGCCGGCGGCGCCGGCCGCCACGGCTGCGCCGACCGCTGCGCCGGAGGCCGACAGCACGGCCGCGGATGATCGCGCCGGAGTGGTTTTGAGAACGCTGACCAACGAAGAAAAGGATGCGCGCGCCCAGGCATTGGTCGACGCCCGCGAACGCGAAGCCGAAGAGCGCAAGATTGCCGAAGAGCAGGCCGTTTTGCGGCGCGAGGAAGAGGCGCGACGGTCCGAGGAAGAGCGCAACGCGGAGGCGAGCCAGCCGGACAAAGACGAGCAGCAAAAGCTCGAAGAAGACGCGCGCCAGGCGGCGGAACAAGCCGCCCCGGCGGTCGAAGACGTGGTGGCCGCACCGGACAAGGCAGCTGACGCCGAGACCGCACGACGCGCGGCCGAAACCAAGAAGGGCCGCAAGGGCCGCCCGACGGAAACCAAGCCATCGCCGGGACGGCGGGATCAGTCGCAACGCCGGCGTGGCAAGCTGACCATTTCGAACGCCCTCGACGACACGCCGCGGCAACGCAGCATCTCCGCGATGCGTCGGCAGCGCGAACGCGAAAAGAAGCAGGCGGCCGGGCCGGTTGAGCTGCCCAGCAAGATTGCCCGCGAAGTCACCATTCCCGAAGCAATCACAATTCAGGAACTTGCCAACCGCATGGCAGAACGTGCGGTCGACGTCATCAAGCTCTTGATGAAACAAGGCCAGATGATGAAAATAAATGACATCCTGGATGCCGACACCGCCCAGCTGCTGGTCGAAGAACTCGGACATATACCCAAACGGGTTTCCGAAGCGGACGTCGAAGACGGCCTGATGGGCATCGAAGACGAAGAAGGCGACCTGCAGCCGCGCGCGCCCGTGGTCACCGTCATGGGTCATGTCGACCACGGCAAGACGTCTCTGCTCGATGCGCTGCGCAATGCAAAGGTGGCGGCTGGCGAAGCGGGTGGAATCACACAGCACATCGGCGCGTATCAGGTCGAAACCGATGCCGGCGACAGGATCACCTTCATCGATACGCCAGGCCATGCGGCCTTCACCGCCATGCGGGCGCGCGGCGCCAAGGCCACCGACATCGTGGTCCTGGTCGTGGCCGCCGACGATGGCGTGATGCCGCAAACGGTCGAGGCGATCAACCACGCCCGGGCCGCGGAAGTGCCGATCATCATTGCCATCAACAAGATGGACAAGGAAGGCGCCGATCCGCAACGGGTGCGTACCGACCTGCTGCAGCACGAAATCGTGCCGGAAAGCATGGGCGGCGACACACTCGAGGTCGAGGTGTCCGCCCTCAAGGGCACGAACCTGGACAAGCTCATTGAAGCCATTCACCTCCAGGCCGAAGTGCTCGAGCTCAACGCCAATCCGAGCCGCTCGGCCGATGGCGTGGTCATCGAAGCCAAAATCGACAAGGGCCGTGGTCCGGTGGCGACCGTTCTGGTGCAGCGCGGCGCACTCAATGTCGGCGACATTTTCATTGCCGGCACCGAGTGGGGCCGTGTGCGGGCCCTGATCAGCGACACCGGCGAAAATGTCAAGACCGCCGGGCCGTCGGTTCCGGTGGAGGTCCTGGGCCTCACCGGCGCGCCGGAAGCGGGCGATCAGTTTGCCGTGGTCGAAAGCGACGCCAGGGCGCGGGAAATCACCGAATACCGCACCCGCAAGCGGCGCGAGTTCAAGGCCGCCGGAAATGTCCGCGGGTCGCTGGAACAGATGATGAGCCAGCTGAAGCAGGCCGAGCGCAAGGAAGTGCCGATCCTGGTGAAGTCCGACGTGCAGGGTTCGAACGAGGCGATCGTTGCGGCGCTCGACCAGCTGGGAACCGACGAAGTTGCCGCCCGTGTGATCCACAATGGTGTTGGCGGCATCACCGAATCGGACGTTACGCTGGCAACAGCCTCCGGCGCGGTCATCGTTGGCTTTAACGTTCGTGCCAATCAACAGGCGCGCGAGTCGGCGGATGTCAACGGTATCGAGATCCGGTACTACAACGTGATCTATCATCTTGTGGATGACATCAAGGCCGCCATGTCGGGCATGCTGTCGCCGGAGATGCGCGAGGAGTTCCTTGGCAACGCCGAGATTCTGGAGGTGTTCAACATCACCAAGGTCGGCAAGGTTGCCGGTTGCCGCGTCACCGAAGGCACGGTCGAGCGTGGCGCCAAGGTTCGCCTGATCCGCGACAGCGTCGTCATACACGAAGGCACGTTGTCGACGCTCAAGCGCTTCAAGGACGAAGTCAAGGAGGTCAAGGCCGGCCAGGAATGCGGCATGGCCTTTGAGGCCTATCAGGACATGCGCGACGGCGATGTCATTGAGTGCTACCGGGTCGAGGAGATCGCCCGAACCCTGGATTAAGCCGGGTTTCCAGGTACGGCTCGTTCGACACAACAATTGAAAGTGTGAGAGACCATGCGGCAAGGCAAAGGGCCAAGCCAGCGGCAACTGCGTGTCGGCGAACTGCTTCGCCATGCACTGGCGGAGCTGTTCACGCGCGGAGATCTGCGCGATCCCGACCTTTTCGACGTCACCATCACCGTGGCGGAGGTTTCGCTCGGACCCGACCTCAAGAACGCGACGGCATTTGTCATGCCGCTTGGTGGCGGCGGTGATGCGCAGAAGGTTGTCTCCGCGCTGAACAAGTCCAAAAAGTTCATCCGCGGCCAGGTCGGCCGGCAGGTCTTTCTTAAACACATGCCGAACATCAGTTTCGAGCTCGACAGATCGTTCGACTATTCCGAGAAGATCGGTGCGCTGCTGACCACGCCGCACGTCTCACAGGATCTCGAGGAGTGAGCCCCGGGGCGGTTTGAAACTCATGGCGCGTAAACGAAAAGGCGATCCGGTAAACGGCTGGATCATTCTCGACAAGCCGTCGGGGATCACATCGACCCAGGCAGTCGCCCGCGTCAAGCGTGCGTTCAACGCCCAGAAGGCCGGCCACGCCGGAACACTCGACCCGCTGGCCTCGGGCCTCCTGCCAATCGCCCTTGGCGAAGCGACGAAGGTCGCGTCATTCGCCATGGACGGGGTCAAGATGTACCGGTTCACCGTGTGCTGGGGCGCCGCCACCAACACGGACGACACAGAAGGCACGGTGGTCGAAACCTGCGATGCACGCCCAAGCGCCGAAGACATCGAGGCGATCCTGCCCGGCTATACCGGCATCATCACGCAGACCCCGCCACAGTTTTCCGCGATCAAGGTCGATGGGGAACGCGCCTATGACCTGGCGCGGCAGGGCGAGAGCGTCGCTCTCGAAGCGCGGAACGTCGAAATCTCACAACTTGATTTGGTGCGGCCGTGCGATGAGGATCATGCCGAGTTCGAGGCGGAGTGTTCCAAAGGCACCTATGTACGCTCGCTCGCCCGCGACTTCGGGCGGGAATTGGGCTGTCTTGGGCATATTTGCGCGCTGCGCCGGACGCGCGTCGGACCGTTTCACGAAAGCGATATGATTTCGCTGGATAAATTGGAAGGCTTGAGCCATATTGCCGCCGGCTCAGAGCCAATGAAAGAGTTTCTCCGACCTGTGGAGACAGCGCTGGACGACATCCCGGCGCTCGCCATAAGCAGGGAGGAAGCGGCGCGCATGAGGCAGGGGCAACCTGTGATCCTGCGCGGACGCGATGCGCCAATCCTTTGCGGAACAGTGTTCGTCAGCAGTCACGGATCGCCCGTGGCACTGGCGGAAGCGAAGCAAGGCGCACTGCACCCCAAGCGGGTGTTTGCTGCAACCGACCGAGTTTGATCGAACAAGAAAGGAAAAACCTACGATGTCGATTACACCAGAGCGCAAACAGGCGCTCATTTCCGAGTATGCCGTCAAGGACGGCGACACCGGATCGCCGGAGGTACAGGTGGCCATCCTCACCGAGAGGATCACCAACCTGACCGGCCATTTCAAGACACATGGCAAAGACAACCACTCGCGGCGCGGCCTTCTGAAGATGGTCTCACAGCGGCGCCGGTTGCTCGACTATGTGAAGGCGATTGACGAGCCGCGGTATCAGGACCTGATCAAGCGCCTCAACATCCGCCGTTAGTAGCGTCTCGTGCGCATAATCGCGCGTTTCACAAAACCCTTTGAAGGTTAAACGATGTTCGAACGCCGGCAATGGGGCCGATGTTCGGGTTGCCCGATTAGCATTAGCCGCAACTGGAGCGAATTGATCGCAAGACGGGCGGCGTCGGGCAGATAGGAAAATAGAATGTTTGATATCCAACGTGTAGAAATTGAATGGGGCGGACGGCCCCTTATCCTGGAAACCGGCAAGGTTGCGCGCCAGGCCAACGGCTCGGTGACGGTTACCTACGGAGAGACCACCGTGCTTGCGACAGCCGTCGCAGAACGGCTACCGAAACCCGGTCTCGACTTCTTCCCCCTGACCGTGAACTATCAGGAAAAGACCTATGCCGCCGGCAAGATTCCCGGCGGCTTTTTTAAGCGCGAAGGCCGGCCCAGCGAAAAGGAAACGCTGACATCGCGGCTCATCGACCGGCCAATCCGGCCCCTGTTTCCGAAGAATTTCAAGTGCGAGACCCAGGTGATTGCCACGGTTCTCAGCCACGACATGGAAAACGACCCCGACATTGCGGCAATGGTGGCGGTATCCGCCGCGCTGACCTTGTCCGGCATTCCGTTCCTCGGGCCCATTGGCGCTGCCCGGGTCGGCATGGTCGAGGGCGCCTATGTGCTCAACCCGACGCTCGACGAGATGGAAGACACGACGCTTGAGTTGATTGTCGCCGGCACGGGTGATGCGGTTCTCATGGTCGAGTCCCAGGCCTCCGAACTCTCCGAAGACGACATGCTTGGCGCCGTGACCTTTGGCCATAACGGTTTCCAGCCGGTCATAGACGCGATCATCAAGCTGGCCGAAAAGGCCGCCAAAGAGCCCCGCGATCTGCCCGAGGCCGAAACCTCCGATGCGCTCGACAAGGTAACATCGCTGGTCGAAGCGGATCTGCGCGCCGCCTATCAGGTCATCGACAAGCAGGAGCGCCAGGGCGCGATTTCGGTCGCCCGCGACAAGGCGGTCGCCGAGCTTTGCGATGCCGAAGACGACACCGCCCTGACCGCCCAATCGGTCGGCGATGCCTTCAAGAAGCTCGAGAAGAACATCGTGCGCGGTAATATTCTCGACACCGGATCGCGCATTGACGGCCGTACCCTTGTCGATGTCCGGCAGATTGTTTCCGAAGTGGGCGTGCTGCCGCGTGCGCACGGCACCGCGCTGTTCACCCGCGGCGAAACCCAGGCTCTTGTGGTCACCACGCTGGGCACCGGGGAAGACGAGCAGTTCGTCGACGCACTCGAAGGCACCTACAAGGAAGCCTTCCTGCTGCACTACAACTTCCCGCCCTACTCGGTCGGCGAAACCGGCCGTGTCGGTTTCACCGGGCGACGCGAGATCGGCCACGGCAAGCTCGCCTGGCGGGCGCTGCGCGCCGTGCTGCCGAGCAAGGATGAGTTTCCCTACACCATCCGCATCGTTTCAGAGATCACCGAATCGAACGGGTCGTCTTCGATGGCAACCGTTTGCGGCGCATCGCTCTCGATGATGGACGCGGGCGTTCCCCTGAAACGTCCGGTGGCCGGCATCGCCATGGGGCTGATCAAGGAAGACGAGCGCTTCGCGGTTCTGTCCGACATTCTCGGCGACGAGGATCATCTTGGCGACATGGACTTCAAGGTGGCCGGCACGGAGGAAGGCATCACCTCGCTCCAGATGGACATCAAGATCACCGGCATCACCGAGGAAATCATGCGCACCGCCCTGCATCAGGCAAAGGACGGTCGTCTGCATATCCTCGGCGAGATGGCCAAGGCGCTGACGGAAGCACGTGCCGAGATGGGCGAGTACGCACCGCGCATCGAGACCATCAAGATCCCGGTCGACAAGATCCGCGAAGTGATCGGCACCGGTGGCAAGATCATCCGTCAGATCGTCGAGGAGACCGGCGCCAAGATCGATATCCAGGACGATGGCACCGTCAAGGTCGCGTCAAGCGATGCGGCCTCGATCGATGCCGCGATGAGCTGGATCAAGTCGATCACCGACGAGCCGGAAATCGGCGTCATCTACACCGGCAAGGTGGTGAAGGTGGTTGATTTCGGCGCATTCGTGAACTTCTTCGGCGCCCGCGACGGCCTGGTGCACATTTCCGAACTGGCACCACGCCGGGTCGGCAAGGTCACCGATGTGGTCAATGAAGGCGACGAGGTGAAGGTCAAGCTTGTCGGCTTCGATCAGCGCGGCAAGGTGCGCCTGTCGATGAAGCTGGTCGACCAGGAAACCGGCGAAGAAATCTCCGAGGATGACGATCAGGAAGCCAACGCCTGACATCTCCAGGTATACCGAAAAACCAAAGGCGGCCTGCGGGCCGCCTTTTTTGTTTCCCGGAACGGTTGGGCGAACCTACTGGGCAGCGTCCGGAATTTCGGTCTTCGTCGTGGCCGCGGGCGCCTCTTTCAGATCGGCGGGCTTCGGCATCGAAATGATGTTATAGCCGGAATCGACGAAATGGATTTCGCCGGTCACCCCGGTAGAGAGGTCGGACAGGAGGTAGAGGGCGGCACCGCCGACTTCGTCGAGATGTACGTTGCGGCCAAGCGGGGCATGCTGTTTCTGGTAGTTGAACATGATGCGCGCATCGGTGATGCCGGCCCCGGCCAGAGTGCGCATGGGCCCGGCGGAAACCGCGTTGACCCGCACTCCGGCGCAGCCGAAATCCGCCGCTAGGTAACGCACGCTCGATTCGAGCGCCGCCTTGGCGACACCCATGACATTGTAGTTGGGAATGACACGGGTCGAACCGGAATAGGTGAGCGTCAGCAAGGAGCCGCCGTTGGGCATGAGCAGGGCGGCGCGCTGGGCGACCTCGGTGAAGGAAAAGCACGATATCAGCATGGTCCGCACGAAATTGTCGCGCGTCGTGTCGGCATATCGCCCCTTCAACTCGTTCTTGTCGGAATAGGCGATGGCGTGGACCACGAAGTCGAGCGATCCCCATTCCTCGGTAATGGTGTCGAAGGCGCTGTCGATGGTCGATGGGTCTTCCACGTCGCAGGACAGGATCAGCTTGCTGCCGACAGATTCCGCCAGCGGCTTGACCCGGCGCCCGAAGGCTTCGCCCTGATAGGTGAAAGCAACTTCCGCGCCGTGGTTGACCAGCATAGTGGCGATGCCCCAGGCGATGGAATGGTCGTTGGCAACGCCCATGATGAGGCCGCGCTTGCCCTTCATCAAGGGTGCGCCAGGTGACGTATTGTTACTGGCCATCGCTAGGGCTTCCCCCTGTCACTCAACATACTGACGCAACACGCCGCCATCACGCGTCATACCGCTGGAAGACCAAAGTGGCATTGGTTCCACCGAAGCCGAAACTGTTTGACATCACACAGTTAATCTCGGCGTTGTCGATTCTCTCGCGCACGATGTTGATGTCCGCGAATTCGGGGTCGATCTCGGTGATGTTGGCCGACTTGCAGATGAAACCGTTGTTCATCATGAGCAGGGAGTAGATCGCCTCCTGCGCCCCGGTGGCGCCGAGCGAGTGGCCGGTGAGCGACTTGGTGGCGCTGAGCGGCGGAATGTCCTCGCCGAACACTTCCCGAATGGCCTGGATCTCGCGCTGATCGCCAACCGGTGTCGAGGTGGCATGAGGATTGATGTAGTCAATCGGAAGGTTGACGTCCTGGAGCGCCAGCTTCATGCAGCGCGCCGCACCCTCGCCGGACGGCTGCACCATGTCGTAGCCGTCCGAAGTTGCGCCGTACCCGGTGAACTCAGCGTAGATCTTGGCGCCGCGCGCCTTGGCGTGCTCGAGTTCCTCGAGCACGAGTACGCCGGCGCCGCCGGCAATGACGAACCCGTCGCGGGTGGCGTCGAAGGCGCGGCTCGCGGTCTCCGGCGTGTCGTTGTACTTGCTCGACATGGCGCCCATGGCATCGAACAGCACCGACAAGGTCCAGTCGAGTTCTTCGCCGCCGCCAGCGAAGATGACGTCCTGCTTGCCGAGCTGGATGGTTTCGGCCGCATTGCCGATGCAATGATTGGACGTGGCGCAGGCCGAGGAGATCGAATAGTTGACGCCCTTGATGCCGAACGGAACCGCAAGCGTCGCCGAGTTGGTGCTCGACATGGACGGCGGCACGGCGAAGGGGCCAACCCGCTTCGGTCCCTTTTCGCGCGTGATATCGGCGGCACGCACGATGATCGACGTGGACGGGCCGCCCGATCCCATGATGATCCCGGTGCGCGGGTTTTGAACCTCGTCCTTCTCAAGCCCCGAATCGGTAATCGCCTGTTCCATTGCGACGTAGTTCCAGGCGGCGCCATCGCCCATGAAGCGCCGCACCCGGCGGTCGACCGCCGTATCGAGGTCGATCGACGGCGCGCCGTGAACCTGGCAGCGAAAGCCGAGGTCCGCATAGTCCTGCGCCTTGACGATGCCGGATTTGGCTTCACGCAGCGAAGCCAGAACTTCCTGGGTGTTGTTTCCGATGGAGGAAACAATGCCCATGCCCGTGACGACAACGCGTCTCATTTGAACCGCATCCTTCCCAATTCCAGAACGGATCAGGTGGTTTCCGCGGCGAACAGGCCGACACGCAGATCACTTGCGGTGAAAATCGTCTTTCCATCCGCCTTCAACTCACCGTCTGCAATGCCGAGCACCAGTTTGCGCTGAATGACCCGTTTCAGGTTGACGTAGTAACTGACTTTGCTCACCGTCGGCAGCACCATACCAGTAAACTTCACTTCGCCGACACTCAAAGCCCGACCCTTGCCGGGATTGCCGAGCCAGGCCAGAAAAAATCCAAGCATCTGCCAGAGAGCATCGAGGCCGAGACACCCGGGCATCACCGGATCACCGTGGAAATGACAGGGAAAGAACCAGAGGTCCTCCTTGATGTCGAGCTCACCGACGACCTGGCCGCGACCGTGCGGGCCGCCATCCGCGGTGATGCTGGAGACCCGGTCCATCATCAGCATCGGCGGCAAAGGCAATTGAGCATTTCCAGGGCCAAACATTTCGCCGCGCGCGCAGGCGAGAAGGTCCTCAAACGTGTAACTGGATTTTTGTTCCGCCATATCCGTCTTCGTTTGCCTGGCGTCCGCTGACTAAAGCAGACGAAACCAAATCACGATCCCGCGGTTGCCGCACGATCCCCCAAAACACACTGCTTCCTACCATACCGCGGCAAGAGCGGGAAGCGTCCGGTTGCGTCTAATTGTCTGTGCCAAAAGCAATACTGAGGCTGGCCGCCACCGGTCGTTCAGAATTTCCATTTGCGAAGGGTTCGCAGAAAACGTATATTCTGCGCAATGCATGCCGAAATGGCATCGCTGCATGTAAACGCCAATGAATGTCAGGCAAATGTCGCAGTTGAACCAATCGCAAATTGCAGAGAAATTGCGCGTGGCCGGGTTGCGCCCGACACGACAGCGGGTCGCTTTGGCGGACCTTCTGTTCCGCAACGGTGACCGCCACGTGACCGCCGAGGACCTGCATGAAGAAGCGGTCGGCGTCGAGTTTCCGGTTTCCCTTGCAACCGTCTACAACACGCTCAACCAGTTCACCACCGCCGGATTGCTCCGGGTGGTGGCGATCGACGGCTCCAAGACCTATTTCGATACCAACACATCCAATCACTATCACTTCTATCTTGAGGACGAAGGCAAGCTTCTCGACATACCCTCAAACGAGCTGCGCGTGGTCGGCCTGCCGGAAGCGCCGGAAGGCTCGAGCATTTCTGGGATTGATGTGATTGTGAGACTGTCAAGCAGGCCGCGTAGCCAATAGGCATTACCTGAAGACAAGATGATTTCCGGGCCGCGCTACTCGATCTTCTCATTGGGGTAAACTCCCCACAACATGTCCTGCTTGAGCCAGCCGTTATAGCCGTTTGCCGAGAACTCGCACCATTTTCCGGTGCAGCGACGGACTTCGCCTATGACACCGGTCTGGACGATCGCGACGGTCTGTGCGGATTTCTTCGGGCCGTCTCTCAGCGAGACGTTTTCGCCCTTGCTCCAGGGCGCCACAAGTCCGGTCCGGCGACCGGCGAGCAGGGTGTGGTAGACCCAGCCTTCTTCCCCGTCGCTGTCGCGCACACGGCGCCAAAGATCGGATTCGGCAATAATCTCGACCGGAAGGCCCTGTTTGGCGAAAACCCAGATCACCTGGTGCTCGGTGCTCGGGCCGCGGCGGACATTGACCCGGTCGGTCTTGAGGCTGACGTAACGCGGCACCGGAAGACCGCTGGGGCCGGTCTGGCGGTCGGTTTTCGAAGTGGTGATGGCCGCGGTTTCGTCACTGTTCGCGGTGGCGCTCTGACGCGTCATCAACAAGGTCGCAGCCACAACTACGCCAGCCACGCACACGCCGGCGAGCACCAAAGAAACGAGCTTAGTGCGGCTGATCACCATGTGTTCACATACCCGAAGACGCAGACGAAAATGCCGAATAGCGTGCGAGAACGACGTGAAGAAAATTCCCTTTGCTCACGAAGTCTCTTTGTTTTCCTCCGAGCCTTTTGCTAGAGAATGTGCCAAGAGCTTACACCTTGCGCCAGCGCACTTAAAGAGTGTCGGAGCTTAAAGTTAAGAGACTCTAAACGCCGGCCTGTGGAGACATTTAATGCCCAACAAACCGCTTGTCATCGTTACCCGGAAGCTTCCGGACATAATCGAGACGCGCATGTGCGAGCTGTTCAACACAAAGCTCAATATGGATGACACGCCAATGAGCCAGGCCGATCTGGTCGATGCCGTGAAAAGCGCCGACATTCTGGTGCCCACGGTGACCGACAGGATCGACGCGAGCGTGATCGGTCAGTCCGGCGAGAAGCTCAAGCTGATCGCGAATTTCGGAACCGGTGTCGACAATATCGATGTGGAGACGGCGCGTACCCGCGGCGTCACCGTGTCGAACACGCCCGGTGTGCTGACCGAGGACACGGCCGACATGACCATGGCGCTGATCCTGGCGGTGCCGCGCCGGCTCATCGAAGGGGCCCATGTCATCGCCGACACCGACCAGTGGAAGGGATGGTCGCCGACCTGGATGCTCGGACACCGGATTTTCGGCAAGCGGCTGGGCATCATCGGCATGGGCCGCATCGGCCAGGCGGTGGCGCGGCGCGCCAAGGCATTCGGCCTGCAAATCCACTATCACAACCGGCGCAAGCTTTCCGACGCGGTGGAGGAAGACCTCGAGGCGACCTACTGGGAGAGCCTCGACCAGATGCTGGCCCGCATGGACATCATTTCGGTCAACTGCCCGCATACGCCGGGCACCTACCACCTGTTGTCGGCGCGCCGGCTCAAGCTGCTGCGCCCTGAAGCCTATCTGGTCAACACTGCGCGCGGAGAAGTGATCGACGAAAATGCGCTGGCGCGCATGCTGGAAGCCGGCGAACTGGCCGGCGCCGGCCTCGATGTATTCGAGCACGAGCCGGCGGTCAGCCCAAAGCTCATCCAAAGCGACCGTGTCGTGCTGCTGCCCCATATGGGATCGGCAACGATCGAAGGGCGCATCGATATGGGCGAGAAGGTCATCATCAACATCAAGACCTTTGTCGACGGACACACGCCGCCGGACCGGGTTCTCCCATCCATGCTGTGATGCGGGTTTTCATCGCTTGACCTGAATCAACGCCCGGCGCGCCGCTCCGGCTCATTGTTCCGCTCAGGACACATGAGCAGGAGCGGGTGCAATGCTGCGGTCTTTTTCCCTGTCGACTTTGGTGGCGCTTGCGCTGTGCACGGCATCAACGATGGCCGCGGCCGGCCCGTCCGACTTCGACCGCGCCGGACTGTTCGTTTCGAGCTGCGCGCCGTGCCACGGCGCCACCGGCATGGGCGGCGGTCCGGTGGCGGCCGCGCTCAGGGACCCGGTACCAGTGCTCGCGACCCTCACACACAGGCACGGCGGGGTGTTTCCCCAGGACTATGTGTACAAAGTGATCGACGGCCGCGAACCACTGCAGGCCCATGGCACGCGCACGATGCCGGTATGGGGCGTTATGCTCTTGATGGGGCATCGCGGCGAGGGTGCGGAGACGTCGGTCGGGTTCATGATCGATGCGCTCATCGAACACCTCAAGAGCCTGCAGATAAAGTGACCGTGTCAGCCGGGTCTGGTGACACGCCGCAGAGTCAGATTGATCCTGCCGCCTTCGCGGATCAGTGTCGAGGTGCCGTTGAGAACCCGATCGATGCCGTGATAGTGCATCCTCGATGGTCCGGCGAGAACCAGAACGTCGCCTGAAGACAATTTGAACGAGCTGGTCGGAGACCTGCGCTCGGCTCCACCGATACGGAATACGGCGGTGTCTCCAAGCGACACCGATACCACCGGCGCGGAAAAGTCTTCCTCGTCCTCGTCGCGGTGCAGGCCCATTTTCGAATTGGCGGCGCCATACCGGTTGATGAGGCAGCATTGCGGCGGCGCCGGGAAGCCGGAAAGATCCTCCCATATGTCCAGAATGGCGCGCGGAATGCCCGGCCACGGCTCTCCGCTCTCCGGATGTTCGGCCTGATAGCGGTAGCCGGAGCGGTCCGACACCCATCCCAGCGGACCGGCATTGGTCATGCGCACCGAGAACGGGCGCCCCGACCGGGGCATTGTCGGTGTGTAAAAAGGCGCAGATTCGGCCACCTTTTCCACCTCCTGCACCAGGTTTTCCTGAGCAGATCGGGAAAGGTATCCCGGCACCAGTCTTAGTCCTTCGTTCACCATCGGAGCCGCCATATGTCCATTGATCCGTAAAAATCAGGCCCAATAGAGAAAATTGACCTGTTTTCGGTCAGTTACGCTTGATGTCGAACCGTCATAAACCTATATAATCTGCGAAAGATCACAATCTTCAAACCACTTGGAGACCGGCTCCGGAGATCGGGACAGATGGACGGGGCAATTGGGTGCTTGGTTCAAGGCCCTGGGCGGTCTGCCGAAAAGAGAGGTGCATTGAATGCCCAAAGTCATTGGCATTGACCTTGGCACGACGAATTCCTGCGTCGCTGTCATGGAAGGCAAAGATCCAAAAGTCATCGAGAACGCCGAAGGCGCCCGGACGACCCCGTCCATGGTCGCTTTCACCGAAGATGGCGAGATTCTTACAGGCCAGCCGGCAAAGCGCCAGGCGGTCACAAACCCCGAAAACACCGTATTCGCAATCAAGCGCCTGATCGGACGGCGCCATGGCGATCCCATGGTGGAGAAGGACAAGGGCCTGGTCCCTTACGAGATCGTCAAGGCGGACAATGGCGACGCCTGGGTTGCCAGCCGCGGCGAGAAATACGCGCCGTCGCAGATCTCCGCCTACATTCTTCAGAAGATGAAGGAAACCGCTGAGCGCAGTCTCGGCGAGACGGTCACCCAGGCGGTGATCACGGTTCCTGCCTACTTCAACGACAGCCAGCGCCAGGCCACCAAGGACGCCGGCAAGATCGCCGGACTGGAAGTCCTGCGTATCATCAATGAGCCGACCGCGGCCGCGCTTGCCTACGGGCTCGACAAGAAAGACGGCGCGACCATTGCGGTGTACGACCTTGGCGGCGGCACGTTCGACGTGTCGGTCCTCGAAATCGGCGATGGTGTGTTCGAAGTGAAGTCGACCAACGGGGACACGTTCCTCGGCGGCGAGGACTTCGACATGCGGATCGTCGACTATCTTGCCGACGAGTTCAAGAAGGAGCAGGGCATCGACCTGCGCTCCGACAAGCTCGCCCTGCAGCGGCTCAAAGAAGCCGCCGAAAAGGCGAAGATCGAGCTCTCCTCCGGTCAGCAGACGGAAGTCAACCTGCCGTTCATCACGGCGGACCAGTCCGGACCGAAACACCTGACCATGAAACTGACCCGGGCCAAGCTTGAGTCCCTGGTCGACGATCTGGTGCAGCGCACTGTCAAACCGTGCGAGGCGGCGCTCAAGGATGCCGGGCTCAAGGCCGGTGAAATCGACGAAGTGGTTCTGGTCGGCGGCATGACCCGCATGCCCAAGGTCATCGAGACGGTGAAGAACTTCTTCGGCAAAGAGCCGCACAAGGGCGTCAATCCGGATGAGGTCGTCGCCATCGGCGCGGCGATCCAGGCCGGTGTTCTGCAGGGCGATGTGAAAGACGTGCTGCTGCTCGACGTGACCCCGCTGTCGCTCGGCATCGAAACGCTGGGCGGCGTGTTCACTCGCCTTATCGAGCGCAACACGACGATCCCGACCAAGAAGAGCCAGGTGTTCTCGACCGCGGAAGACAACCAGACGGCCGTGACCATCCGGGTGTTCCAGGGCGAGCGCGAAATGGCGAGCGACAACAAGATGCTCGGCCAGTTCGACCTGGTCGGCATTCCCGGCGCTCCGCGCGGCGTGCCGCAGATCGAGGTTACCTTCGACATCGACGCCAACGGCATCGTCAACGTGGCGGCGCAGGACAAGGCGACCGGCAAGGAACAGACGATCCGCATCCAGGCCTCCGGCGGTCTGTCCGATGAAGACATCGACAAGATGGTCGAGGACGCCGAACAGCATGCCGAGGAAGACAAGCAACGCAAGGAGCTGGTCGAGGCGAGGAACCAGGGCGAGGCCCTGATCCACGCCACGGAAAAGAACCTCTCAGAGCTCGGCGACAAGGTTTCCGAAGCCGACAAGAGCACCATCGAGGCCGAAATCGTGGAATTGCGCGAGGCGCTCGGTGGCGAAGATGTCGAAACCATCAAGTCGAAGTCGGAAGCCGTTGCGCAAGCCTCCATGAAGCTTGGCGAGCAGCTTTACAAGGCGCAGCAGGACGAAGCCGGCGACGGCGGTTCTGACGAGGAGCAAGCTTCCGGCAGCGACGATGACGTGGTCGACGCCGACTTCGAGGAAGTCGACGAAAACGACGACGGCGACGACGAAAAGAAATCGGCCTGAGGCCGGGACGCTCAACGATCATGGCCCTCATCCCGCAGCGGACTTGTGCCCGACGCCGGGATGAGGGGCTTGACGTTCGGCACTCAATCGCAAATCTTCCAGTTATAAACGCGACAGCGTTCCGTCTCGAGGCGGACGCGCGATCAGAAGTGGGCTGAGCATAGTGTCCAAGCGCGACTATTATGAAGTGCTGGGTGTCGACCGTGGCGTCGAGGCCGGTGAACTCAAGAGCGCCTACCGCAAGCTTGCAAAGAAGTATCACCCCGACATCAATGCGGGCGATGCATCGGCGGAGGCCAAATTCAAGGAAGTCGCCGAGGCCTATGAGGCGCTGAAGGATCCGCAGCGGCGCGCCGCCTACGACCAGTTCGGCCATGCCGCGTTCGAGCAGGGCGGGTTTGGCGGCGGGCCCGGATTCGGGCAGGACTTTTCCAGTTCCATGTCGGACATCTTCGAAGACCTGTTCGGAGAGTTCATGGGCGGGCGCGGGCGCCAGGCCCGTGGCGGGCGCGACCGCGGCTCTGACCTGCGCTACAACATGGAAATCGATCTGAAAGACGCCTATAGCGGCAAGGCGGCGGAAATCCGCATACCGACCGGTGTGTCCTGCGAGACCTGTTCGGGCAGCGGCGCCAAGCCGGGCACCGCGCCGACCACCTGCTCGACCTGCGGCGGCCACGGCAAGGTGAGGGCCACACAGGCGTTTTTCACGGTCGAGCGGACCTGCCCGACCTGCCATGGCCGCGGGCAGATGATTTCCGATCCGTGCGATGAGTGTTCCGGCGCCGGCCGCGTCACCAAGGAGCGCACGCTCTCGGTCAACATTCCGCAAGGTGTCGAGGACGGCACGCGCATCCGCCTCGCCGGCGAAGGCGAGGCCGGGATGCAGGGTGGACCGGCGGGCGATCTCTATATCTTTCTCGCAATCAACCCGCACGAATTCTTCCAGCGCGATGGCGCCGACCTGTTCTGCAGGGTTCCGGTGTCCATGGTCACCGCCTCGCTTGGCGGCCAGATCGAAGTGCCGACCGTCGACGGTGCGCGGGCCCGGGTGCAGGTGCCCGAAGGCACCCAGACCGAACGGCAGTTCCGGCTGCGCGGCAAGGGCATGCCGGTGCTGCGCTCAAAACAGTATGGCGACCTCTATATCCAGGTTTCGGTGGAGACGCCGGTCAACCTGTCGCGCAAGCAGAAGCAGCTTCTCAAAGATTTCGAAGAAGCCTCAAACGAAAAGAACAATCCGGAATCTTCCGGTTTCTTTGCCCGCGTCAAAGAGTTCTGGGACGGCCTCGGCGACACCGGCACCTGACGTCGCGCAAATTGCCGCAAATCGGGATCTTGACCGCCCCGCCATGAGTGGTGTTTGGTGCGCGCGATTGCACGCGCACCACGAGGGGAATTTTCGATGAAGGCCTATTGGATCGCCCGCGTTACCGTCACCGATCCCGATCCCTACAAGCTCTATGCCGAGGCCGCGCCCGAGGCATTCAAGAAGTACAACGCCACGATCCTGGCGCGCGGCGGGCGCTGCGAGCAGCTCGAGGGAGACGGCCGGCCGCGCAACGTGGTGATCGAATTCGGCTCCTATGAAGATGCGCTCGCCTGTTACAACTCCAACGAATACCAGAGAGCGCGCAAACACCGTCTCGACGCCGGTGTGGCGGAAATCGTCATTGTCGAGGGCGTTTGACGGGGTCGAAGAGGTTTAGCGGGAAGGAAACAATATGGCCAAAGGCTACTGGATTGCCCATGTCACTCTCACGGATGCGGACAAGTACCCGGCTTATGTGAAAGCCAACGCGGTGGCGTTCGAAAAATACGGCGCGAAGTTTCTGGTGCGCGGCGGTGCCGCGCAGGTGATGGAAGGCGACAGCCGGGAACGCCATGTGGTCATCGAGTTCGACAGCTACGAAAAGGCGCTCGAGTGCTACAACTCGCCGGAATACGCCGCCGCGCTCAAACTGCGCCAGGAATGCGCCGAGACGGACGCGATCGTGGTTGAAGGATACGATCCGTGAAGCTGGCCATCATGGGGGCGGCCGGCCGTATGGGCCGGACACTCGTCCGCATCGTTCACGAGACGGATGGCTGCGAGGTTGCCGGCGGCCTGGAGCAGCCAGGCTCGGAGGCCATCGGCACCGACATGGGCGCGCTGGCTGGAATCGGCGAGCTCGGGATTGCCGTTGGCGACGATCCGCTCGAGCTTTTCACCAGGGTCGACGGCATCATCGATTTCACCTCTCCGGCCGCTTCGGTCCATTTCGCAACGCTCACGGCACAGGCGCGCATCGTGCACGTCATCGGCACCACCGGTTGCAGCGCGGAGGACGAGGCGAAGTTTGCCGCGGCCGGCCGCCACGCCCGGATCGTCAAGGCAGGCAATATGAGCCTCGGCGTCAATCTGCTGGCGGCGGTCGTCAAAAAGGTGGCGGCCTCGCTGGACGAAGACTTCGACATCGAAGTCGTGGAAATGCACCACCGGCACAAGGTGGACGCGCCTTCCGGCACGGCCCTGATGCTTGGACAGGCTGCCGCCGATGGCCGCGGCGTCGATCTCGATGCTAAGTCCGTGCGCAGCCGGGACGGCCAGACGGATGCCCGCAAACGCGGCGACATCGGCTTTGCGACACTGAGGGGCGGCAGCGTGGTCGGCGAGCACTCGGTACTTTTCGCCGGCGAGGGTGAAATCGTCACCCTCGGCCATGCGTCAGGATCGCGGGACATCTTCGCCCGCGGCGCGGTCAAGGCGGCGCTGTGGGGCATGGACAAGAAGCCTGGGCTCTACTCCATGATGGACGTGCTCGGACTATCTGATCTCTAACATAGGGTAACTCTATGGATCGTCTCCTGGTGCTGGTCAGGCATGGCCAGAGCGAATGGAATCGCAAAAACCTGTTCACCGGCTGGAAAGATGTGGACCTGACGGAACAGGGCATCGCCGAAGCGAAACAGGCGGGCCGCAGCCTGAAGGCGAAGGGGCTGGAATTCGACATCGCCTATACCAGCCATCTGATGCGGGCGCAGAAAACACTCACCCTGATTCTCGATGAAATCGGTCAAAGCGACCTGGAGACAATCGAGGAACAGGCCCTGAACGAGCGCGACTACGGCGATCTGGTCGGTCTCAACAAGGACGATGCACGCAAGAAGTGGGGCGATGAGCAGGTCCATATCTGGCGCCGGTCCTACGACACGCCACCGCCGGGCGGCGAGAGCCTCAAGGATACGGTGGCGCGGGTGCTGCCCTATTATGTCCAGCACATCCTGCCCGACGTGCTGCGCGGCAGGTGCGTACTGGTCTCGGCGCACGGCAATTCACTGCGCGCCATGATCATGGTGCTGGAAGGCCTCGGCCGCGACGAAATTCCCGGCCTTGAGCTGGCCACCGGCGTGCCGATCGTCTACCGCCTCAACGCCGATACGACGGTGGCGTCGAAAGAAGTGCTGGAGCCTTGAAGGTGCAGCGGTCCGTTTGACTTCGGAAAGCCGCTCTACGACACCCAATTCATATGGACCGTCTAATCCGGCCGCAGGCCACTGGGAGCGAAGCGTTCTCTCG
>JAJFHL010000241.1 GCA_021775615.1 Hyphomicrobiales bacterium
TGCAACACGTTCAGCGCCAGAATGGACTTGCGGAAATTGCGCTTGTCGAGTTTCGCCCCGCCGATGATCTCATGGACCCGCTGCAGCGCGCTCAGGGTGAATTCCCGCGGCATCATCTGGAAGGCGATGGTGGAATAGCCGAGCTTGCTGATCAGGCGCGCCCGGGCGGTGGCGAGGATCTTCGCATGATCGAAGGCGAGCTTCGGGGCCCGGTCCGCCGCGAACCACTTTGCATCCGCCGCATCGCTTGCCGCGGCGACCTTCAGCCTGCCTTCCGGCACCAGCGCGAAATAGGCCACCGTCACCACCCAGCCGCGCGGGTCGCGGCCCGGATCGCCGAACGTATAGAGCTGTTCGAGATAGATGCCGGTGACGCCGGTTTCTTCGGCCAGTTCGCGCCGCGCGCAATCTTCGAGGTTCTCGCTCGCGTCAAGAAATCCCCCCGGCAGCGCCCACCGTCCCTTGAAGGGCTCGTTCGCCCGCTCGACCAGCAGAACATGCAAGGCGTCCTCGATGATCGAGAAAATAACGATGTCCGTGGTCACCGACGGGCGCGCGTATTTACCGGATGTTGACATTGTCCAACTTCGTGTCTTGAAAACACTAACTAGTAAGCGTATATACCACACTAACTAAGGGAACGCAGACACGCAACGTCAAAACGAAAGGTCACAAAAATGTTCCGCTACTTCAAGGGCGAACCCAACGTCCATGTCATCCAGTTCCGTAACGGCGCCATGGCCAGAGACGGCCGCGGCATCAACTTCTGGTACAACCCGCTGACCTCGTCCATTGCGGCGATCCCGACGGCGAGCACCGATGCCCCGTTCATCTTCTCCGAAACCACGGCGAATTTTCAGGATATCTCGATCCAGGGCACCCTCACCTACCGGATTGACGATCCCGTGGCGATCTCCCGGGTGCTCGATTTCACCATCCACCCGCGCACCCGCGCCTATCGCTCCGAAGACCCGGACGTCCTGACCCAGCGCATCGTCAATGCGGTTCAGGCCGAGACCCGCCGGCACGTTGCCGGCATGCCGCTGGAAACCGCGCTGACCGAAGTCGGCACCCTGGCGAGCGATGTGCTGGCCAATGTCGCCTCGAGCCCCGGCCTCGCCAATCTCGGCGTCACGGTCGAGAGCCTGCATTTCACCTCGGTGCGGGCCACGCCGGAAACCCAGAAGGCGCTCGAGACCGAATATCGCGAACGCCTGCAGGGAGCGGCCGACCTGGCGATCTATGCCCGCCGCGCCGCGGCCGTTGCCGAGGAGCGCAAGATCCAGGAAAGCGAACTTGCCACCGAGGTCGGGCTGGAAACCGGGCGCGAGGACCTGGTCGACCGCCAGGCCCGCAACAAGCTCGCGCTGGCAGAAGCCGACGCCAAGGCCGAAGAGCTGAAGCTCACACCCTATGGCGAGTTGCCGCCGCAGGCCCTGATCGGCCTTGCCCTGAAGGACTGGGCCGCCAATGCCGGGTCGATCGACAACCTGAGCATCACGCCGGACCTGCTGTCGGGCCTGGTGGGATGGATGACGGCAGGCAAGCCGGCCGCCCCCGAAACCGCGAAGACGGAGTAGCTCCAGATGTTCGAACGCGTCATCACGGTGACCCGCAAGACGGAGCTGCAGGAGCTTGTGGAACGGTTCGGCACCGTTCCACAGGCGCGGTTCTATCTCGAGCATGCCGGTCACGATTTCGCCCGCGTCCAGGCCGCCCATGACACCTACATGTTTGCCCTCGACAAGATCCGCAAACATGTGCCCGGCGACCGCAAGCGCCACACCATCGAGCGCGCCTTCGTGCCGCGCTACGGGTTTGAGGCGGGCGATCTGATCGTCGCCGTCGGCCAGGACGGCCTGGTGTCCAACACCGCGAAGTATCTCGGCGGCCAGCCGCTGATCGGCATCAACCCCAACCCTGAACTCTATGACGGGGTGCTGCTGCCCTTCACCACCGAGAGCGCCCGCGCCGGGTTCGCGGCGGCCTTTGCCGGCGAGGCGAAAATCAAGTCCGTCACCATGGCCGAGGCGAAAACATCGGACGGCCAGTCGCTGCTCGCCTTCAACGATCTCTTCATCGGCGCCAATTCGCATATCTCGGCGCGCTACCGGATCACCCATGGGGAGCGTTCGGAAGTGCAGTCTTCAAGCGGCATCATCGTCTCGACCGGCGCCGGCTCGACAGGCTGGATGCGCTCGGTGCACACCGGCGCCCTCGGCGTTGCCCGGGCGGTCGGCGGCAAGACCGCGCCGCGCCAGGCACCCGCCCCGCTCGACTGGTCGGCCCGGTCGCTGCTCTATGCGGTGCGCGAGCCCTTCCCCAGCCAGGCGACCCGGACGACGCTGATCTATGGCGAAGTCTCGCGCGACGCACCGCTCGCCATCGCCTCGCGCATGGCCGGCTACGGCATCATCTTTTCCGATGGCGTCGAGGCCGACAACGTGACGTTCAATTCGGGCGCGGATGTTACGATATCGGTGGCGGAAAAATCCGCCCGGCTGGTGGTTGGCCCCTGATGCGCCACTGAAATCTAGGTCTTGTTGCGTTCGACCTGCACCAGCCCACGCCCCCTGCCCAACCACCCGACAAAGGTACCCTGGGGGTGGCTGGGCAGGGGGCGTGGGCTGGCGCCGAATCACATACAGCGCGACGCGCTCTAGGCGTTCTGCCGCCCGCTCTTCTGCGCCTTCGCCCGCCGCGCGAGGTCGGCCAGCAGACCGTCGCGGTCTTCCTCGATCCGGTCGAGGAGCGATTGCCGCCCCTCATCGGCCTCGATGTATTTGCCGCTCCAGCGGGCGATTTCGAGAATGACCGGCGCAAGCGCCAGGCCTTTTTCCGTCAGGTTGTAGATGAAGCTTCGCCGGTTGTCCGGATCGCGGGTCTTCTCGATGACGCCCTCCGCCTCAAGGTGCTTCAGCCTGAGCGCCAGGACGTTGGTCGCGATGTCCTCGCCGGCGGTCAGAAACTCGCCATAGGTCTTCCTGCCGTGCAGCAGCATGTCGCGAATGACAAGCAGCGTCCAGCGGTCGCCGAATGTGTCCACGCCATAGGCGACCAGACATCCGGTCCGATGCTTCTTTCCCTGATCGCTCATTCCGCGAGAGTATCTTTTCACTTGCAAAACACAAGTTATTTTCGTATCGATATCACTTGTAAAAAGCAAGTGAATTTTGACGAACGATACGGCGGAGCGGTCATGTCCGATGGACCCGGTACCTTTTTCGAAGCCTTCGACGCGGCGGCGGCAGAACTTGCCCCCCTCACCCGGTTGGATGCTCCAAAATCCCGGACGACCGACCTGGTCGCACACGGCCTGGAACGCGGCCGCAAGCTGCGGTCGGCCTCACTTTTCCTTGCCATCGGGCGCCTTCGCAAGCGCTTCCGCTGCACCGGCCCCCTGCCACAGGCCTCCGCGGCGAACACTCCCGCAGCGTCTCCATTGGCGGCGGAATGAGGCGCGCGCCGGCGCAGCCCGGCGCACCGAAAGGCCGTTTCACTGTCAGGTGTATTGACATTGTACCCGTTTTGTTCTATTTTCGTTCTCATGATGATTCCCCAGTATTCGAGCAAAGAACGACACTTGTGCAGCGAACGCGTTCAGGTGTGGCGTGGTAAATCCGGTCGGCGCTATGTGCACACGGTCTATCCGGCCGAGGCGTGTCCTGAAATGAGCAATGCGATTTATCTGGCCGTCGGCCGCACCCCTTCCGGCGCCCGGCGTCCGCTTGCCATCGACGGCAAACGCGCCTTTGTGCCTGCCGTTCACGCCGAACGGACGCCCTGCGCCAGCGGCCGGGAAACCTGGGCCGATGAGGTCCACGTGCATCTGCTGGCGCAGTGTGATGAGCAGGCGACCCGGGTCATCGACGACCTGCGCGCCGAATACGGCCTGCCGCTGAACTGACCCCATAGCTTCGTCAAACCCAACGGGCCGTCAGGTTTCTTTGCAGACCACGGCCCGAAACGCTATGTGTTCATGGTGGCGCGTGAAACCTTCTGCTGCCGGCGGAAGAGGAAAGGCGCCGCCCGACCCAAGAGCGTATTGGGAGTATTTGCCATCAGGCTCAAAGTTCCACCACTCGTCCTGACAGTTGCGTGCGTCCTTCTCATGTGGGGCGTTTCAGCTGTCCTGCCTGCCGTCGCGTTGCCCTCAATGATCAGGCTCATTGCGTCGGCCGGCCTTCTTGCAATCGCGATCTGCTTCACTGTTTCCGGCATTGCGCTATTCAGAAAGGCCGAGACCACGGTCAACCCTACAACGCCTGAGGCGGCGAGCGATCTGGTCACCTCGGGCATCTACAATTACACCCGCAATCCCATGTATGTCGGCTTTCTGCTGCTTCTGATCGCATGGGGCATCTGGCTGTCGAATGTGTATGCCCTGGTCCTGCCGGCGGGTTTCATACTCTATATGAACAGATTTCAGATCGGGCCCGAGGAAGAGGCCCTTCAAGCCCTCTTCGGCGACCGGTATGCAGACTACAAGAGCCGTGTCCGCCGATGGCTGTAGCCCTCGGCCCGCTCCGCGTGCCAGCCAATCACCGGTTTTACTTCAGCTCGGCATAGAGCCGCCGCAGCTGAACATCCTTGATGCCGATGTCGTCAAAGTGCTCGACGGTGTTTTTGACATAGTCCGGGTTGGGCCCGCCAACCCCAACACCCTGGCGCACCAACCGGGCCTGCTCTTCGATCGGCAGGCGTCCGGCATACTGGGCGTGGGTCCGGTCGACCACGTAACAGACCGCCTCCACCGGGCTGTCCTTGCATCCCTCCAGGAGGACGCGCCGCCACGCTTCCTTGTAGACCATGGTGACCTGCTCACGCGCCCGCAGATAGGCGATTACCTCGTCCCGCAGCGCGCCGCCCACCCGGTAGGCCGTCCCCCAGCACGAGCCGCCGCGGTCGAGCCCGAGCACAAGGCCGGGTTTTTCATGCGTCCCGCGGTGATGGACCGAGAAAATGCACAGGCTGCGATGCGCGCCGTGCATCAGCGCCGGGCGCTGTTCGGCATAGTCGAACCCCGGCCGCCAGGTCAGCGAGCCGTAGCCAAACACCCAAAAGTCCGTCATGATCCCGGGCCCTGATAGGCCCTAACCAATCCAGTCACAGATCCTCACTGTCTATGAGAAAATCACGTTTCCTGTTGCGCGCGCTGTGGCCCGTGGCGAGCCTCGCCGTCCTTGCATTTGCGTGGTGCATCTATTGGTACATCGCGTCGGAAAAGGCAAAAGAAAGCTTCGCCAAATACATCGAGAAGAACCGCCGCGCCGGTATCGAGATCACCTGCGCGGATGCCCGATGGGGCGGCTTCCCGTACCGTTTCGAACTGCGCTGTTCATCGCTCTCGGCGACAGGCGAACGCGGCGGGATCGCCATAGATTTTTCCGGCAAGTCGGTACGCGCGGTGGCGCTGGCCTACAGTCCCCTGCATCTCATCGTCGAAATAGACGGGCCGTTTTCGTTTTCAGGCGCCGACCGGGCTGGCTCCCGGACCGAGGTCGTCTCCAGCGGCAAACCGCTGCGCACCAGCCTCAAACTCAAGCTCAATCCCAACCGGGCCGACCAGATGTCAGTCGAGGTGCGCGACCAGTCCGGTACGATCACCACGTCCACGCCGGACGGCGGCCCGGCCGCGCCGGTGCCCTACACCCTTGAAAACATCACGATCCACACCCGCTTTGCCGCACCGCCCGACGGAGACGTCGCGCCATTCGACGTGGCGGCGACCGTAAGACAGATCGTCTACGGGCCGGACCAGTCGACCCTTTTCAGCACCGAACCGCTGCGCATCGAGACCGCGTCCATCGATGCCAACATAACCGCCCTGCCCTTCAAGCCCGGCCTGACCTTTGAGGAACGGGCGCGCCGATGGCAGGAAGGCGGCGGCGAGCTGACCGTGCGCAACCTTGACAGCGCCAGCAACTTTCTCACCGGAACAAGTTCCGGCAAACTCGCCCTCGATGCAAAAGGCCGTCTCAACGGCAAGCTCGAATGGAGGGTGAGCGGCTTCGATGATCTGATGGCGAGACTGCTCAACGCCGGTCTCATCGAGGAAAAGGCGGCGGCGGTTGCCGACACGATCCTGACCGTGCTCGGCAAGCCGGACGAAAACAAACCCGGGCTCAAGCTCAAAACCATCCTCAAGGACGGCAAGCTCTATTTCGGCCCCTTCAAGGTATCGACGATCCCGCCCCTCTATTGACCGCGCCGTCTTAAAGCGCGTTGCGCTGTATGTGATCCGGCGCCGGCCCACGCGCCCTGCCCAACCACCCCCAGGGTACCTTTGTCGGATGGTTGGGCAGGGGGGCGTGGGCCGGCGCCGGATCACATAAAGCGCAACGCGCTTCAAGACGGTGCGGTCAATAGAGCGGCGGGATCGTCGATACCTTGAAGGGGCCGAAATAGA
>JAJFHL010000242.1 GCA_021775615.1 Hyphomicrobiales bacterium
CCTCCGGCGCGGACATTGACCACGGTCCGCATTGTGGCGCCGGCCCCCGGCAGGCCGCCGATCAGGCCGGAAACCATGTTCCCGATCCCCTGGCCGATCAGTTCCCGGTTCGAATCGTGGCGCGTGCGGGTGATCGAGTCCGCGACCAGCGATGTCAGCAGGCTGTCTATCGAGCCGAGGAGCGCCAGTATCAGCGCCGGCTGAATGATGGTCTGGAGCGAGTCCAGCGGGAACGCCGGGATCCGCAGGTCGGGCAGACCGGTTGGCACATCGCCGATCACCGGGGCATTTTGCAATAATGTGAGTGCAAGCAGCGTGCCGACGATCAGGGCCGCCAGGGGGCCGGGAAGATAGGAGGCGAGCCTGGGCGGCCAGAATATCATCAAGGTGAGCGACATCGCCGCGATGATCAGGGCGTGAAGATTGATGTTCGACAGCGCGCCGGGCAGGGCCGTCAGGGCGCCGAACGGGCCGCCCGGCACCGTCGGCAGCCCGAGGAAGGGCAGAAGCTGTATCACGATGATGATCACGCCGATGCCGGACATGAAGCCCGACACCACGGAATAAGGCGTATAGGAGACGTATCGGCCGACCCGCATCAGGCCGAACGCGATCTGGAAGGCGCCGCCGAGAAACACGATGGTGAAGGCTTCGCCCAGGTTTCCGGCATGATCGGCGACGACCGCCGCCATGACCACTGTCATCGGGCCGGTCGGGCCCGACACCTGCGAATTCGTGCCGCCGAAAACGGCGGCGAAGAATCCAACGGCGATTGCGCCATAGAGCCCGGCAATGGCGCCGACGCCGGACGTCACGCCGAAGGCAAGCGCCAGCGGCAGCGCCACCACCGCGGCCGTAATCCCGCCGAAGATGTCGCCGCGGAGGGAACTCAGATTTGGCGCGCCCATGGTATGGCTTCCCCAGATTCAACCCTTGTGTTCACGCGCCCAGCAGTCCGGCCGCTGTGGTCCCCTGCGGAACCTCGGCAAGCGATTGTTACTCTCCTCGGCAAGATAGATCCAGCCGTCCCGTCCGGACCGCGGCGGGCTGCCCTTACGGACGGGATCCGGTCGTGGACATATCCGCTTGTTTCTGCGCCATGACCATCGCAAGCTAGGCGCCATGGCAGACGAACTACCAGATGGATTCCGCCAGCTCTGGCCGACGCACATGCTGCAGCGGTTGATTCCCGGACATGAACAGGCAAACCAGGTGCTGGCCGACTATATCGAAGAACTGGACGCCCAGAGCCCCGACATGACCACCGACTATCTCGGCGGCAACCTCCTGGTCCATGAGCACCCTGCGGTGCAGTGGCTGCGCGAGTGCATCAACAAGACGGTGATGGACTACTTCAAGCATCTCGGAATGGACTACGGCATCAAGTGGTCGCTTCAGGGCTGGGCCAATGTCAACCGCCTCGGCGACTACCACGATCTCCACAACCATCCGCACTCCTACCTGAGCGGCACCTACTATGTGCGGCTTCCAGGCGAACCGCCGAGTGCCGGGCGCAGGCGTGATCTGCGGCCCGGCTGCATCACCTTCTACGACCCGCGCGGCGCGGTGAACATGAACGCCATCAAGCGCGATCCCTATGTCGAGATGGAGCACACCGTTGAGCCCCGTAACGGCATGATCCTCTTGTGGCCCGCGTTCCTGCACCATTTTGTGCACCCGAACCTGAGCGAAACTCCGCGCATATCGGTGTCCTACAACGTGGTGCTGAACTGGTCGAACGACTATTTGCCCGAGCAGTGAGGCGAGCCGGACAGCCGAGGGAAGTACGGATTGATAAGGGCGATGCTAAGTTGGCTGATGATGTGGCGTGGAAAGTGGACGATCGAAGGCTGGGACACGTTTTCGCGACACGGCTATCCGATTGCGGGCAGGCACCGGTCCGAAGACGCGGCCCGGCGGGCGGCCACGAGATACCTGAAGAAACTGGAACGGATGCAGCCGTCCGAAACGTCCGACGGTCAGGAAGGAATTCAAGACCATGTCTATATCCGCGGACCGGACGGGCAACACATTCGGGTGCTGCCCGATGCGTGAGAGATCATGAACCGACCGATTGAGTTCTACTTCGATATCGCCAGCCCGCCGACCTATCTGGCGCATAAGCGGATCAGGACAATTGTCGCGAGGACGGATCTTGATGTGATCTACCGGCCGATGCTGCTCGGTGGAATTTTCAAGATTACCGGCAACGCCGAACCCGTCGATGTGGCCGCCAAGCGCCGCTACATGATGGAGGTCGATCTGCCGCGCAACGCCGAACGCTATTCTGTGTCTTTGAATTTCCACGCCGACGCGCCGTTCAACTCGCTGGCAATGATGCGCGGTGCGCTGGTGGCTGAGGAAGAGGGCCGTCTCGCGCCTTACGTGGACGCGCTCTTCGATGCGATGTGGGCGGAGGCGGCGAACCTGTCCGACCCTGCGGTTGTCGCGGAGGTTCTGGAGGCCGCGGGCTTCGACGCGCCGCATTACGTCAGCCGCTGCCGCGAAGCTGATGTCAAGCAGGGCCTGATTGACCGGACCGCGGCGGCGGCTGCACGAGGCGTCTTCGGGTCCCCGACGTTTTTCGTCCGCGACGAGATGTTTTTCGGCCAGGATCGTCTCGACCTGGTGATTGAACGGGCAACGGTCTGAGTGAACCGGCCGTGCGTCGGTCGCTCCGTTTGATGTGCCGTCAGGCAGCGATCGAAATTTTTTCTCAAATATGGTTAACAAGCAAAAAACGAGAAAATTATCTTTATAATTCAGGTGTTTGTTCAATTTCATAAGAGAAGACACCGGCAGGCGCAGATACCTGCCAACCAAAGTGTGCCTACGAAATGTCATTGTTGAGGCTTATCGCAGAAGTCATCTGGAACTCTCAAGTCTGGGTGCGGCAATGTACAAGTTACTATCCTCGGCAATTGTGGTGACAGCGCTTGCAGTCTGCATCGCCACAACTTCGACAATCGTTGACCGTTTCGGTCGCACATTTTCGGCACATCAAATGGTGGCGGTGAACGGCGCCCTGAAGTCTGACCGCCTGTCCGCGCCGTCCACCGGACAAACGTCCGTCGTGCAGGTTGTCGAGAGACGGCAGAAGGCGGACCGATCACGTGTGCGTCTGGTGCAGGTCGCCTTTCGGCAGAACAAGGCGGACTACTTCACCTATGCGGTGCCTCGACCCACGCCGACCGGAAACCTGCTGGCGCGGGCACAACCACGGCTGATCGCGCCGACCCGTGCGGACCGGTCTGAAGCGCACATCACGGTCGCATCGATAGAGCCTTTGGTCTTCGTACCGGTTGCCGGCGATTATTCGGGTACATCGAATGTCGTGGCCGCAGCGTTCGCAGGAACCGGCTCTTTGGGCAAGGACTGAAAAGTTCCCCCCTGGCGGCCCACGCTCGATGGGGCCGCCCGGATCTAAGCTCCGCAGGAACAGCGCACCTGCGGAGCTTTTTTTGGCCGATTGTCTCTTCTCGCCCCAGTCGGGTCGCCCTGTCAGGCGCCCGAATTTGGTGCGCGGAGCGGCATGCCGGGCGTCAATCCGCCTGCCGACCATACTTGTGGCCGCGGATTCACAATCTCACCACACTGTAGCTGCAGCATCCGCGAATCAGTGAGGGATTGCGGTTTGTCGAGTTCTTGTCCACCGAGGTAGTCGCGTATGAGTAAGGAAATTACATTTCAGTTTCTGTGGGCGAGCGTGATCAAGGCCATGGCCTATGGTTCGCATCGCATCATCCCCCTGAGCATTGCAGAGCGGGCCTGGCCCGCCACCGGTCAGAACGAGGTTCTTCAACTGGCGCTCGTGGTCGGCGGCCATCCACTTGAGCCGACCAGAGTGACCGTCGAACACATTCAGTCCGAACTCAGCGACGACCCCAGTTTCGTCGTCACGCAGATATCGCCTTCAGCCGACATTCACATCGAACGCCGGCTTGAATGCTGTCCCTACTGCCATGGCAGCGGTGTTGCGGTTGTCGACGACCGCGGAAGCGTGCCGGTTCTGGAACTGGTGGACAGCGGATGGGCGCCCTCGGCCGGCCACCGCAGGCAGAAATGCGCGCATACGCCGGCAACGAGAGGGCCGGAGCCCGATATCGATCTGTTTGAGCCTTTGGACGGCGACAGTCGTACGTTCGCCTGATCTGATGCTTTTCTGTGTGTTTGCGTAAGCGCCGCTGTCGGCCGCGCTCGCGGCGGCCGCGTCCGCAAGCGCGGTTCGAACCGGGGCCGGGCCGCTTAGCCATTCCATTTACACTGTGGTAGCCTCCTTGCTGGCGGGATCTACATCTCCGCTGCCATCGAAAACTCAGCATGGGGGCAAAACACATGATGAACGTAAATCCGTTGACGCTTGGTCCGATCGTTGGTTGGACCCAGGATGAAGGATGCAGGCTTTGGGGAAGAGGCGATGAAGGAAAGACCGAGAAGCGCTGCTTCGGCATTGCCCGCATCCGCGCCGCCGGGCAACCGGAGTTTCGCGCACCGCAAATCTGCAAGATGTTGCCCTGGTTCGACTATACCGGTGTTATTGATTTCGAGGATCTGAAGCCGGCGACGAAGTATGAGTATGAGTTCGGCTTCCTCAACCGCGATATCGAGCCGGAGGACATAGATCTGTCCGCCTCATTCGACTGGACCGGTGTTACGTCGGGAGCATTTGTCACAGAGGACACTGAAAAGGCAAATGCCACGGATTTTGTCTTCGGGTCCTGTCGTTACCTGCTGAAATTGTTCTGGGGGCGCCTGTTTGACGATCGAGGCGACAAGACCTTCAGATCGATAAACCGGCAGATTGCCGACGGCATGAAAACGGATTTCATGCTCATGGTCGGTGACCAGATCTATGCCGACGACTTGAGGGGCCTGTTCCCTGACCGCACGCCGGAGGATTTCTTCAAGCGCTACCGCGATGTGTTCGGTCAGCAGCATGTCCGCGCAATGATGTCGTCCCTGCCGACCTACATGATACTCGACGATCACGAGATACGCGACAACTGGACCAGCGACGATCGCGCCGCCAATCCACACCTGTACGCCGCGGCGCTGCATGCCTATCAGTCCTATCAGATGGTGCACGGGCCCGCATTCACACCCAAGGGCCAGCGCAACCGCTCGGAGGTTCCGAACAAACTCTGGTTCGATTTCGAAAGCGGATCTTCGGCATTTTTCGTCCTTGATACCAGGACCGAGCGCACCAGGCTGAGCGTTCCGCCGGAGATGATCAGCCGCGCCCAGATGGACAGCCTCAAGATCTGGCTGAACGCGGCGCGGAACCGCAAAAAGCCCAAGTTCGTCGTCAGCTCGGTGCCGATGCTCCCGGATGGGCATCAGCTGAACGAGGACAAGTGGCAGGGATTTGATCAGCAGCGGAGGGAGCTTCTCGATTTCATCCGGGACCGAAATATTCGCCAGGTCGTGTTTTTGTCCGGTGACATACACTGTTCCCTGTCGGCGCAACTGAAGTGTTCGAAGGACGACGACTTCGTGGTCACATCGGTGGTGTCGTCGTCGCTGTTCTGGCCGTATCCGCAAGGCCAGGCGTCGTCCTACCGGCTCTCCGGTACGCTGACCGAGAGCGCCGGCGTGATCTATACTGTGGAAAACGCCGGACCGGTCTTCTCGGAAGACAACTTCACGCGCCTCAGCGTCAGAAAGGGCAAGCTCAAGGTCAGCGTTTACGACCGCAAGGGAAAGGAGCTGACCGGAAAGCCGGTGACCTACGAGATATGACCGGAGAGATGCGGCCCGGGCACCGACTTCGTGCGCGGCGCGATGCGAAAGACCGTTGCCCCGGCCGCCGCAGTCGGCGACGGCCTGGGAACTGTGTTTGATCAGGCGGCGGCGACCCGGTCGAGGAACTGATCGACAACCTGGCGCAGTTCGTCCGCCCGCGCGGAGACCTCCTGGGACGAGTTGAGAACCTGTTCGGAGGAAGCCTGGTTCTGGTCCGCGGCCTGCGTCACCCCCGAAATGTTCTGGGTCACAAGATCAGCGCCGTTGGCGGCCTGTTGCACATTATTGCTGATTTCAGCCGTCGACGCGCTTTGCTCTTCGACCGCGGCAGCGATGGTCTCGGTGGATACGGTGACCTCCTGCATCGTTTCCGCAATCGCCCTTATGGCAACCACCGTTGTCTCGGTTTCGCTCTGGATGGCGACGATCTGCTCGGAAATCGCTTCCGTGGCATTGGCCGTCTGCGTCGCCAGTTCCTTCACTTCGGATGCGACCACCGCAAAGCCCTTGCCTGATTCTCCGGCCCTTGCCGCCTCGATGGTTGCGTTCAGCGCCAGCAAATTGGTTTGCTCCGCGATATCCTGGATCAGCTTGATGACCTCGCCGATCTTCTGGGCGGCGTCCGAGAGTGTGCTCATTTTCTCGTCCGCCGCGCTGGTGTTCTGGGACGCCTTGAGCGCGATTTCATTGGTCTGGGTGATCTGCTGCGCGATCTCGTTGATCGATGCCGACAGCTCCTCCGTCGCCGCGGCCACGGCCTGAACGTTTTGAGAGGCCTCTTCGGAGGCTTCCGCTACGCTGCTTGCCTGTGAATTCGTCTGAATTGCCGCCGCGGACAGTGACTTGGAGGCCTCTTGCATTTTTTCGGTGTTTGAGCCGACGGACTGAAGAACGTCTTGCACCTGATCGCGAAATCCGCTGACCAGCGTGTCGACGGTCTTCTGCCGCGCGGCGCGGGCTTCCTGCTCCTTTTCACTCTCCGATTGAAGCTTGATCCGTTCAATCGCATTTTCCTTGAAGATCTGCACCGCGCCGGCCATCTCGCCGATTTCGTCGCTCCGGTTTCTTGCCGGAACATCGATGCCTGTCTCCCCTTCCGCGAGAGTGTTCATTGCCACCGTCATTTCGCGCAATGGTTTGACCGAAATCTTGCCGAGCAGGTAACCGACACATGCGATTATGAACGCGGCGATACCCAGCGCCGTGAGCATGACGGTGCTGACCGTGTTCACGGCGACGTAGGCTTCGTCGACCGGGACGCGAACGAGAACAGACCACCCAAGGCCGGGATAGTCATAGGCTCCATCGGAATGGTTGTAGCCGGCGGCCTGCCAGACCTTCTTGCGCGCATGAAGCGCATCTACCGAGCCGGTCTCGCCATCGATGGCCATGCGCGCCGCCTCAACCTTGTCCGCCAGGTTGAAGGTTCCAATGACGTCGCCATTGCGCTGATACTCGGTCCAGCCTTGTCCGACCGGATCATAGTCGACGATGATGCGCCCCTCCGGGTCCATCAGCGTGAGCTCGGAGCTGCGTTTGCCGTCGGCCGCGAGTTCCGCGTAGGCAACCGCAAAAATCTCCTCCACCAGGCCGAAATCGGCGAAATTGACCCAGATGGCAACCGTCTCGCCGCCGGCGTCTTTTACCGGCGCGGAGAAGGGAATGACGTAGCCATCATCGCCATACAGCCGGCTGATCGTGTCGTTCCGGGAAGGTTGCTCGACCGCCGTTCCCGAGAGCCCGTTTGTTCCGTCCAGAAAATCGCCCGTCAGGGCCTTTTTGAACCATGTCTCTTGGGCGAAACTCTTGCCATACAGGGCTTTGGTATCAAGCGGCTCCCCGACGGGGTTCACCGAATTGACTGCGATGACATCGCCCTTCACGTCCAGCAGCAGCATGAGCCGGTAGATGCCGTAGCCCGTCATGTAGCCGTTCATCGCGGTTATAAGCGGATTCTTGTCTGAAGGGTTGCCCCAGTTGGCGGGGTCATGCGCGGCGACATTCAACCCAAAGGCCTGCACGTCGCCATAGCGCTCAAACAGGTTGCGGTCGATGGTGTCGCCGATGTTCTTTGACAATTGTTGGAGCGGGGTCCTGAACGCCGTCTTGAATGTTTCTTCGGAGCCCTTGTAGACGAGGAAAACAGCGATCGCCGGAACCAGTCCAAACAGCAGCAAGAGCATCAAGAGCTTGTGTGTAACTTTTAAACGTCGGATGAACCCAGCCATGATAATCTCCTAATAAACCAAACGCGAGTTATTGTTATAAATATGAGGTAAAACAGATTTGCTTTCTGTGGTAAAAAATATGTTAACTTGAAGTAAGAACTGCGGAATAGGCCGCGAAAAAACTTAAAGTGTGTAGCGGTAGTTTTGAGTCGAAGCTAATTTTAGATGATTGATATTGCGACGTCAGGGCACTTCACATTTTTATGCCATAAACTGATATTGAATTAAGAATTTTGTATACCAACAATAAAATTATATGTATACAAATGATAACTGTTCGATGGTGCCTGCCCACGACACAAGGTTCGATTCAGCCTGAATCCGCGCCGATCATCATGAGATGGATGCGCGTCCGCAACCCCCGCGAGGCATTACAGCCTGTCCGATGCCGGTCGAACGATAGGTGTGCCCGGAGGCGTGCGGCTGCTTGACCGGGACCGTACACAAAAGTAGGTTGCGCGCGGTCCCAGGAACACTTTTCAACCGAGTCGCGCTCAATGTCCGCTCAACCTGCAACGTCCAACGCAGGCGCGCTTTCACCGCGCACCTCATTTCAGGGACTTATTTTGACGCTGCAGCGCTATTGGGCGGAGTATGGCTGCGTCATCCTGCAGCCCTACGACATGGAGGTTGGGGCAGGGACCTTCCATCCGGCCACCACTTTGCGCGCGATAGGCCCCCGACCCTGGAAAGCCGCCTATGTGCAGCCTTCGCGCCGCCCCACCGACGGACGCTACGGCGAGAACCCCAACCGGGTGCAGCACTACTACCAGTTTCAGGTGATCATCAAACCATCGCCGCCCGACATGCAGGAGCTTTACCTTAAGAGCCTCTATGCCATCGGCATCGACCCCAAGACCCACGATATCCGTTTCGTCGAAGACGACTGGGAAAGCCCGACACTGGGCGCCTGGGGGCTTGGCTGGGAGGTCTGGTGCGACGGCATGGAGGTCTCGCAGTTCACCTACTTCCAGCAGGTCGGCGGCATCGACTGCGCCCCTGTCTCGGGCGAGCTGACCTACGGGCTTGAGCGCCTTGCGATGTATGTCCAGGGCGTCGACAACATGTTCGACCTCAATTTCAACGGCCGCGAAGGCGATGAGAAAATCACCTATCGCGACGTGTTCCTGCAAGCCGAGCAGGAATATTCCCGTTTCAACTTCGAGCATGCGGACACCGAGCTCCTGCTGCGCCATTTCGCCGATGCGGAAGGCGAGTGCCACGCCCTGATCGAGGCCGGCAATGCGGACGGCCGCCACGAGATGGCGCTGCCCGCATACGACCAGTGCATCAAGGCGAGCCATCTCTTCAACCTGCTGGACGCGCGCGGCGTCATTTCGGTGACCGAGCGGCAGTCCTACATCCTGCGGGTGCGTGAGCTCTCAAAGGCCTGCGCCGAAGCCTGGCTTCGGACCGAAGCCGGCGGCGGGGAGGGCGGCGATGCCTGATCTTCTCCTGGAACTGTTCTCCGAAGAGATCCCGGCGCGCATGCAGGCGCGTGCCGCCGACGATCTGAAGAGCCTGGTGACCAATGCGCTGGTCGATGCCGGCTGTGTCTATGAAAGCGCCGAGGTGCGGGCGACGCCGCGGCGGCTGGCGCTGGCCGTGGCCGGTCTGCCGGAGAACCAGCCCGACGTGCGCGACGAGCGCAAGGGGCCGCGTGTCGGCGCCCCGGACAAGGCCATCGAAGGGTTCCTCGGCTCCGTTGGTCTCACTCTTGATGAGTGCGAGATCCGCGAAGACAAAAAGGGGCAATACTACGCCGCCGTCATCGAAAAGTCGGGCAGCTCCACCGCCGAGATGATCGCCGGAATCGTACCGGATGTGATCGCGAAATTCCCGTGGCCCAAATCCATGCGCTGGGGACCCGGGTCCCTGCGCTGGGTGCGGCCGCTCCATTCGATCCTGTGCATATTCGACGGGGCGGTGGTGCCGTTCGAGATTGGCGGCATTGTCTCCGGCAATGTCACCTATGGTCATCGGTTTCATGCCCCAGATCCGATCGAGGTCGGCGGCTTTGAAGACTACGAGGCAGGGCTGCGGGACGCCCGCGTCATGCTCGGTGCGGGCGAGCGCGCCGATGTGATTGGCAACGAGGCACGCACGCTCGCCTTTGCACAGAACCTCGAACTGGTCGAGGACGAAGCCCTGCTGCGCGAAAATGCCGGCCTCGTCGAATGGCCGGTTGTTCTGATGGGCGCCTTTGACGAGGCTTTTCTCGATGTGCCGCCGGAGGTTCTCACAACCTCGATGAAGGCGCATCAGAAGTGCTTTTCGCTGCGCGATCCCAAGACCGGCAAACTCGCCAACAGGTTCATTCTCGTGTCGAACCTTGTTGCCGATGATGCGGGCGCCGCCATTGTCGCAGGCAATGAACGGGTGATCGCGGCGCGTCTTTCCGATGCCCGCTTCTTCTGGGACCAGGACCGCAAGACGTCGTTGGAAGCACGCCTGCCCGAGCTTGAAAAGATCACCTTCCATGCCAAGCTCGGCACGCAGACGGAACGGGTTCTCCGGCTCGAGGCCATTGCCGGAGAGATCGCGGGCCTGATCGGCGCGGATGTCGATGCCGCGAAACAGGCGGCGCGCCTGGCAAAATGCGATCTCGTCACCGAGATGGTCGGCGAGTTTCCCGAACTTCAGGGCCTGATGGGCAGCTATTATGCGCAGGGCGAGGGACTGGGCCAGGAGATTTCCGACGCCATCGCCCAGCACTATCAGCCGCAGGGCCCGTCGGACGATGTTCCGTCCAGTCCGGTTGCGCAGGCGGTCGCGCTTGCCGACAAGATGGACACGCTTGTTGGATTCTGGGCGATCGATGAGAAGCCGACAGGCTCGAAGGACCCCTATGCGCTGCGCCGCGCCGCGCTCGGCGTCATCCGCACGGTTCTGGACCGGGGACTGCGCTTGCGTCTGTCGCCGATCATCCAGTTTACCCTCGCCCGGCTCGGCCCGACGCTCGACCGCCTTGGCGAAGACAGCGAACGCAAGCACAGGGTCCGCGCGGTGCACGATGCACTGCTGCGCGGCGACAATTACCTCCTCGCCTTCTTCGCCGACCGCCTGAAGGTGCATCTGCGCGACCAGGGCGCCCGCCACGATCTCATCGATGCGGTGTTCTCGCTCGGCGGTCAGGACGATCTGGTGCTCATCGTCAAACGGGTCGAGGCAATGGGCAAGTTTCTTGAAACGGACGATGGCGCGGTGTTGTTGGCCGGCGCCAAGCGAGCCCAGAACATCCTGCGCATCGAAGAGAAAAAGGACGAGACGCGCCACGACGGCGCACCGGACCCCGCTCTCTTCGCGCAGGACGAGGAACGGGCCCTGGCCGAGGCCATAGACAGGGCCGAGGCGGAAGCGGGCGCGGCCGCCGGCTCGGAAGAATTCGCCGCCGCCATGTCGGCGCTGGCCCGGCTGCGTGCGCCGGTCGATGCCTTTTTCGACAATGTGACGGTCAACGCCGAAGACGCGGGGCTTCGGGAGAATCGCCTGAAGCTGTTGTCGAGGATCCGTGCCGCGACGTTGCAGGTTGCCGACTTCTCCAAGATCGAGTCATAGGGTGCAAGCCCTGCGGCAAGGCTACGGGTTGACCCGGGTGGCCTGCCTGTGCATGTAACCTTCGCATTCGGGCGGTTTCGCGAGTCGTTCTTGCTTCGCGAGCCGTTCTCCGTGTTGAGCGTCTTTCGAGTTTTCGAAACAATCAGACAAAGCAGGGCGGACTATGGCTGAATCCGCGACCAGGTGGGTCTACAAGTTCGGTGACGGCGTTGCCGATGGCGCGGCCGAGATGCGTGAGCTTCTCGGCGGCAAGGGCGCCAATCTGGCGGAGATGTGCAATCTCGGACTGCCGGTGCCGCCGGGCTTCACCATCACCACCGAGGTGTGCACCGCGTTCTACGAGAACGACCGTCAGTACCCCGCAGAGCTCAAGGGACAGGTTGACGAGGCGCTTGCCCATGTCGGCGAACTGGTGGGCATTCGCTTCGGCGACAAGGAGAACCCGCTGCTCGTGTCGGTGCGCTCCGGCGGGCGCGCCTCGATGCCGGGCATGATGGACACGGTTCTCAACCTCGGGCTCAACGACGAGACGGTCGAGGGACTGGCGGTCAAGTCGGGCGACGAGCGTTTCGCCTATGACAGCTACCGGCGCTTCATCCAGATGTATTCCGACGTGGTCCTCGGGCTCGATCATTTCGAGTTCGAAGACATCCTTGAAAACTTCAAGGAGGATAACGATTACCAGAACGACACGGACCTCAGCGCCGGCGACTGGCGCGAAGTGATTGTCCGCTACAAGCAATGTGTCGAGGAAGGGCTCGACAATCCGTTTCCCCAGGACGTCGAGGAACAATTGTGGGGCGCCATCAGCGCGGTCTTCGGATCCTGGCACAACCAGCGCGCCATCACCTACCGGCGTCTGCACGACATCCCGGACGATTGGGGCACGGCGGTCAATGTGCAGGCCATGGTGTTCGGCAATATGGGCGAGGGGAGCGCCACCGGCGTCGCCTTCACGCGCAATCCGTCAACCGGCGCGAAGGAACTCTATGGCGAGTTCCTGGTCAACGCCCAGGGCGAGGACGTCGTCGCCGGCATCCGCACGCCGCAGAACATCACCGAACGGGCCCGCGAGGAGGCCGGCTCCGACAAGCCGTCTCTCGAACGCCTGATGCCGGAAGTCTTCATCCAGTTGAGGGCGATCTACGAAAAGCTCGAAGGCCATTACCGCGACATGCAGGACGTGGAGTTCACCATCCAGGAAGGCAAGCTCTGGATGCTGCAGACCCGGTCGGGCAAACGCACCGCCAAGGCGGCACTGAAGATTGCCACCGACATGGCCGACGAGGAGCTGATCGACAGGCGCGAGGCGGTCGTGCGCATCGATCCGGCCTCGCTTGACCAGCTGCTTCATCCGACCCTTGATCCCGACGCGGAGCGCGAGGTTCTGGGGACCGGCCTGCCGGCGTCGCCGGGAGCTGCCTGTGGCGAGATCGTGTTCGATCCCGACGAGGCGGAAACGCTCAAGGCAAAGGGGCATTCGGTGGTCCTGGTGAGGGTCGAGACCAGCCCGGAAGACATCCACGGCATGCATGCCGCCGAGGGCATCCTGACGACGCGCGGCGGCATGACGAGCCACGCCGCGGTGGTCGCCCGTGGCATGGGCCGTCCCTGTGTTTCGGGCGCCGGCGGCATCCGCATCGACTACGCGCAGGAGACGCTTTTCGCGGCAGGCGACGAACTGAAGAAGGGCGATCTGATCACCATCGACGGTTCCACCGGCCAGGTCATGAAGGGGCGGGTGGCGACCATCCAGCCGGAGCTCTCAGGCGATTTCGGCAAGCTCATGGTTTGGGCCGACGCGGAACGCAAGCTCGGCGTGCGCGCCAATGCCGATACGCCCGCCGATGCCCGCACCGCCCGCGAATTCGGCGCCGAAGGCATTGGCCTGTGCCGTACCGAGCACATGTTCTTCGAGCAGGATCGCATCCTCGCGGTGCGCGAGATGATCCTTGCCGATAACGAGGACGGCCGCCGCGCCGCGCTCGCCAAGATCCTGCCGATGCAGCGCCAGGACTTCACCGAACTGTTCGAGATCATGCAGGGACTGCCGGTGACGATCCGCCTGCTCGATCCGCCTCTGCATGAGTTCCTGCCGCACTCCGACGATGAGATCGCCCAGGTTGCCGAGGCGGTTGGCACCGACGTCGCCCATCTGCGGCGGCGCGTTGCGGAACTGCACGAATTCAACCCTATGCTCGGCCACCGCGGTTGCCGGCTGGCGATCACCTATCCGGAAATCTGCGAAATGCAGGCGCGCGCCATTTTTGAAGCCTCGCTTGAAGCCGCGAAATCGACCGGCGTCCCGGTGATGCCGGAAGTCATGGTGCCGCTGATCGCCACCCGGGCGGAATTCGACATCATCAAGCAGCGTATCGACCATGTCGCCCGCGAGGTCGAACAAGAGACCGGGCAAAAGCTCGAATACCTCACCGGCACCATGATCGAATTGCCTCGGGCAGTGTTGCGGGCAGATGAAATCGCCGAAACAGCCGAGTTCTTTTCATTCGGCACCAACGATCTGACGCAGACCGCGTTCGGCATCAGCCGCGATGATTCGGCAAAGTTTCTCGCCGAATACACGCAAAAGGGCATTTTGCCGCAAGATCCCTTCGTTTCAATCGACATTGACGGCGTCGGCGAACTGGTCCGCATCGGCGTCGAGCGCGGCCAGGAAACCCGGCCGGACATAAAACTCGGCATCTGCGGAGAACACGGCGGCGATCCCGCATCCGTTGCATTCTGCCATGAAGTGGGCCTGGATTATGTGTCCTGCTCACCATTCCGGGTGCCTATCGCCCGTCTTGCCGCGGCGCGGGCCGCCATAGCACAAACCCATAGCGAGTCCTGACCGGATCTGTTGAAAGTCATGGTTGTGGCGCGGGTTAACCCTGACCGGGATTCTCGCTTCGACTGTTCGGATTCGGTGCTATTGCTCACAATATTGCCGTAAATGCAGATGATGATCGGGTCATCTGAGAGGGGTTGGGACTGACCCTTCCGCACGCAATAAATGCCACTTCGGCGGGCAACGCATTCCGCTTCGGCCGGGCGGACGAAAACAATAGGGGATGGCGGACTTGGGTGCAGTTTCGCAGGCAGTATTTGCCCTGATATTTCATAACTTTGCATGGACCGTGTCCGGCTCATTGCGGGCATGGTTAACCTATGTTAAACGGAAACAGCGTAGGGTTTCCTTGCTGCTGACGGCAGGAGTCTAGTTAGTGCTTAAGGGTACCCAAATGCGTACTGTCGAGCCCCGAAACGGGCAAATCAGGATTTCTATGGCCGTCTATGGACGACAACGTCGAGCCGCGAAGAGGCGATTCAAGAATGCGCTGACTTACGCGCTGACGGCCGGCAGCCTTGTTCTTGTCGCCGCCGCCGTCGGGCATTATGCTGGCGAGAACGCGTCTGCGCGCAATGCTCCGGGTACGGAATGGAGCGACGTGCTCACCACCGCCCGTAGTGTCGTCGGCAAGGAAACGGTGCTGCGCGGAACGGTCGAGAACGACCCGCCGATGGTGCAGGTGGTGTCTTTCAGTCCCGCCGACGCGCCGTCCGGGCGGACCGATACGGTCTCCGCAAAAGGCGATCTCCTGTTCAAGTCGCCCCTTCCGGCCAAGGCAGATCTGCGCATCCAGCAGGTCGCCACACTGTTCGATCCGCCCCCGGTGTGGAAAATCGAAAAAGCGATCACGACGGGCGTTGTCCTGAAACAGAAGCGCAAAAAGCAGCGCGCGGCGCGGGCTCTGGAACACTATTGCCTGGCCGAAGCGATCTACCACGAGGCTCGCGGCGAACCCACACTGGGACAGCTTGCGGTGGCCAATGTGATCTTGAACCGGGTGGCCAGCGACCAGTATCCCAACTCGGTCTGCGGCGTCGTGCACCAGAACAAGCACGTCAAGTTGCGCTGCCAGTTCACCTACGCCTGCAACGGCCGCAGCCGCAAGCCGAAACAGGGGTCCTACTGGGACAAGGCCCAGCGGGTCGCGACCCAGGCAATGTCGGGCAGACGCAAGATCCTGGCGGTGGAAGGGGCAACCCACTACCACGCCGACTACGTCAATCCCGGATGGGGCCGCACCATGAAGCTGGTCAAGAAGATCGGCCGCCACATCTTCTACAAAGATCCGAGCATTACTTACGGCGAGAGCTGATTGCACCGATTTACGGCGCCAGCCGCAGCGGCTGCCCGGCCGCGGCCGTCGGCATTCGCACATCCCGGACTTGATGCGGGATCAAGGATAATCCCGCACGGAATTGACAAGTGGCCCCTGGGTCCCGCATCAAGTGCGGGAATTACCAATGCGTGTGATGCCGAACGCAATTGGTTCGAAACCGCCCAGGGGGTGATCCCCGGTGGTCAGTGAGCGAGGAGCAGGTGATGGCAGCGTGGCACTTTATCGACGGCGAATGGGTCGATGGAAATCCCGGCATCATGGGACCGTTGACACACGGCGCCTGGCTCGCGTCGACCGTATTTGACGGCGCGCGCGCATTCGAGGGCGTTGCGCCCGACCTCGATCTCCATTGCGAGCGTATCGTCGCCTCGGTCAGGACCATGGGGTTGAAGGCGCTGCACACGCCGGGCGAGGTTCTGGAGATCGCCCGCGATGGCATCTCCCGCTTCCCCAAAGGAACCGCGCTCTACATCAAGCCAATGTACTGGGCCGAGGAGGGCTGGGTCGATGTCGATCCGGACTCGACGCGGTTCTGCCTCACCGTCGAGGAAACGCCGATGCCCGACGCCAACGGGTTTTCCGCGACACTGTCACCGTTTCGCCGCCCGAGTGTCGAGCTGATGCCGACGGACGCCAAGGCGGCCTGCCATTATCCCAATTCGGCCAGGGCCCTGCGCGAAGCCCGCGGCCGCGGCTTTGAGAACGCGGTAATGCTCGACCCCCTCGGCAATGTGGCCGAGCTTTCGACCGCCAACCTGTTCTTCGCCAAGGATGGCGTCGCCCACACCCCGGCACCCAACGGCTGCTTTCTCAACGGCATCACCCGGCAGCGGGTCATCAAGCTGTTGCGCGACGCCGGCGTCACCGTTCATGAGCGCTCCGTCACCTACGGCGAGTTCAAGGAGGCCGATGAGGTCTTCAGCACCGGCAATTTCGGCAAGGTGCAGCCGATCACCCGGCTTGAGGGCCGCGACCTGCAACCCGGGCCGGTCTACACAAGAGCGCGCGAGCTCTACTGGAGCTGGTCGCACGGCGGCGCCTGAGCTGGCCGCCGCTACCCCTCAATTAAATTCAATTGTTGCCTCCCCTCGTGATGTCGTAATGCGGCGCACAAATGCTGCCGCGCGCGCTCGCGCAGGTTTGGGAGGAACGCAATGAAGATCGGTTTCATCGGACTGGGCAATGTCGGCGGCAAGCTGTCGGGCAGCCTCCTGCGTAACGGTTTCGGCGTCATGGTGCGCGATCTCGACCGCTCCGCCGCGCAGCCCCTGCTGGACAAGGGCGCGCAATGGGCTGACAGCCCGGCCGAAATGGCGGCGGCCTGCGACATCACCATCACCTGCCTGCCGAACCCGGCAGCGAGCGCTGCGGTCATGGAAGCTGAAGACGGCGTTCTCTCCGCCATCGGTCCGGGCAAGATCTGGCTTGAAATGAGCACCACCGACGAAGCCGAAGTACGCCGCCTCGGCGCGATGGTCGAAGCCAAGGGGGCAACGCCGATGGATTCACCGGTGTCAGGCGGCTGCCACCGCGCCGCGACCGGCAACATCGCGATCTTCGTCGGCGGCGACCGCGCCGCCTTCGAGACCGCACTGCCGGCGTTGACGGTGATGGGCCGGCGCGTCCTGCACACCGGGCCGCTCGGCTCCGCTTCGGTGTTGAAGGTGGTGACCAACTATCTCTGTTCAGTGCATCTGGTGGCGCTCGGAGAGGCTTTTGCGGTGGCCAAGAAGGCCGGCATGGACCTCGCCACCACCTATGAGGCAATCCGCATCTCTTCCGGAAATTCCTTCGTCCACGAGACTGAGAGCCAGGTGATCCTGAACGGCAGCTACAACATCAACTTCACCATGGATCTGGTGCTGAAGGACATGGGCCTGTTCGACGACCTGGCGCAGCGCATGGATGTGCCGCTCGAAGTTTCGCCCCTGGTGCTGGACATCTTCAGGGATGGTCAGGAACGCTATGGATCGCGGGCCTGGTCGTCGATGATCGTCAAGCGGCTGGAGGACGACTGCGGCATCGAACTGCGCGCACCCGGCTTCCCCGAAGAGATGGTGGACAATGAGGCCGAAGAGCCCGGCGCCGAAGTGGCCGTTGCCGGGCGGTAGCGGAACGACCGGCTCTCTCGGCATCGGTCCTCTCGCCCATCTTTGAGCAATTCGGTGTGTCCCGGACCTGATCCGGGACCCAGGGGCGGCCTGCACCACCCCGGCTTACTGCCCTGGACCCCGCATCAAGTGCGGGGCATGAACGGTTTTGTGTTCCGAGATACCAGTGGCGCTATGCGCCGACCACCCTCACTCGCTGACGCCGGTGGCCTCGTACTGCTTCAGCGCGTCATCGAGATGCAGCCAGGAGAGCTTCTCGGCCGTGTGCACATGTGCCGTCGGAGGGAACGCCTCCGGGTCGTCCAGCACGGAGACATAAAGATGAATTTCGCTCGGCCACCGGTCTGCCTGATAGGCAACCGGCGTGCCGCACGTGCCGCAGAACAGGCGCTCGACGCCCGGCGAGGAAACAAAGACTTTGGGTGTCCCCTTGACGAAGCGCACGGCATCTCGCTCCAGGCCGACAAAGGTCGCCAGGGCCGATCCCGTGCTTCGCCGGCAGCTCTCGCAATGGCAGTGCGCCTTCCAGATCGGCTCACCCATTACTTCAAGTTTGACGGCGCCGCACAGGCAACGCCCGGTATGATTGTCACTCATCGCGTGCCTTAAGCCTCTTGCTTATCTGGAACGTCCAGTGTGAAGACGTTGCCTTCCCAGGCATTCGCGCCGCGGCCGATGGCATCGACCGCTTCGCTCATGCGGCCTTCACGGCCGAGGAGCCTGTCGGCTGCCGCAATGATCATCGGGTTCGGCGTTGCCACCGGAGAGGCGGCGCGCAGTTGGTGCGCCAGGTCGATTTCGGAAGCCTCGGGACGGAACAGGCACTGTGCCGTGAACGCCGATGCGGTAGAGCGTGAGATCCCGGCCCAGCAGTGTATGATCATCGGTTGTGATCGGTCCCAGCCGTTGAGAAAATCGATCAGCAGGCGCACATGAGCCTCGCCGGGCGAGACATAGCCGTCCATCGGCATGGCGATGTCGTGAATGGTGAGCTGCAGGTGTTTGTCGCGCTCAATTGCCGATGGCGTGTCGATCATGTGCTCGGGCCCGAGCAGCGAAACCACATGGCTTGCGCTGTGAGTTTCGATTTGGGTTTCGACCGCATGCAGCGGGCAGACGACAATCATGATGACGCAGGCTCCGGTTGGTGGGCGCGCTTCAAGGTTGTTCTTAGCCGCGCAGGTGAAACCCCTTATAACAAGTCACAAGGCTCGGTGCACGGCTGAGGGGCGCCGAGTTCTGACATGTGAAACGATTTGCCGGAGACAACATGAAAATCAACATCGAGATCGACTGCACGCCGGAAGAGGCCCGCACCTTCATGGGCCTGCCCGACGTCAAACCCATGCAGGAGGCGATGATGGCCGAGGTCCAGACAAGGGTCCAGGAGCAGCTCGCCAAGATGGACCCGGAAGCCCTGATGAAGGAGTGGGTCACGCCCAGCATGGAAGGCTTCCAGAAGATGCAGAAGGCATTCTGGGACGCGGCGACGGGTGGCAAAGGGTGAACCTACATCACGGTCGCCAGGAATGGCCGGCCGGCAAGCGCCTCGAAGAACGTGTAGGCAACCAGTCCGGTGAACAGCACTGAGAAGGACGCCACCGCGATGGTAGCAGGCCGCGGGCGGCGGATCAGGCGGGCCGCTGCAACGCATAGGCGCCGCGCAGGGCCGTGAAGGCGAGGAACCCGGCCGGTCCGAACATGAAGGTCAGCGCCAGACACGGCACGACAAGCAAAAAGAAGATGCCTTCACGGCGGGCGGTACGCACTTCCCATGCGCCGACAAACAGATCGAAGGCGAGATAGTGGATCCAGCCGGCCAGGACCACATGCGGTTGGGTAAACAGTTTCATGACGTTTTCCAGGCTGTCGAACCCGCCCTCCGCCTGGCCCCAGAAGGCCAGAATCAGTCCTGCATAGGCGATCGCCAGGAGGAGCGGTATCGCCAGTTCGGGGATGCGGTCCGTCCATCTCGGCGTGAAGGGCGAGGCCAGCAGCACCAGCCAGCCGGCCATGGCCGTGATACTGGCAACCTGAAACAGAAAATCGTTGTCCATGGTATCGTGCTTCCTCGCGTTGGCGGTTTCGGTTCTGTACTCATTACCATGATGCCATCCGCGTGAGACGGATTTGGTCTGTAAGAAGGCGGAAAGGCGCAGGAAACCTTGGCCGGCTTTCAAGCCTTGCCGACGTGCACACGGGCCAATCCGGTGCGCCGGCGTGACGGCGGTGCGGCTGCGTTGTAGACTGCAGCACCGAAGGAGGATCGGCCATGATCACCGCAATCGTCCGATACACCCTGCCGCCGGAGATCGACCACGATGCCTGTCTGGCGCATTTCGAAAGGATCGCACCGGGTTTCCGCGAGGTCAAAGGCCTGATTTCGAAGCATTTCATCTGGAGCGAGACGGGCACCGCCGGCGGCGTTTATCAATGGCACACACTGGATGATGCCAAGGCGTTTTATGGCGGCCCGTGGCGCGACGGCATTGTCGAGCGCTACGGGCAGGAGCCGGAGATCGAGTATTTCGACGTCTTCTGCATCACCGACAACGACCGCGGCGATGTCCGTGTTCTGGGAGAACCCCAAGGTGCGGCGGCTTAGCCCCCCATCTGCCAGGTCTTCACCGCTTCCAGCGGATAGACCAGCATCAGGATGTTGAGCGTGAGATTGTCACGGATTGCATAGAGTGCAATCAGCTCCATGGCGACCACCAGCAGGGCCGAGAGCCATACCGGCAGGCGCCAGGCCAGCACGAAACCGATCATCATAAAGCCGATATCGGTAACTGAATTCAGCACGCTGTCGCCGAAGTAGTCCAGCGACAGCGTGGACTCGCGGTAGCGGTTGATCACGAACTCGGTGTTTTCAAAAACCTCCCAGGCAGCTTCGACAAGCGTCGCCAGGGCGAGGCGCGCGCCCACCGAAAGCCAGCGCGCAAAAATGCTGAGCCCGAGAAAGAACAGAAAGCCGTGGATCATGTGCGACAGCGAGTACCAGTCGGAGATGTGCTGCGAATTGCCCGAACTCTGGACCTCGCTGTGCCACAGTTCGACGTGGCCGCATTTGCAGATCAGAACCTGACCCATCTGGTGGAGGGTGAAGGCGGCCGCGGCGGTGACGGCCAGCGAGATCGCGACATAGGCCCAAAAGGGCATTCGGCCGACTGTGCTCATGATGGTTTTTCCCTGTCCCCTACAGCGATGGCCGCTGCGCCGCATCGGTGCCACTAATCCGGGGCAATCGCAAGCGGCGAGCATTTCCGCTGAATCCCGATCCCCGGTTAACTGTGGATTGGCTGACCTGTGGTACCAACTGATTCGCCCGCACATCCTGGAGATGGACGAGAATCGTGAATGAGCAGACGGACACCGGCGCGCCGATGGTCAAGGCGTTCATCTCCTATTCGCGCCGGGACCTTGCGTTTGTGGACCGGCTTGAACCGGCGCTGAATGCGCGCGGCGTCGAGCCGCTCATCGATCGCCGCGATATCGAAAAGTTCGAAGACTGGTGGAGCCGCATCGAGCAGTTGATCGGCCAGGCCGACGCCATCGTGTTCGTGCTGAGCCCGCATTGGCTGGCCTCCAACATCTGTCTGCGCGAAGTGGAGTACGCCGCGCAGCTCAACAAGCGCCTCGCCCCGGTGGTGATCGGCGAACTGGGAGACGCCGGGACGCCAGCGGATCTGGCGCGTCTCAACTACGTCTTCTTGCGTGACGCGGACGATTTCGACGAGGGACTGGGCGATCTTGTCGCCGCCCTTGCGACCGACCTTGCCTGGATCAGGGAGCACACCCGACTGGGTGAACTGTCGCGGCGCTGGGAAGAACGGCACAGGCCGGGGTCCTTGGTGTTGCGCGGCGACGAACTGGAGGCGGCGGAGCGCTGGATCGCCGCGCGGCCCGCCGATGCCCCGCTGCCCACCGATCTGGATCGTGAGCTCATCACAACGAGCCGGGGCGCCGCCACAAGGCGCCAGCGCTACTGGCTTGCCGGCGCACTCGGTGTTGCGGTGCTGGCGGGTGGGCTTGCATTCTGGGCCGAGGTGAACCGCCGGACGGCGGTCGAACAGCGCCAGCGCGTCGAACGCATTCTGGAAAAGACAACCGAGGCGACCAAGGACCTGGTCGTCAACATCGCCGATCGCTATGCCACCCGGCGCGGCACGCCCCGGGCGATGATCATCGACATATTGAAGCAGGCCCGCCGCCTGGTGGAGGAACTGGACAGTGTCGGCGAGACGCGGCCGGAGCTGCTGCGCAACGGCGGCCTGGCGCTGGCGGAGCTGTCCGATGCTCTGCGCGCCCAGGGTGACCGCGCCGCCGCACTGGAAACCGCTACGTCGACGGTGACCGTCTTCGCCAAGCTGCATGCCGCCGAGCCCGGCGCCGCCAACTGGCGTGCGGGCCTGGTGGTCGGCTATGACCGCCTCGGCGACGTGCATTTCGACCTTGGTCAATGGTCCAAAGCGCAGGCCGCCTATCGGACCGGGCACGCCTTGCTCGCCGGTGTTGACGATGCCTCCGCCCGGCGGCGTTTCGAGGCCAATTTCCAGGAGAACTTTGGCGTCGTCGCCTTTCAGGAGGGAAACATTGAAAGCGCGCTCGAACATTTTGGCGGCGCCCTGAAATTGCGCGACGCCATCTTGAGCAGCGAAGGCGAAAGCGCCGAGCGCGTGCGGGCTGTCGCCGTCGCCCACGAAAAGATCGGCGACAGCCGTTTCGCGCAAGGTAAATTCGCTGCGGCAGCCGCGTCCTACCGCGAAAGCCTCGATCTTGCCGAGAAGATCGCCGCAAGCGATCCTGCGAACACGAAATGGCAGCAGGATCTCGCCACCGCCCATCACAAGCTCGGCGATGCGCTGATGGCCGACGCACAACCGGCCGAGGCGATGATCTACTATGCCAGGGACCTTGCCATCTCGCAGTCGCTCCACGCATCGGATCCGGACTGGCGTGAATGGCGCGAAACCCTGATGATCAGTTATGAGCGCATCGGCAAAGCCGCCTACATCGGCGGCGACGTTTCAAGCGCTCTGACGCATTTTCGCCAGGCGCTGGATCACGCCAAGGCGATTGCTGCTCTGGATACGGCCCAGCGCGACTGGCTCGCGAATGTCTCGAAACTCTATCAGACGGTCTGTTTGCTGCTGAACGAAAGCGGTGAGGCGGCCGAAGCCCTCCTGCGTGCCCGCGAAGCGGTGGACATCGCCCGCGGCAGCCTTGCGGCCGGGGCCGAGGTGCGCGACATCGTCGGCGAGCTTGAGAACAACGTCGCCTGGTTCGCCCTGTTCGCCAAGCAGTACGGCCTGGCTCTCAGGAGCGCCGAAGAGGCGATTGCGATCGATCCGAATGCACTTCTCTACAAGCCGAACAGAGCCCATGCCCTGATGTATCTGGGGCGGTCCGGCGAAGCACGAGCAGCATACACGGAACATCGCGGCGCCCGGGTGTCCGATACCGTTACCTGGCAGGGGGTGATCAAGGGTGACTTTGAGGCGCTGCGCACGGCGGGGCTGGAGCATCCCGCGATGGTCGCGATCGAACAGCAGCTCGACGGAGAGCAATGATGAGTTCTGCCCGCCACCATGAACCATCAGTCGACAGGTCCCGCACCGTCATGTTTTTTTTCTGAAGCCGAAACCACGAAAGACCCCCTCCATGCGCGCCTTTGCTTATGTATTCTGCGTCCTTGCAGTCCTTGTCGCTGTGTCCGGTTTTGACCACCCCGCCTGGGCGGCCGGAGAGGAGTGTCTGATCGCCGACCCGAACGATACCTCCCTCAACGTGCGGGATGCGCCGAACGGCAATAAAATCAACCGCCTGCGCAATGGCCGCAAAGTGGTTGTTCAGGAAATCGGCTACGATGCGCGCGGCCGCGCCTGGGCCAATGTCAGCGGTGACTATAAGGGCACCTGGCGTGACTGGGGCTGGGTGTTCCACCGCTATCTCGACTGTTCGGGCGCCGCTGACGCGGTTCCGGTTCAGGGCGCCGGCTTTCCGCTGGTGTTCACCCGCGCCGCCGATGTCCGGCCGCTTGGCCTGGTGCTGGCCAATTACGGACCGGACTATCAGACGGTGAAAAAGTTCGCGAACCGCTGTCACTATTACGGCGACGGCGGCAACGACATCTCCGTTTCGGATGCCATGCTTCGGCATTATCAGGGGAAGGGGTTCTCGTTGAATTCCCTGTGCATGGCGCTGGTCAGCGGCGTTCTGTTCGATCCGGAAACCGGTGCCCGGCTGCCGTCCTATATCGTGGTCGATGAAAAGTCCCTGCGCGAAATGGGCTTCGCGGAGGCCGGAGTAATTTCCGAAGAACTGCCGCTTGACGTGCCGCGCTGCTTCTCCAGAGGGCTGCCCTATTCAGACTGCACGTTCAACTTCCATCCGCAGACCGGCGCGAAACTCGGCCAGGAAACCAGTGACTGGTACAGGTCTGTCGGCGAGACCGTTGTTGCGTCGCTGCGCCGGGAACTCGGCTCGGGCCGATTCGCTTCCGAATGCACTTGCGCCCAGGTGGAGGCGAACGCAGATCACTGCCGTGTCGAAAAGCACGGCGCCTGCAGGGATCACCAGCTCATCGTCGGTGATCTCGGTGTTGAGTATGTTGCGGTCAGCCTGCCGGATCAGGCCTGGGTCGGTTTCTACGACATCTCCCCGGCTCTGCCCCTCGGGTTCGGTTATGCGCTTTATGCCGACGGAGCGGCGGGGCCAAGCAGTGCCGCCGGCAGCGAACAGCTGGCGCTGTCTGGAAAGAACCGCGCCACCAAGATCAGGATCCAGGAGGTTCTGAACGCCCGGGCGCAAAATTGAGGTTCACCGCAGCCTAGCGAAGGTTTTCAGATAGCTCTGTTCCGCCTCGTGGGTCGGCAGCGGTTTGAGCGTGAAGAATTTCACCGTGCCTTTGCCGCCAAGGTTCCTTGGGCGGCTGAAGACTTTGGCGGCCTCCTTGTCTTCAAAGCCCGCGAGTTGGGTGGCTTCAAGGAATGCGGAGGCCCGGTCGGCGCGCTTGATCAGGTTGGTGACGTGATCGGGCGGGGTGGCCGGCAGCCCGAAGCGCAGATGAACCGCCTCGATAAGACGGTTCTCGAAGGCCTTGTAATCAATACCGATCGCCGCCTTGAACGGGCTGATCAGATCGCCGATGACGTATTCCGCCGCATCGTGGAGCAGGGCGGCGAGGCGCCAGCGCCGGTCGAGCCTGGGCGAGAAATGCACGCAGAGCTGTTCCACCAGGAGCGAGTGCTGGGCGACGGAGAAAGCGTGATCGCCCGACGTCTGCCCGTTCCAGCGCGCGACGCGGGCAAGCCCGTGCGCGATGTCCTCGATTTCAACATCGAGCGGCGACGGATTGAGGAGATCGAGCCGGCGGCCGCTCAGCATGCGCTGCCAGGCGCGAGGTGCGTCTCGTTCAGCGTGTGCCATGGGAACGGTCAGCCCGCGGAAGGGCGTTTGGCAAATGCCGCACACTCTGTATGACGGTAGCAGCCGCGCACATGATCGTTGACCATGCCGACCGCTTGCATGAAGGCATAGACGATGGTCGGGCCGCAGAACCGGAAGCCGCGCGCCTTGAGGTCCTTGGAGACCGCCTTGCTCAGCGGTGTTTCCGCCGGCACCTCGTCCATGCCGTTGAAACTGTTCTGCAGCGGCGCACCATCCATGAATCCCCACAGGTAGTTCGAGAAACCCTGGTCTTCCATGATCTCCAGATAGGCCTGTGCGTTGGTGATCGTGGCCTCGATTTTCGAACGGTTGCGCACGATGCCGGCATTGCCCATCAGTTCTTCAACCTTGTCCGGCCCATAGCGGACGATCTTTTCCGGTGCGAATCCGTCGAAGGCCCGTCGGAATTCGTCGCGCTTGCGCAGGATCGTGATCCAGGAAAGGCCCGCCTGGAAGCCGTCGAGAATGAGCTTTTCGAAGAGCGCCCGGTCGTCCCAGTCGGGCACGCCCCACTCCTCGTCGTGATAGGCGACATAGAACGGGTCGGTGGCCGGCCAGCTGCAGCGCGCCTTGCCGTCGTCATGTTGAACCGCGCTCATCAGGCCGCTCCGGGCACATCGAACCGCGCCCATTCGGGTTTGCGCAGGGCGACCGGCTGCTCGCCGGCGCTCAGCCCACCCTCGGCGTCGAGCGCCGATTGCGCCCGGTCGAGCCTGATCAGTCCGAGGGCATGCCGGCCGGCGGACGATGTGATCTGACCGACCGACTTGCCGTTGCCGGAAATGTCTGTGCCGGTTTCAGGCGCCGCATTGTCGAACGCCATCGGCAAAAGACGCTTGCGGGCATTGCTGCGGTGCTCGGTGCGCGACACCACCTCCTGTCCCACATAGCAGCCCTTCTTGAAATCGACGCCGCCGATCTGGTCGAAGTTGCACTCGTGCGGGAAATGCTCGCCGGATCCGATGTCATGGACGCTGTCGGCAAGCCCGAGGGCGATCCTGTGCGCGTGATAGTCGTCTTGCGACGCGGCTTCGCAGCCCTGCTCGCTCAGCAAGGCGGCAAGGGCGTCCGCTGGGGCGATCACCCGGGCCCCGGCCTTGCCGAAGCGCGGGTCGGTGAAGGCGACGCCGCCCACAAGGGTTGTCGCGGCGCCGGCCTCTTCGAGACCGAACGGTTTGTCGGCCCCCCACAGGGCGGCGACACCCAAGGTGCCGCTCATGTCCTCGATCTCGACCGCCGCACGCAGCTTGTAGAATGTCAGGCGTTTCTTCAGGTCGGCCGCCATGCCGGCGGCGCAGTCGAGCCAGATCGCCTCGCCATGCTGCACCAGAAAGAAATCGAACAGAATCTTGCCCTGCGGTGTCAGGAGCCCGGCGTAGGTCGCATGTTCAGGCGTCAGTTTGTCGACATCGCTGGTGACCAGCCCTTGCAGGAAGTCGCGCACTTCGGCGCCGGAAAGCGCCAGAACGGTGCGGTCTGAAAGCAGTGTAAAGTGGCCGTTTGACATGAGTTTCCCGGTCTGCGATTGAACAGGTGAGAGAGCGGCGTCCGGCGCTCTCCCGAAGACACCGAATGCGGCCCTAGATGTACGAGAGCGCGGCACCCGGTTCAAGGAGGCATATAGACTTTGCCCAACTCTCCTGACGTTATCCTGCGCGGCGGCACGGTGGTCAACCATGACGGCATCGCTCAGCGCGACATCGCCCTAAGCGGCGGAAAGATCTCGCAAATCGGCGACCTCTCCGCCCTCGACGCCGGCGAGATCATCGATGTCGCGGGGCTGCACATCCTGCCGGGTGTGATCGACAGCCAGGTGCATTTTCGCGAACCCGGCCTGGAACAGAAGGAAGATCTCGAAACCGGCAGCCGCGCCGCGGTCATGGGCGGTGTCACCGCGGTGTTCGAGATGCCCAACACCAACCCGACAACAACCAGCGCCGAAGCGCTTGCCGACAAGCTGCGCCGCGCCCATCACCGGATGTTCTGCGACTTCGCCTTCTATATGGGCGGCACACGGGAGAATGCCCATCATCTGGGCGAGTTGGAGAGGCTGCCCGGATGCGCCGGCGTGAAGGTGTTTGCGGGTTCCTCGACCGGCGATCTCCTGGTTGAGGACGATGAGGGCGTGGCCGCGGTCCTCAGGAGCATCTCGCGCCGCGCCGCGTTCCATTCCGAGGACGAGTTCCGCCTGCGCGAACGCATGGGCGAGCGCCGCGAGGGAGATCCCTCCAGCCATCCCGTGTGGCGCGACGTCAAGGCGGCGGTCATGTGCACCGAACGGCTCCTGCGGCTCGCCCGCGAGGCCGGCAAACGCATTCACATATTGCATATTTCGACCGCCGAAGAGATGCCGCTGCTTGCCCGGCATAAGGACGTGGCGACGGTCGAGGCGACGCCGCAGCATCTCACTCTGGCCGGTCCCGATGCCTATGAACGTCTCGGAACGCTGGCGCAGATGAACCCGCCTTTGCGCGACGAAGCCAACCGCGAGGGCATCTGGTGGGGGGTGGACCAGGGCGTCGTCGACGTGCTGGGGTCGGATCATGCGCCGCACACCCTGGAGGAGAAGGCGGAGGCCTATCCGAAATCCCATTCCGGCATGCCCGGCGTGCAGACCCTGGTCCCGGTCATGCTCGACCATGTCAATGCGGGACGGCTCACGCTGGAGCGCTTTGTCGATCTGACGTCTCATGGCCCGGGGCGGATCTTCGGTCTGGCCGGCAAGGGCCGGATCGCGGTCGGCTATGATGCGGATTTCACCATTGTCGATCTCAAGCGCCGCGAAACCATCACCAACGCGCAAGCCGAGAGCCGCAGCGGCTGGACGCCGTTCGATGGCATGGAGGTGACCGGCTGGCCCGTCGGCACCGTCATCCGCGGCAAGCGGGTGATGTGGGATGGCGAGATCCTTGGCGCCGCGACGGGCGAGGCAGCGCGGTTCGTGGAAGCGCTGTAACGCGGCCCGCATTCAGCGTTTGGGGGTCACCTTGTAGACAGCCTCGAATCCCAGGTGATCCGACAGGTGCTTGCCGGCAAACAACTGATCGTAGTTGCGCTCCATGAACACCGGTTGGATCCGGTAGTCATTGCCTTCGATGAGGAAGTGCTGGTCGTTGGTGCTGCGCCACAGTGACTGGGGTGTGGCGTTGGCGCCGGTTTCGCAACGTGCCGGTGTCTCGATGCAAAGCTGGCCGGCATTCACCAGGGCGAGGGTTTCCACGAAATTGGCGTAGCGGTCGTCGTTCTTGACGTTCAGGTCACCGGCGAAGATGGCGGACCGCCTGCCATTGAAACGGTCCAGGAAACCCTTGATGATCAGGGTTTGCTTCCGGTGCGCCCTCAGCCGCTTTTTGGGCGAACCCTTGGCCTTGCTGTTGGCGTCCATGTGCGAGGTGATGATGTCAATCGGCGTTTTCATGCCCGGCAACTGGACCCGCACCAGGATGATCGCCTTGTTGGCCATGCAGTCGCCGCCGGTGCAGTAGTGACCGAACAGTTCGTATTTGGTATCGACGATCGGATAGCGGCTCAGCACATAGAGCCCGCTGCCCACATAGGCCTTGGACTTGGTTCCCCGGTTCTCTGCCTTCAATCGGATCTTGCCGTTGCGCTGCGCGACGCTGCCCTGGTCCTTTCTTCGGCCGGGACCCTTCACCACATACGGATAGTTGGCGTTCTTGATGAGCTTCTTCGATCGGTCGGTGAACGCCTCCTGCAGCAGCACGATGTCCGGTGCGGTGCCCTCCTGGTGTCGCCGGGCAAGGTCGTTGCCGATGTATTTCATCTGCTTCTTGGCCTTCTTGCGCAACGGCCAGGGCAGATCGTTGACGTTGTAGGACAGGACCCGCAGAGTCAGCGTCTTTGCAGCGGCATCCGGCATGGGTGCACCCAGAACCGCGCACAGCGAAATGCAGGCGCAGGCAATGAGTGGTCTGATGCACAGCAAATCCAGTGTCATGCCAATCTCGTCCTCTTGGTTCTGTTCCCATGGCTTCCTGACCATACGATTGTGGTGCGTTCGTGTCAGGGACCGTGCGTTGTACTGCGCGGCATACCCTGGATGATTGTTTCCGCACAGGAAAAATGATCTAACGCGCGTGTCAAATAATGCGATGAGCCCGTTGCGTCTTACAGTTAGGTTTGATTGATGGTTCCCTTTTCCATACTCGATCTGTCGCCCATCGTTGAAGGCGGTGACGCCGGGCAGTCTTTGCGCAACACGCTTGACCTGGCGCAGCACGCCGAGCGTCTCGGCTACCATCGGTACTGGGTTGCCGAACACCACAATATGCCGGGCATTGCCAGCGCCGCGACATCGGTTGTCATCGGCCATGTGGCCGGCGGCACATCGACCATCCGTGTCGGTTCGGGCGGCATCATGCTGCCGAACCATGCGCCGCTGATCATCGCGGAGCAGTTCGGCACGCTGGAAGCGCTCTATCCCGGCCGCATCGATCTCGGGTTGGGCCGGGCGCCCGGTACCGACCGGCGCACCGCTCATGCACTGCGCCGAAACCTGGAGAGCGAACCCAATGCGTTCCCGCGCGATGTGGTCGAACTGATCGGCTATTTCAGCGACGCGCCCGACCAGGTTGTGAAAGCTGTTCCCGGCGCCGGCCTCGGCGTTCCGGTCTGGATGCTGGGCTCAAGTCTTTTCGGGGCTGAACTTGCGGCGCTTCTGGGGCTGCCGTACGCCTTTGCGTCGCATTTTGCACCCGCCGCCATGGAGCAGGCGATCGACCTCTACCGCACAAAGTTCCAGCCGTCCGAGCACCTGGCCGAGCCCTATGTGATGCTCGGCATCAACGTCTTCGCTGCCGACACCGACGAGGAAGCCAGGCTTCTGATGACCTCCGTTCAGCAGGCATTCCTCAATCTGCGGCTCGGCCAACCGCGGCCGGTGCCACCGCCGGTCGAGGATTTTGCCGACCGCTTGGCGCCGGCCGACCGCGCCATGCTGGACCAGGCGCTGTCCTGTTCAGTGGCGGGATCGCTCGACACGGTCACGCGGTGGCTGGGCGAATTCATCGATCGCACCGGCGCCAACGAGCTGATCATTGCGGCACAGATCTTCGATCACACCGCACGCAAGCGGTCGTTTGAGATTACCGCACAGGCCCACGCGACCTTGTCGGGCGATGCTCCTGCTCCGGCTTCCGGCCTTGGCGGAGCGTAGGGGCGGCCGGAATGACCGATTTTGAGTTTGTCATCGGCCCTGTTTTCACGTCCTCCGGCGTGCCGGTCACCCTTGGAACCCTCGAGACCGCGGTGTCGGTGCAGGCGGAGGATACAGCTCTTGGCGCAGCGCTGGATGAAAGTGCCGCGAAGCGCGCAACGGCTCTTTCCGGTGGCAGTGCGGCCGATGTGCCGGAAATCGCCGCCACGCGCCGCGCCTACAAGGTGCTTGGCAAGGACCCCAGCCGCTACCGGCCGTCGGCGGAGGCGCTCCTGCGCCGTGTGCTTCAGGGCAAGGGGCTGTTCCGCGTCAACAACGTGGTCGATGTCAATAACCTGGTCTCGATCTCAACCGGCTTTTGCATCGGCGCCTACGATTCCGATCAGTTGCGCCCGCCGATCACCCTTCGATCCGGCAGGGAAGGGGAGAGCTACGAGGCCATCGGGCGCGGCCCCATCAACCTGCAGGGCCTGCCGCTGCTGTCGGATGAAAGCGGCGCGTTCGGATCGCCGACGAGCGACAGCGAGCGCACCATGATCCGG
>JAJFHL010000243.1 GCA_021775615.1 Hyphomicrobiales bacterium
TGTCGAACTCGACATGCCGGACATCGTGCGGCCCAACCAGCCGCTCGACGTGCTGGTCAAGGTGCCCAATGTAAAGCCCGGCGAGACCGCCATGGTGACCGTGGCCGCCGTCGATGTCGGCATTCTCAATCTCACCCGCTACAAGCCGCCGATGCCAGAGGCCTGGTATTACGGCCAGCGCGCCCTCGGCGTCGAATTCCGTGACCTTTACGGCCATCTGATCGACGGCATGCAGGGGGTCAGGGGCCGCATCCGCTCCGGCTCCGGCGAGTTCGGCATGAGCACCAAGGGCAGCCCGCCGGCCCAGAAACCGGTCTCGCTGTTCTCCGGTATCGTCGAGACCGACGATGAGGGCCGCGCCACGGTCACGTTCGACGTGCCTGAGTTCAACGGCACACTGCGCCTGATGGCCGTGGCCTGGACGAAAGACGGTGTCGGCAGCGGAACGCAGGACGTCACGGTGCGCGATCCGGTGGTGGTCACGGCAAGCCTGCCGCGCTTCCTGGCGCCCGGTGATGTGTCGCGTGTTCGCCTTGAGATCGACAACACCGAAGGCCCCGAAGGCGACTATCGCCTGACATTCGAAGACGACTCTCACATCAAGGTCACCCAGGACGTTCTCACGGTGACCCTGGCGCAGGGTGAGCGCAAGGCGATGCATGTGCCGGTCACCGGCACCATGACCGGCGACGGCATGGTTTCGTTCCGGCTCAGCCACGAGAGCGGACTGCATGTGAAGCAGAGTTTCGCGCTCGCGGTCAGACCGGCGCAACCGCCGATGAGCGAGCGTCAGGTCGTTACCCTGGATGCGGGATCGAGCCTGACCCTCTCAACCGACCGGCTTGCCGGGCTGCTGCCCGGAACGGCAAGCATTTCGCTCGCCATCACGCGGGCCGGCGCCATCGACGTGCCGTCCCTGCTCTATTCGCTCGACCGCTATCCTTACGGTTGCGCCGAGCAGACCACCAGCCGCGCGCTGCCGCTGCTCTATCTCTCCGAGCTCGCGACCCAGAGCGGCCTTGGCGACGAGCCTGCGATCAAGGAACGCATCCAGAAGGCGATCTATCACGTGCTCGCCAACCAGTCCTCCATCGGCAGTTTCGGCCTTTGGGCGCCGGGCTCGGGAGACATGTGGCTGAACGCCTATGTGTCCGACTTCCTCACCAGGGCCCGCGAGCAGGGCTACAAGGTGCCGGAACTGGCGCTGACCCAGGCGCTCGACAATCTGCAGAACGCCATCGGCGTTTCCCCCGATCCCAAGACGGCCGGCTCCGGCATCGCTTACGGGCTCTACGTGCTGGCCCGCAACAAGCGCGCTTCGCTGGGCGATCTGCGTTACTACGCGGACACCAAGTTGAGGGAATTCGCAACCTCGCTGGCCAAGGCACAACTAGGCGCCGCATTGGCGCTTTATGGCGAGACGCTGCGGGCGACCGAGGCGTTCCAGGCGGCGACCAACCAGCTGCTCAACACGGCGAGTTCAACGAAGCAGACACGCACCGACTATGGTTCGCTCCTGCGCGACGCGGCGGCCACGTTGTCGCTGGCTGCGGAGACCAAACCGGCCCCGGCGCCTATCGCCGCCCTGGTCGATTTCGTCTCGAGCGTTCGCGCCAAGACGGCCTACACCTCCACCCAGGAGAACGCCTGGATGCTGCTTGCAGCCCGTGCCTTGCTTGAGAACACCGGAGACATTGATCTGACGGTCAATGGCATCGAGCATTCCGGCAACCTGCTCCAGCGCCTGATGGAAGACGATCTGGCGATCAGGCCATATACGGTTCTCAACCGGTCGGCCGATCCGCTTGAGGCGGTTCTCACCGTCACCGGCGTTCCCGACGGGCCGCGCCCGGCGGGTGGCGAGGGCTTCACCATCGAGCGCACCTATTTCACGCTCGACGGCAAGCCGGTGTCGACGCAGGAGCTCGGCCAGAACGAACGCTTCGTGGTGGTGCTCAAGGTGCGTGAAACGAACGTCTGGGCCTCGCGCATCGTGGTCGCCGATCTCCTGCCCGCGGGCTTTGAGATCGACAACCCCCGCCTCATCGGCAGCGCCGATCTTGGAACCTATCCGTGGCTCAATACCTCGTCCGGCGTTGCGCATCTCGAGTTCCGCGACGACCGGTTCGTGGCGGCTCTTGACCGCCGGTCGAGCGACAACCGCGAGTTCACGCTCGCCTATGTGGTGCGCGCGGTGACGCCGGGCACCTATGCCCTGCCCCCCGCCATAGTCGAGGACATGTACCGTCCGCACCTCAATGCGCGCACCGGCATGGGCACAATCGACGTGATCGGAGCCACCCCGCAATGATGCAGGCGCTTCGGCACACAGCGCAACGGATCCTGCGCGCATCCACTGGCCCGGCGGCCCGGATGCGCGCGGGCCAGACCTTTTGGTGTATGGCGGCGGCGGCACTCCTGACCGCCTCCACCTGGCTCACCGTGTCGGCGCTCGACATCCGCTATCCACCGCCCCTGTCGGCGGGCCGCGAGGTCTCACAGGTGGTGGTGGACCGCTCCGGCGCCCTTTTGCGCGCCTTCACCATAGATGACGGCCGCTGGCGCCTGCCGGTGCAGCTTGCAGATGTCGACCCGAACTTCGTTGCAATGCTCATCGCCTATGAAGACAAGCGCTTCAACGAGCATAACGGCATCGACCCTCTGGCCATGTGCCGGTCGGCCTGGCAGTTGCTCAGCAACGGCCGCATCGTCTCTGGCGGATCGACCCTTTCGATGCAGCTGGCAAGGCTGCTCGAGCCGCGGACCGAGCGCTCTTTCGCCGCCAAGGCGAAACAGATCCTGCGGGCGCTTCAGATCGAACGGCGGCTGTCAAAACGTGAGATCCTTGAATATTACCTGACGCTGGCGCCCTATGGCGGCAACCTGGAGGGCATTCGCGCGGCGGCTCTCGCGTACTTCGGCAAACCGCCACGCAAGTTGACGGTCGACGAGGCGGCGCTCCTGATCGCCCTGCCGCAATTGCCTGAAGCACGCCGCCCCGACCGCAATCCCAAGGCCGCGGTCCGCGCCCGCAACCGGGTGCTGACCCGCATGGTCGGCGCCGGCATCATCCCGCAGTTCGATGCCGAGATGGCTGCGGCCCGCGCGGTGCCGAAGTCACGCCATGAATTGCCGGCATTCGCCGCCCATCTGTCCGAACGGCTGCGCGCCCGCGAACCGCAACGCCCCCTCTATCGCGTGACACTCGACCGTTCCGTGCAGTCAGGCCTTGAGGCGCTGGCCCGCCAGCGCGCCGAACGGCTTGGGACCAGACTCTCCGTCGCCATCATCGTCGCCGACGCCCGCACCGGTGAGATCCGCGCCCGCATCGGTTCGCCGGACTATTTCTCCGAAGCGCGGGACGGCGCCGTCGACATGTCCCGGGCGGTGCGCTCGCCCGGCTCCACCCTGAAGCCGTTCATTTACGGCCTGGCCTTCGACGCCGGCCTCGCCCGGCCGGAGTCCCTGATCGAGGACGCACCCGCCGACTTCAGCGGCTACGCGCCGGAGAATTTCGACAGGTCGTTTCAGGGCACCGTCACCGTGCGCGAGGCACTGCAGCTCTCCCTCAACATTCCCGCCGTGGCGATGCTGGAGGCGGTCGGCCCGCTGCGTTTGATGTCCCTGTTCAAGCGGGCCGGCATGGCGCCGCAGCTGCCGCGCGACAGGCCTCCGAGCCTTGCCATCGGCCTCGGCGGCATCGGCATGACGCTGGAGGATCTGGTCGGGCTCTACACCGCCTTCCCGGGACTGGGCCAGATGCGGCCCCTGAGCGACGCACCGCCGATCGACCCCGGCGGCGAAGACGAAACCGCGCACCTGCTCAGCCCGCAGGCAAGCTGGTACGTCAACACGATCCTCGCCGGCACCCCGCCCCCAGAACATGCCGCCATGGACGGCATCGCCTTCAAGACCGGAACCTCCTACGGATACCGCGACGCCTGGGCCATCGGCTATGACGGCGCCCATGTCATGGGGGTCTGGGTCGGCCGGCCCGATGGCGCGTCGGTGCCGGGACTGACCGGACGCACCGTGGCGGCGCCGCTCCTGTTCGAAGGGTTCCGCCGCATCGCGTCCGAGCGCGCCGGCCTACCGGAAGCGCCCGATGGCGCGGTTCTCATGTCCACGTCGGACCTGCCGCCGAACCTGCGCCATGTCGGCCGCGGCACACTGCCGACCCCCGACAACACGCTCGCACAGGCCGCAGTGACGATCAGCTACCCGCCCGACGGCGCCCGCGTGGAAAGGCCGCTGGGCGCCACCAGCGCGCCGAGGCCCGTGGTCCTCAAGGTACGCGGCGGCGCGGCGCCCTTCAGCTGGTTCGCCAACGGCGCGCCGCTCGCCACAAAGGCCCGCCGGCGCCAGACCACCTGGACCCCGGACGGCACCGGCTTTTCGACACTGACGGTGATCGATGCCGAAGGCCGCTCCGACCGGGTAACAATTTTCCTGAAATAGGGCCTGGAGCAGACGCCCAGCGTGGTCCGGCCCCCGAGCCGGGGCCCGGGGCAACACTTCAGGACCGTGCTGTGTCGCCCTGGGTCCCGCATCAAGTGCGGGACGCGGCATTTTTTTGTTCTTCAGGCCTCAGGCCACCGACAGCTCGCTGCGGATCACATAGGCCAGCATCTCGACGATCTGCGCAGGCGTCTCGGCCACCGCGAGCGCCGCGGCATCCACTTCCTTCAGCGGATGGGTCAGCTCTGCGTCGTGCATGACGATGAGCGGTTTGCCCAGCGCCGACGCGAAGCCGGCATCGAAGGCCGCGTTCCACTGCTTGTACTTGTCGCCGAAGCGCACGATCACGATATCGGCGCGCTCGATCAGGGTGCGGGTTCGGATGGCGTTCAGCTTGGCGCCTTTATGGTCTTTCCAGAAGGGTTTTTCTTCCTGACCGAGGATGGCGACGCCGCAATCGTCGCTGAACTCATGGTTGGTGACGGGCGCGGCAAAATCGACCGGCAGGCCGGCCGCCCGGGTACCCTGTTCGATCTGTTCGCGCCAGTCGGTGTGAATTTCTCCTGAGAGATATACAAGCCAGTTGTCCATGGGATGCTCCGCGTATTCGCTTGAAATCGGGGGTTCACGCCTGTTTTACACCAAGCGCCCCCGATTGCGACATCTCTCTCCCGGCAAATTTCCATCTCGAAAAACTTTCGTCGCACCCCTTGATGTTGCAGTGCAGCATATCCATATGCGCTACCCCCGCCACGGCGGGGAGACGGCATGGCGTCTTCGGGATAACCGCAGCGATGCGGCCAAAGGTGGGAACTCCTACGCACCACCGCCAGAGATGGTCCGCCCATGCAAGCCCAGATCTGTAAGCTTCGTTTCCGCGGAGCTATGCTGGACATCCGGGCATCGGTCCGCGCCAAGCGGATAAGGCCTCCCGACGCGATGAGCGGGGAGGGCATAAGCGGCCGCAACCGCACCGATGCATGCAAACCGGATCAGAGCCGAGATCCAAGGGTGGTCGGCAGGTTCGAGGTGGACAGCCAAGGGCGGCCGGCAGCATGAAGGGTTGTGGGACGGGCAGTACCCAGGTACAGCGCCGTCACATGGTCCTGAAAGGCTCCCGAGTAGTGTCAGCGAAAGGGATGCGACGTGTTGTATTGGCATGCCCAAAAGGCATGGCAGCAACTGGGACAGCGCGTTGTGGTAGGTTTGCGAAGTAGCTCAGTGGAAGAGCGTGTGAATGCCAATCACAGGGTCGCCGGTTCAACTCCGGCTTTCGTGCCCAAAAACGCAAAGACTGTCCCGGTTGTATGGACGAAAAATGTCTAAGCCTCGGGCCTTCGGGCAACCGAGGTGCTTGAACGGCCGCAAGCCGCTTGAGCATTGGTAGGAAAACGATCGTTTGGCGTAGCCGTCATTAACTGCCCGCGAGGCAGACGGGAGCGGAACTGCCGAGGACATGCAGCGACGGGTGACAAGCCACACCCCAAAAAAGGCGACATTGGACTTCTACCTGAGACTTCAGGTGGATGATACGGGAACCCATAATCCGCGAAGGAAGTTCACCAGGAGGGCTGTAGTCTCAGGCCCTCTTTATTTTTCTGCCGTCTCCAGATCCACTGCCTTTGTCACGATCAGTTTAGACCGTGCTCCCATCCGGCCCACTGAACGCTCCGACCAGTTTGCGCAGGGCGCCGGACCATCCGAACGTCGCAAGCTCGGCATATGCGCTGTGCAGTTCCGCATGGGTCACGACGACTTCGGTCTGTGAACCGCGCGCCAGAAAGTCCACAGTCACAATGGACGGTTCCAGTTGCGGCTCGACACCATCGGGCAGGTTCGCGTTGCAGTGCTCGGTAAACTCCATCACCAGGCGATCCGGGCGCACGATTTCACGGTAGAAACCGGCGGTTGAACTCACGGTGCCGTCCGATGCCGTCATCTCGAAGACGAACCGCCCTCCTTCTCTCAGGTCCAGCTCGCGAACTCGGGCGGTGAACCCTTCCGGCCCCCACCACGCTTCGATCAGTTTGGGCATGACCCATGCGTCGAACACCTCGCCCGGCGAAGCGTCGATCGTGTGGCGGGCCTCCACGGACCGCACGTTAAGCGCTTCGGCAATGCTCATGATTTCTTCCTCCCGATCACAACCTTGTCGAGCCGTTTCAGGCCTTCCTGCCAATAAGTCCGGTAACGCTCCATCCACTCATCCACTTCCGCCAGAGGCTCGGCGCGCAACGCGCAGATCCGCCGCTGCCCGTCCCGCCGCCGCTCGATCAGGCTGGCATGCTCCAGCACGTTCAAATGCCGCGACACCGCCGATTGCGTGATCGAGAACTGGTCGACAAGTTCGCCGACGGAGAGCTCGTTTTCCGCCAGCAGCCCGAGGATGGCGCGCCGCGTCGGATCGGCCAGGGCAGCGAAAGTGTTGTCCAACATTTATCACCTATTGAGCATATGTTGATTATACGATATATTATAGCGCAAGTGAGTCAACCAGGCGAGGCCCGACTTATGAAATTTTACAATGCCGCAGCCCCAAGCCCCCGGCGCGTGCGAATCTTCCTGGCCGAGAAGGGCGTCAAGCTTCCGCGCGAAGACCTCGACCTGCAAGAGGGTGCGACCCGCACTCCCGAATTCCTGGCGAAGAATTCCCTCGGCGGCACCCCCGTCCTGGAACTCGACGATGGCACGGTCCTCACCGAAAGCATGGCCATCTGCCGTTACATCGAGAGCTTGCATCCAGAGCCGGCACTCTTGGGCACCGACGATCTGGATGCGGCCAAAGTCGAGATGTGGAACCGCCGCATGGAGATCGAGATCTTCTCGACCCTCGGCAGCATCGCCCAGCATTCGTTCGAATTCTTCGCCGACAAAGTGGAGCAGGTCCCGGCCTTTGCCGAGGTGCAGAAACGCACAGCCGTCCGCAAGTGGCAGTGGCTCGACGGCGAGCTTGCGGACGGGCGGCCTTACATTGCGGGCGACCGGTTTTCCGTCGCCGACATCACCGGCATGGCGGCCCTGATGGTCGGCGACTTCGTCGGGGTAGAGATCCCCGCCACCTTCAGCCACGTCAACAGATGGAACGACGGCATGCGGTCACGGGCCAGTTGGAGCGCTTAGGTGCTGCCGGTTCGTTTCCGGGAAGGTTGTAGTCTCAAGCCCTCTCAATTTCTTTCTGCCGCGCTCTAGATCGCTTCACGTTCACACGGAATCGCTTTGACCGGGACTTCGCGTCTACTGGCGAGGCACGGCTCCCGCCGTGGACTTGCCGTCCACAAGGTGGCCGTAACGCAGTCCAGAAGGCGCGAAATCCCGGCCTTCGGTGGGCCAAATCGGTCCTCCAGTCACGTTGCGGCGCTTGCCCGATGCATCACATCGCGCTGCGCACCGCGCCTTACCGGACGAACCGATTTGGCGCCATCAAACGTTTCCGTATGAACATGAAACGCTCAAGTAGCGCAGTCCGGCACCTGCAGAGGCAGTCAGTAGCGGCGGATCAACCCGACAAGCCGGCCTTGAACCTGGACCCGGTCCGGTCCGAAGATGCGGGTCTCGTAAGCCGGGTTGGCCGCCTCGAGCGCGATCGACGCGCCCTTGCGGCGCAGCCTCTTCAAGGTCGCTTCCTCGTCATCGACAAGGGCGACTATGATCTCGCCGCTATTGGCGTTGTCCGCCTTCTGGATAACCACCGTATCGCCATCCAAAATGCCGGCATCGATCATCGAATCGCCGGTCACCTCGAGGGCAAAATGTTCGCCCGACGACAACAGTTCCGGTGGAACGGAGACATTGTGCGTGTGGTCCTGAATGGCCGAGATCGGTACGCCGGCGGCAATCCGGCCCATGACGGGTATTGTGGCGTTGGGCGCTTGGCCGTCGTCGGTCTCGGGCTTCGGACGCACCTTGCCCAAATTGCCCTCGATGACACTGGGATGGAAGCCCCGGGCAGGTGACGCAAGGCCAGGCGCCACGGAATCGGGCAGGCGCACGATCTCCAGGGCCCGGGCGCGATGCGGCAGGCGGCGCACGAAGCCGCGTTCTTCAAGTGCGGTGATGAGACGGTGGATGCCGGATTTGGAGCGCAGGTCCAGCGCCTCCTTCATTTCTTCGAACGAAGGGGGAACACCGGTCTCCTTGAGACGCTCGTGAATGAACATCAGAAGATCATATTGTTTACGCGTGAGCATAAGGCCCGCCTCTCAAGCAGGTGTCACAGGACGTGAAACACCATATGTGGAACAAACTAGAAACATCTATACATGTTCTAGTTATGTTCGGCAAGCCTTAAGAACGGGTAAAGACCGGGCAATCAAAAATCGCTGCGCATTATCTCCACGGTTTCGCCGGAGCGGCGGGCTTTGTCGAATGGCGGCCTGACGATGAAGCCGTTGGCCGCGGCGAGGGTGCGCAGCATCGAGCTGTCCTGCTTGGGAAAGGGAGTGGCAACACATGTGCCGTCAGCTGCCCACTCCAGGGTGGCGCGCATATAGTCCTGGCGTTCGTCGTTTTCCTTGACGTCGGCGCCCAAGGTGGCGGTGACGTTCGTACTGTCCGGCGTTCTGCCGAGCAGGGTGCCCAGCAGCGGGCGCAGGAATATCGCGGCGCAGACGAATGTCGATACCGGATTGCCCGGGAATCCGAGTACCCGCGTCGCCCCCAGCATGCCGAAGATGAGAGGCTTTCCCGGCCGCATGGCAATTTTCCAGAAGTTGAGGGCCATGCCGGCGTCGGTGAGGGCCTGCTGCACCAGATCGTGTTTGCCCACCGAAGCGCCGCCGAGGGTGATCAGAATGTCGGCGTTCCGCGCGTCCTGCAGTGCCTGGCTTAACGCCTGAACTGTATCGCTGACGACACCCAGGTCGACCGCTTCGCCGCCATAGCGTTCGACGAATGCGGCCATGCCGTAGTTGTTCGAGGAGATGATCTGATCGGGTGCCGGAGTGCCACCCGGGGCGATCAGTTCGTCACCGGTCGGGAGAATAACCACCCGTGGTTTTCGGTGGACGGTGAGGGCAGGGTGGTTCATGGCGGCGGCGAGGGCAATTTCGCGGCTGCCGAGCCGGGTGCCGGCGCTCAACAGGACTTCGCCTTCAGCAAAATCAAGTCCGCGCGGGCGGACGAACTGCCCGGCGTTGGGTGCAACAAGCACCGCGACGTCCGCACCCGATGTTTCGGTGTTTTCCTGGATGACGATGGTGTTGGCGCCTGAGGGTACCGGTGCGCCGGTGAAGATGCGAACCGCTTGCCCGGGCCCGACTTCGCCGTCGAATGCGGCTCCGGCCGGCGCCTCGCCAATGACCTTGAGCGTGGCCGGGATTTCAATGACATCTTCGGCGCGGACCGCATAGCCGTCCATCGCAGAGGCATCGAAGGGCGGTTGCGTGATGCGGGCCCTGACGTCATCAGCCAGGACGCGGCCGAATGCGGCGCTCAGCTCCACCCGCTCCGCTTCGGTCGGCGTGACACCATCGAGAATCCTCGCCTTCGCCTGTTCAACCGGCAGCAGGCCCATCTTGCTCATTCCGCCTTGAAGGTGCCGGACTTGCCGCCGGACTTCTCCACCAGTCGCAGGTCGGAAATGCGGATGCCCCGGTCGACCGCCTTGACCATGTCATAGACGGTGAGGCAGGCGACGGAGGCTGCGGTCAGGGCCTCCATTTCAACGCCGGTCGGGCCGGTGACCTTGACGGTCGCAGTCACCTTAATCGCGGGCCCCTGCGGATCGGCTTCCAGGTCAATCGTCACATTCGACAGGGCAAGCGGGTGGCACAGCGGGATCAGTTCATGGGTGCGTTTGGCCGCCATGATGCCGGCGATGCGCGCGGTGCCCAGGACATCGCCCTTCTTTGCCGTGCCGGCGACTATGAGCTCCAGAGTTTCAGGCTGCATAAACACGTTCGCCCTGGCGACCGCGATGCGTTCGGTCTGCGCCTTGGCCGAGACATCGACCATGTGCGCTTCGCCCTTTTCGTTGATGTGGGTGAGTTTCTTTTCGGCCATTGCGGATGCGTCAGGCGCCGGCCACGGTCGCGGCGGAGCGTTCGCGCCGAAGAATGTTGGCGGTTGCGGCCTCGACATCGTCCTGGCGCATCAGGCTCTCGCCGATCAGAAACGTGTTGATGCCGGATCTGGACAGGCGTTCGAGATCCTGCGGCGCGGCCAGTCCGCTCTCACCAACCAGAAGATAGCCTTCCGGTACCAGCGGGGCGAGCCGTTCGCTGGTTTCAAGGGATGTCTCGAAGGTCTTGAGATTGCGGTTGTTGATGCCGATGAAGGTGCTTTCGAGCTTCAGGGCGCGGGCGAGCTCGGCTTCGTCATGGACTTCGATGAGCGCGTCCATGCCCCATTCGGCCGCGGCGGCCTCGAGTTCGCGGGCCAGTTCGTCTCCGATCATGGCCATGATGATCAAGATGCAATCGGCGCCCCAGCTGCGGGCCTCGGCCACCTGGTAGGGGTCGATCATGAAATCCTTGCGCAGGGCGGGCAGGGCGGTTGCGTCGCGTGCGGCGGTGAGATATTCGGGCCGGCCGTCAAACGAGGGCGTGTCGGTGAGCACCGAGAGACAGGCCGCTCCGCCGGCCTCATAGGCCCTGGCGAGGCTGGGAGGGTCGAAGTCTTCGCGGATCAGCCCCTTGGACGGACTGGCGCGCTTGATCTCGGCGACAAGGCCGAACGCGCCGCGGCCAACACGGTCCCGCAATGCCGCCGCGAACGGTCTGACCGGCGCAGCCTGCCGCGCCATCCGCTCCAGGTCGCCGATGGGCAGCGCCTGCCTGGCCGCGGTGACTTCGTCACGTTTGTAGGCGGCGATTTTGTCCAGTATGGTTGCCATCAGTCAGTCGGTGTTCGAGACATCGACGAGTGTGTCGAGCGCGGACTTCGCCTTGCCGCTGTCGATGGCTTCAAATGCTGCTGTTGCGCCCTGTTTGAGGTCTGCTGCCTCGCCGGCCACAACCAGAGCCGCGGCGGTGGTCAGCGCGACGATATCACGGAACGCACCGCTGGCGCCGCCGAGCACATCGCGAACCGCCTGGGCGTTGGTTTCCGCATCGCCGCCTTTCAGGTCTTGCAGTTTTGCAACCGCGATGCCGGCGTCCTGCGGCGACACTTCGAATGAAGTGACCTTGCCGTCCTTGAGCTCCGCAACGAAACTCGGGCCCGTTGTGGTCAGTTCGTCAAGACCGTCCGAACCATGGACGACCCATACCCGGTCTGCGCCAAGATTGTTGAACACATGCGCCATCGGTTCGACCCAGTCACGTGAGAAAACGCCAACCACCTGGCGGGTTGTGCCGGCTGGATTGGAGATCGGGCCGAGCAGGTTGAAGACCGTCCTGGTGCCGAGCTCGACCCGCGAGGGGCCGACATGGCGCATGGCGGCATGATGCGCGGGGGCAAACATGAAGCCGACGCCGGCCTGTTCGATGCAGGCGGAAATCTTCTCTGGGGGAATTTCGATATTGACGCCCAGCGCCATCAGCGTGTCGGCGGCTCCTGCCTTGGAAGAGAGGGCCCGATTGCCGTGCTTGGCGACTTTCAGCCCGGCGCCCGCCGCAACAATCGCGGCGCATGTCGAGACGTTGTAGGTTCCGGCCCCGTCACCTCCGGTGCCGACGATATCGATCGCGCCTTCTGGAGCATCGACCCGCTTCATCTTGGAGCGCATGGTGCGGACGGCGCCGGTGATTTCTTCAACGGACTCGCCGCGCACCCGCAAAGCCATCAGAAAACCGCCGATCTGCGACGGCGTCGAATCGCCCGACATCATGATGTCGAACGCTGTCTGCGCTTCTGTCTCGGTGAGGCTTTCTCCGCCGGCGACTTTAGCAATGAGCGGTTTGAATTCTGCCATTTTCTTCGACATTGGTTCTCTGCACAAAGTTTGAAACTACACCGAAGCGCTGGCGCTTGCCATGTCCTCGTGAGGTGCCGGAGTAATGCCCGCCAACTCCAGGAAGTTCCGCAGAAGCTGATGGCCGTGTTCGGATGCGATGCTCTCAGGATGGAACTGGACACCGTAGACCGGAGCCGATGTGTGGGCAACGCCCATGATGGTGCCGTCTTGTGTCCTCGCGGTCACCTTGAGGCAGTCGGGCATCGAGCCGGGCTCGGCGGTCAGCGAATGATAGCGTGTTGCGGCAAACGGATTTGCCAGGCCCTTGAAAATGTCAGTTCCGGAATGATGGACGTCGGACAGCTTGCCATGCATCAGGGTATCGGCCCGGATGATGCGCCCGCCATACGCCTGAATGATGGACTGATGCCCGAGACAGACCCCGAGTATCGGGACGGATCCGTCCGCCTTTTCGATCAGTTCGAGACATATGCCGGCTTCGTTCGGGGTGCAGGGGCCAGGAGAGAGGACGATGGCCTCGGGGGTCTGGGCCAGAATGTCCTCGACCGAGATCTGGTCGTTGCGATGAACCGTTGTCCGGGCGCCGATCTCGCCGAGATAGTGCACCAGATTGTAGGTGAAACTGTCGTAGTTATCGATCAGGAGTATCATGACGCTTGTTCCTACTGACCGCGGCCGGGCTGCTCGGCGAAGCGCACCGCTTCTTCGGCGGCGCGGAACAGGGCTTTCGCCTTGTTGATGCATTCCACGTGTTCATTCTCCGGCACCGAATCGGCGACGACGCCGGCGCCCGCCTGGACGTGCATTACGCCATCCTTGACGATGGCGGTGCGCAGGACGATGCAGGTGTCCATGTCGCCATTGGCGGAGAAGTAGCCGACACAGCCGGCGTAGATGCCGCGCTTTTCGCTTTCCAGCTCGTCGATGATTTCCATCGCACGCACCTTCGGGGCGCCGGAAACGGTGCCGGCCGGGAAGCCCGCCACCAGAGCCGAAATGGCGTCGTGCGCAGGATCAAGGTCGCCTTCGACATTTGAAACGATGTGCATGACCTGGCTGTAGAATTCCAGAATGAATTGATCGGTGACCGTGACCGAGCCGATCTTCGAAACTCTGCCGATATCGTTGCGCCCGAGATCAAGCAGCATCAGATGCTCGGCGCGCTCCTTGGGGTCGGCGAGCAGATCTTCGGCCAGTGCGCGGTCCTCGATCGGGGTTGCCCCGCGTGGCCGGGTGCCGGCGATGGGCCGGATGGTGACGCGGCCGCCACGCACGCGCACCAGAATTTCCGGGCTGGAGCCGATGACCGAGAAGCCGCCAAAGTTCAGGTAATAGAGAAACGGTGACGGATTGATCCGGCGCAGCGAGCGGTAGAGCGAGAACGGTGGCAGCGGGAAGGGGGCCGAAAACCGCTGGCTGAGAACCGTCTGGAATATGTCGCCTGCCGTGATGTACTCCTTGGCGCGTCGCACCATGGCCTTGTATTCGTCCGGCGTCGTATTCGAGACCGGGTCTTCCAGGTCGAGTTCCGGCGGTTGCGTGCTGGTGGTGTGATCAAGCGGCCGTTCCAGCGCATCGATGACCGTTGAAATGCGGTCAAGCGCTCTCGAATAGGCGGCATCGGCGGTGAGGTCATCGCGCGGGTAGACGGGAGTGATCACCGTCACCTCGTCTTTGACCGCGTCGAAGATCGCCATCAGCGTGGGCCTGATGAGGGTTGCGTCGGCGAACCCGAGTGTGTCCGGATTGGGATCGGGAAGGCGCTCCATCAGGCGCACCATGTCGTATCCCATATAGCCGAACACCCCGGCGGCCATGGGAGGCAGGTCCTCGGGCAGGTCTATGCGCGATTCCTCGAGCACCCGGCGCAATGCTTCAAGCGGTGTTCCGGGACAGGGCTCAAAGGCTCCCTCGGGATCGTGCACCGCCTTGCGGTTGATGCTGGATGTGGCGCCGTCGGCGCGCCAGATCAGGTCTGGCTTGAGGCCAATGATCGAATAGCGGCCGCGCACCGCGCCGCCTTCGACCGACTCCAGAAGAAAACTGTAGGGCTCGCGGTGGGCGAGTTTGAGCATCGCGGAAACCGGCGTCTCAAGATCAGCCACGAGCCTCGACCACACCACCTGCGCGCGTTGCCCCGCATAGGCCTGCGTGAAGCTCTCAATCGTCGGCTCGATCACCATCGCGGTTGTACCGGTTGTCTGTCTGGATGCTCTTGGGGTTCGGGAGAAAACGTGCGCGGCGTCTCAGTATCGGGCTTGTTCGTCGCCTTGCAGGCTTTCCCAAAGCTGTTCGTTGATCTGGATCCCCAGCGAATCCTGCAATCCGGCGATGTAGATCTCGAACAGGTCACGGCCGACGCCGTTCTTCAGCTGCGTATTGATGGTCTTGGCTTCCGCGCTCTCCGGATCGAATGCCGGGGTATCGACCTTGTCGACGGAGAAGATAACAAGGCTCAGTCCTTCGGCCGCCTGGGCCAGCCCGGAATTGCCTTCCGAGCTGCGGAAGAGCGCGGCCACGGCCGCGGGCCCGAAGGCATCGGCGTTGTCACGCCGTTTAAGCGCTCCGGTCTCGATGACGGTCTTCTGCAGGCCTTCGGCAAGGGTTTCAATCGCTGTTCCCGCTTTCGCCTGGGACACAAGCTCGTCAGCCTTTGCGATCAGCAACTCCCGTGTCTTGTCGGCCTTCCAAAGATCGGTGATCTCCTGCCTGACGTCGTCGATCGGCTTGATGGCGGACGGGGTTATCTCCGTGACATCCACCCAGACGAAGCCTTCCGCGGTGGTGTCGAGCGGGTCGTTTTCGATGCCTATGTCGCTTTCAAACGCCATCCGCACGACCGATGCGGACGCGGGAATTTCCGTCAAGGGGTTGCCTTCCGGGCCGTTACCGCTCTGGTCCACGGCATCGATCTGTATTACCGGCAGGTCAAACTTCTGTCCGATTTCGCCTAACGGCGCACCTTCCGCACGGGCGTCCTCGACCGCGTCGTGAAGGTTGAGAATCTCCTCTTGAGCACGTTCAAGGCTGAGTTGCTTCTTGAGATCCTCCTTGACGCTTTCAAAGGATTTTTTCACTTCCGGCTTTATCGCCAGAACGCGGATCAGGACGACCGACAGTTTGCTTTCAATCGGCTCGCTCACTTCACCCTCGGGCAGGGAGAACGCTGCCTCGGCAAGCGTCTGGTCAGTGACTTCGGTGCGTTGCAGGTCGCCAAGATTGTAGTCGATCGGCTTCATGCCGCGTTCTTTGGCGATCTCAAGAAAGTCGGTGCCGGCCACGATCCGTTCACGGGCCTTGCGGGCGTCGTCGACGTTGTCGAAGGCGATCTGCTGAATTTCCCGCGTCTCGGGGGTGGTGTAGTCGCTGATGCGCTGATCATAGAGCTGGCGAACGTCCGCGTCCGTCACGTCAATGGTTTCGGCAACATCCTCCGGCTCGAGGCGCAATATGGTCAAAGTGCGGAATTCGGGCGCGGTAAAAGACCGTTTGTTCTGGTCGTAATAGGTCTGCTGTTCCGAGGCGCTCGGCTCGGGAACCGCTCCCGCATCGTTCTCGTCAAGCAGGAAGTACTTCGCCGCCCGGGTTTCGTTCTGTTGCCGGACGATGGCGCTGACCATCGTCCGCGGCACCTCGAGCGACTGATCGATGAGGCCCGCCACGTTGCGTCGCAGAATGGCTTCCTGCTGCAGGGCGATGAAGAGCGCTTCCGACAGCCCGTTTTGGTTCAGCATGCTCTGAAAGCGCTGGCGATCGAACTGTCCCTGCGCGTTCTGGAATGCCGGATTGTCGGCAATCTGCTGGGCGATTGCCGTCTCCGTTACGGCGAGACCGAGGCGGTTGATCTGGCTGTCCAGTGCGGCGTCCCGGATCAGTTCGCCCAGAACCTGACGATCGATGTTCAGATCCCGCGCCTGGGCCGTGGTGAGCTGTTGGCCGAGCTGTCCCGACAGTGCATTGACACGCCGGATAAAGGCGTTCTGGAATTCCTGAGCCGACACTTCTTCTTCGCCGACGACAACCAGCGCATCGCCACGATAGCCGGTGAAGACATCATTGATACCCCACACCGCGAAACTGAGGGCGAGCACTCCAATGAAAATCTTGGCGACCCAACCGCCGACACTGTCACGCAATACAGATAGCATGGTGTGTATTCAATCCATTCGTTGTCGAAGGAACTTAGCACTTTACCAAGGCGCCGTTGGTGATCAGGTCGCCGTACGGTTAAAACACGAAATATAGCTTTTCGCAGTGCATCATAAGGGCCCGGAGGCGTGCGGGCAAGTATGATGCATTTGCCGAAACAGGGGCTGTGATCGTGCATCTGCGCGGTGCGATGGCGGTTGCCGGTTAGCACATTCGGGAATCTCTGCTATTGAGCGTGCCGGACGGCAAATCTTTGATAAAGGGAACGGCCAAGATGAAAAGGCAGGCACGACGGGCGCTGGTGGCCGGAAACTGGAAAATGAACGGCCTCAAAGGTTCAAGGCGCGAAGTTTCCGCTCTGGCGCGCCGGCTCGGCGCCGCCGCGTTCAATCCCAAATGCGATGTTATGGTCTGCCCGCCGGCAACGCTGGTGACGCTCTTGCGGGAGAGCGCAAAAGGGTCGCGGGTCAAGATCGGGGCGCAGGACTGCCATTGGAATCCGACGGGGGCGCATACCGGGGATGTGTCCGCGGAAATGCTGAAAGATGCCGGAGCGGTGTCGGTCATTGTCGGTCATTCTGAGCGCCGCAGCGATCACGGTGAGACCGATGGAATGGTCAACGCCAAGGCGCAGGCCGCCTATCGCGCCGGCCTCGGTGCGATTATCTGTGTCGGGGAAACCGAAGCCGAGCGCAAGGCGGGGCGGACCCTGCGTGTTATCGGCGGTCAGCTGAAGGGATCGCTCCCCGAAAACGCCGACGCGCGCAACACGGTGATCGCCTATGAACCGGTCTGGGCGATCGGTACCGGCCTCACCCCAACCACCGACGATGTTGCCGAAGTCCACAAATACATCAGAAAGCGTGTTGCGGCCCTGCTCAGTGACGAGACCGCTTCAAAGATGCGTATCCTCTATGGCGGATCGGTAAAGCCCGCGAATGCGGATGAGCTGATGGCAATCGACAATGTCGATGGCGCATTGGTCGGTGGCGCAAGCCTCAAGGCTGCCGATTTCCTCGGCATCATCGCGGCCTATTTGTGAGCGGCGCTGCAACAGATCCTAATGACAGACCGCGTGAGGGCGTTTGCTGGGCACTTGTTGCGGTACTGACCGCCAGTATGATCCTGGCGCTGCCGAAATGGGTCGGCGGAGACCTCTCGCCCTATCAGATCACTCTGCTGCGTTACCTGAGCGGTTTTGCGATAATTGCGCCGTTTTTCGTCTATTCCGGCGTGGTGGGCGTTGCCGGGGATGCGGCACCTGCGTCCCGGCGCACATTCGTCCTGCACGGGGTGCGTGCCCTTCTGGCGGTAACCCGCATCTCGTGTTTTTTCTATGCCGTGACGCATATGCCATTCGCCAATGCCCAGGCAATAATCCTCACCAACGGTGTGTTCATGATTGTCTTTGCCGCGCTGCTGCTGCGCGAGAGCGTCCGGCCGATGACGCTTGTTGCGGCGGGGTTCTGTTTTGTCGGTGCGATTGTCGCCGCCGAGCCGGACTGGCAGTCGGGCGGGTTCCTGTCCTACGGCGCCGGCGCCGCCCTGGCGGGCGCGGCGCTGTGGGGCATCGAGGCGGTGATCATCAGGTATACCGCCGTCAGAGACAGCGCGGTGCGCATCGTGTTCGCGGTCAATCTGATCGCACTGTTGCTGGTGCTGGTTCCCGGCATGCTGGTCTGGACGCCGCTCACCGCCGCGCAGTGGCTGCCACTGCTTCTCATCGGTCCGCTGGCGATCATGACCCAGATGTCCAATGTCATGGCCTTTCGCGTCGCCAATGCCCATTTGCTGGCGCCGTTCCGCTATGCTTCGGTTGTTTTCGCCCTTGTGATCGGCTGGTTCGTGTTCGGCGAATGGCCAACCGTGTGGGGCCTTGTTGGCATTTCGATCATCATTGTCAGCGGGATTATTCTGACCGTTAATGTGGGCAATGCGCCGCGCCGGCTTGCATGATCCGGTCGCCTGCCGCGAAACCGGCCAAATTGTTTGCTTTTTGTCTGATTTGTTGTAAAAGCCCGTCACGAACTCTTATATGATTGTTTTTGGCGAAGAGAGTTCCTGCTCACTCGCAAATCGGGTCTGAAATTCCATGACGTCTGTCGTGCTCATCATTCATTTGATTATCGCCCTGGCGCTTGTCGCGCTTGTCCTGCTGCAGCGTTCCGAAGGCGGTGCGCTGGGCATTGGGGGCGGCGGCGGTGGAGGCGGCGGTCTGTTCACGGGCCGTGGCGCCGCGAACATGCTGACCCGGTCGACTGCGGTTCTGGCAGGCGTGTTTTTCGCCACGTCGATACTTCTGACCATCCTGGCGCGCCAGGAGCTGGCGCCGACATCGGCTTTTGACGGCGTGCAAACGGTTCCGGGGCAGCAGACCCCCGGCGAACAGCCGTCCGATACGCCTGGCGACGTCAAGTTGCCCGATATCGGAAACATCCAGAGCGATGAGCCTTCCGAGCCGCAGGTTCCGGTTTCCGAGTAGGGCGCGGCGAAGGGCGTAACGGCGGTCTGCCGTGAACGGCTGTCGCAAACGGTCTTTGAGCTGTCGTGCAATGTTCCATGCTCTGGTGCCGGTGAAATCTCCTGCGGAAATCGTGACCGGCGACAACAATCCCTCTTTCCACCCAAACCGACTCGTGTATAACTGATCGCCCATGGCGCGATACGTATTCATCACCGGCGGCGTGGTCTCCTCTCTGGGAAAAGGTTTGGCAGCGGCAGCCTTAGGCGCGCTTCTTCAAGCGCGTGGTTACACGGTCCGCATCAGAAAGCTCGACCCGTATCTCAATGTGGATCCGGGGACCATGAGCCCCTACCAGCACGGCGAAGTGTTCGTTACCGATGACGGGGCGGAGACCGACCTTGATCTCGGACACTACGAACGCTTCACCGGCCGGCCGTGTTCACAGTCCGACAACATCACCACAGGGAGGATCTACCAGGAGATCATCACTAAAGAGCGGCGCGGCGATTATCTCGGCGGCACCGTGCAGGTGATCCCGCATGTCACCGACGCGATCAAGGATTTCGTCCTGTCCGGCAATGACGGCTACGATTTCGTCCTGTGCGAAATCGGCGGCACGGTCGGCGACATCGAAGGCCTGCCGTTCCTGGAGGCGATTCGCCAGCTTCACAACGAGCTGCCGCGCGGCACCTCGATTTTCATTCATGTCACGCTTGTGCCTTTTGTGTCGGCGGCGGGAGAACTCAAAACCAAGCCAACCCAGCATTCGGTCAAGGAGCTGCGCTCGATCGGCATTCAGCCGGACATCCTGATGTGCCGGTGCGAACGGCCGGTGCCTGTCAGTGAGCGGCGCAAGATCGCGTTGTTCTGCAACGTGCGCGAGTCGGCGGTCATCCAGGCCGTCGATGTGGCCAGCATCTATGATGTGCCTGTGGCCTATCATGAAGAGGGCCTTGATGATGAGCTGTTGTCGGCTTTCGGGATCGAAGGCGCGCCGGCGCCGGATCTGTCGATCTGGAACAGCATTTCGGAACGGGTACGGACCCCGGACGGCGAGGTCACGATCGCCGTTATCGGCAAGTATACCGGTTTGCCCGACGCCTATAAGTCTCTCAATGAGGCGCTTGTTCACGGCGGGATCGCCAACAAGGTTCGAGTGAAGCTCGAATGGATTGAATCGGAAGTCTTTGAAAAGGAAGATCCGGCGCCCTATCTCGAAGGCGTCAACGGCATCCTGGTGCCCGGTGGCTTCGGCGAGCGCGGTGCAGAGGGCAAGATTGCCGCGGCAACCTTCGCGCGGACCCGCGATGTGCCTTACTTCGGTATCTGCTTCGGCATGCAGATGGCGGTGATCGAGGCGGCACGGAACCTTGCCGGCATCGAAAACGCCGGCTCGACTGAATTCGGTGACACATCGGAACCGGTGGTTGGCCTCATGACCGAATGGTTGAAGGGAAACCAACTGGAGAAGCGCATGGCGAACGGCGATCTTGGCGGCACCATGCGACTTGGCGCCTATGATGCGTCGCTCGCGTCATCCAGCAAGGTTGCCGAGATTTATGGCACCAGCAGCATATCGGAGCGACACAGACATCGCTTCGAGGTCAACATGACGTACCGCGAGCGTCTGGAAGCGAACGGAATGGTATTTTCCGGGACGTCTCCGGACGGGATTCTGCCCGAGATCATCGAATTGCCCGAGCATCCGTGGTTTATCGGCGTACAATACCACCCGGAGCTGAAATCGCGTCCGTTTGAACCGCATCCGCTCTTCGCGTCGTTTATATCCGCGGCTGTCGATCAGAGCCGTTTGGTCTAACGCTTTCACCGGCGGGTTGCCGAACGGATTGGTCTTGCGCGACCAATGTCGTAAAAGCGGGCGCGCTAATCGGCTTTTCAAGAACCGGAGTGTTTGAAGGTGCATTCGCCTTTTTCTGAAACGGCCAGACCTGCGTATCGAATTGCGGTTTTTGCCGCGCTGGCGACCGTGTTTTTCGTCTTGTTCGCTTCGAGCTTTGAGGCAAGGGCCCAGGTCGAGCGCAAGCTCGAAGAGTGGAAAGCGGAGATCAGCGAGACGGAAGCCAAGCTCATCCGTCCGGATCTGTCGGACAGTGACATCGATAAACTGCGCAACCGGCTGGAGGAAATCCGAGCTGCCGCGCTGCAGACAATCGAGGGCCTGAAGCCGGAACTGCAAAATTTTGAAAGCCGGGCGGAACAGCTCAAGCGACCGGAAGACGGTCCTGAGGAGGCCCAGAGCCTCGTTGAGGAGCGCGCCGAGGTTGAAGCGAAGCTCGCGACGCTGAAGTCCGTCATCAAGCAGTTCGAGGTTCTGGCGCTGGTGGCGAGCCAGGTGTCGGGACGCGCCGCCGAACTGCAGCGTACACGCTTCTTGCAGCGGATCTTTGAACCGGGCCCCTCCATCGTCGGCCCGCGGTTCTGGATCGAAGGCCTCGGACACTCGACGGCCCTCTATGAGACGCTCCAGTTCATCGTAAAGAACTGGTTTCGCGACACCTCCGAAACGCAGACGTTCTATGGCTGGTTGATACGTATCGCGCTTCTGGCTCTGGCCTGGGCGCTCATCTGGCCGGTGCGGTTACGGGTCCAGAGGCTGATCGGTCCCAATCTTCGAGACAGCGAACCCAGCCTCCTGGACCGCTTGTGGCGCGCCGTCTATCTGCCTCTTACAAACAGTATATTCGTGGCTCTTGCCTTTGGAATCATCATTGTCATCGCGGACCGTTTTACCGATGTCCTCTCACTGCGCATCGGGCAGCTCGCCGCCGTCGCCATGGCCGCGTTTTTGTGGTTCGTTTTCCTCTCATCGATGAGCCGGGGCGTGCTCGCTCCCGGCGCGCCGCCGTGGCGGCTTCCGACGATGGGCGACCAGCTGGCGATCAAGCTGAACCGGCTGCTGACACTGATGGCCGCCGTATTCGCGATCAACGTATTCATGAGCCAGCTCAGCTCGCTGCTCAACCTGCCGGTCGCGTTCACTGCCATGCAGGCAGGGGTCTTGAGTGCGCTGGTGACCGCGGTGCTCGCCGCCATGCTGTTCACCGTCGGGCGAGGGTCGCTGAATGAAGACGGTGAACCCGTGGCGCCGGTGGTGCTTGCGGAGCCCGGACTGTTCACCTGGATCGCACGCCTCCGGTGGCTTTTGTGGCTGGTCGTGTTCGTCAATGTCGGCGCTCTGTTCCTGGGCTATATTGCCCTTGCGTCATTCCTGAGCGAGCAGGTCATCATCACAGGGGTGCTGTTTGCGGGCGCCTACCTTCTGCATCTGCTGGCCGACGAAGCCCTGACTTCTGGGTTGGCCAAGGACCTGGTGCTCGGCCGGTTCCTCCGGCGGACCTTTTCAATGAGCACCCGGGCGGTGGAGCGGCTTGGTCTCGTATTGATCACCGTTGCCGATGTCGTGCTGCTGCTTTTGGTTGCCCCCCTCGTTGTGTTGCAATGGACAGTGACGTGGATCGACCTCAAGAGCTGGCTCACGGTGGCGTTCTTCGGCTTCCGCGTCGGCGATGTCACCATTTCACCATCGTCGATCCTGATTGCGGTTGCGGTCTTCGGCCTGGTGTTCCTGATGACGCGGCTCATCGTGCGCTGGCTCGACCAGAGGATGCTGCGGCGCACGAAACTTGACCGCGGCATCAGGGATTCGATTCGAACGGCGGCCAGCTATGCCGGCGTGATCATTGCCGCGCTGATTGCGGCGTCCTACGCCGGGCTGGACTTTACCAATCTCGCGATCGTTGCCGGCGCCTTGTCGGTCGGCATCGGTTTCGGCCTGCAGAGCATCGTCAATAATTTCGTGTCCGGCCTGATCCTGCTGGCCGAGCGTCCAATTCGCGTCGGCGACTGGATTATTGTGGGCGGTGATGAGGGAACGGTGCGCAAGATCAATGTCCGGTCCACTGAGATCGAAACCTTCGACCGCTCAACGGTGATCGTACCGAATTCGACGCTGATCACCAGTTCGGTCCATAACTGGACGCACCGCGACAAGATGGGCCGACTGAGGATTCCGCTCGGTGTTGCCTATGATTCAGACCCGGAACGGGTCGAGGAAATCCTCCTTGAGATCGCCGAGGCAGAGAGTATGGTGCTGCGGTCGCCGGGACCATATGTCTATTTCAAGGATTTCGGCGCCAGCTCGCTGGACTTCGAACTGCGGTGCTACATCTTCGATGTCGACGAGATGCTCACCGTCCTGAGCAAGCTGCGCTTCGCCATTTTCAGACGCCTGAAAGAGGAGGGTATTGAAATCCCGTTCCCGCAGCAGGACGTGCACTTCAAGGATATGGAGCGGTTTGAGAAGGCGATGGTGTCCGCGACGCCGGCCCGAACCACCACCAGGCGCACTCGGGAGAAACCGTAGTGAACCGCGGCATCGATCACCTGGTGCTGTGCGTCAACGATCTGGAACGGGCGCGGGCGTTTTATGCGGGGCTCGGGTTTACCCTGACACCGCCGGCGCAACACCCGTTCGGCACGGCGAACAGTCTGGTGCAGATGGATGGCAACTTCATTGAACTTCTCAGTGTTGCGGATGCATCCATCATCACGCCGCCGGCGCCGGGACATTTCAGTTTCGCCCATCACAACAAGGCCTATCTCGAGGCCGGTGAAGGCTGCTCGATGATTGTCTTCGAGGGTCATGACGCGCGTTCCGACCAGGCGGAGTTCAAGCTCAAGCAACTTGACACTTATGAGCCGTTCGATTTCTCGCGCACTGCAAAGCTACCCGGCGGAGAAGAGGTAACGGTCGGCTTTTCACTCGCCTTTGTGACCCACCGCGATATGCCAGGCACCGCGTTCTTCACCTGCCAGCAGCATGCGCCGCAGTATTTCTGGAAGGCGGAGTATCAGACCCATGCAAACACGGCACGGATCATTCGGGCGGCGGTCATGGTGGCGGACGACCCGCACCACTATGCGGAGTTCTACCGCGCCCTGCTGGGAACCGATGCTGTGACGGAAACGCCTTACGGCCTGCGGGCGGCGACCGCTCGAGGCGAGGTTCGGGTGATGTCGCCGGATGCTTATCTGAATGCGTTTGGCGCAAGCAGTGTCCCCGGGCCCGGGGCGGACGCAAGGTTTTGCGCGATGGTTATCGAGGTAACAGACCTCGGCGCCGCGATGCGCAGCACTCAGGCAGGTGGAATGGTTGCGGAACAGTCCTCGGGGGTGGTCCGCATTCCCGCTTCGCACGCCTTCGGCGTTGATATTGAGTTTGTCGAGCCGTAGCTGCTCGAAGAAGCCCGGAGTTGTGCGATGGATGGCGAGCATCTGAGCGGAGTGGACCGGTTGCGCGCCATTATCGATGGCCGCCGTTCTGCACCTTATGGCGCCCTGGTCGGGTTTCGGCCCGTGGAAGTCGGCGAGGGCAGGGTGGTATTCGAGGGCGTGCCCGGCGAGCAGCACTACAACCCGCAAGGCATTGTCCACGGAGGATATGCGGCATCGATCCTCGACAGCTGCATGGGATGCGCGGTCGAGACCATGCTGGAGGCTGGCGTCAGCTACACCACCGTCGAGCTCAAGGTGAATTTCGTGCGTGCGATGACTGCGGCAACCGGCACCGTGCGTGCGATCGGCACGTCCATTCATACCGGCCGCAGGATGGCGACCTCCGAGGGGCGATTGCTCGACGGCGACGGCCGTCTGCTCGCTCACGGATCCACCACGTGCATGGTCATGCAGATGTCCCGTTCGGGATAAGTCAGGAGTTCGGGCAATGGCTGAAACAACACATCTCGACAGCGCGTACTTCACCCCGGTGCGTGGTTTCCTGGACCTTCCGAACAGTATGGTGCTTGACGGAGCGCGTGCAGCACTCGTCGGCGTTCCGTTCGACATGGGAGTGGCCCGAGTGCGGGTTGGCTCGCGTCTCGGGCCCGGTGCAATCCGCGAGCACAGCGAGATCCTGGATTTATTCGATCCCATGCAGCCGAAACTGGATATCCGTGAGGCGCTCGGGCTAATCGACTGCGGTGACGTTGTTGTCTGGCCCGGCGAGCGCGAGAAATCATGGGAGGCCATCGAAACGGCGTTCGGGCAGATCACCGGTGCCGGCACCGTGCCCGTCAGCTTCGGTGGCGACGGCTCGGTGTCCTTTCCCCAGGCACGCGCCGTTGCGAAGCGTCATGACGGCCTGGTGCTCCTGCATTTCGACGCCCACACGGATGCTTACCCGCCTCCCGAACAGGGCGCTCACACCACAGGGACCACATTCACCTATGCGGCGGCACAAGGCGTCTTCGATACCGAACGCAGCTTTCACATTGGAGCACGAGGCCCGGTGTCCACACCGAGCGTGTTCGAGCACACCAGATCACTCGGGTACCGGCTCATTCCCGATGGCGAAATGCGCGCCCGGGGTTTCGACGAGGTGATTGCGGAGGTCAAATCGGTGATCGGCGGCCAGCCGGTCTATCTGTGCTGGGATATGGACTTCTATGATCCGTCCTGCGCGCCGGCGGTATGCAACCCCACCTGGGGCGGCATCTCGGCGCGGGAGGGATTCGAGATTATCCGCGCTCTTGAAGGCTTGAACATCGTTGCGGTGGACATCAACACGGTAAGCCCGCCGCATGATGCAAACGGCATGACGGCGATGCTTGCCGGCCAGACGGCGCTTGAGTGCCTTTACGTTCTTGCGCGCACCATTGGCGGGTCGGCAGACTAACCGCGGCCGCGATATGGCGGTACGCCGGTGTCGGGCAGCCAGATGTCTTTCGGTGGAGCGCCGGTTTGCCAGAAGACATCGATCGGCATGCCGCCGCGCGGGTACCAGTAACCACCGATGCGAAGCCAGTGCGGCTCGAGAAGGCCATTCAGACGCCTGCCGATGCCCACCGTGCAGTCCTCGTGAAAGGCGCCGTGATTGCGGAATGCGCCGAGGTAGAGCTTCAGCGACTTCGATTCAACCAGCCATTCATGCGGCACGTAATCGATCACAAGGTGGGCGAAGTCAGGCTGGCCGGTCACCGGGCACAATGACGTGAACTCGGGGCAGGTGAAGCGGGTCACATACTGACTATCGGCATGAGGGTTCGCCACGCGCTCGAGAATCGCTTCTTCCGGAGATGCGGGCAGGGCGGTGTGTTCGCCCAGTTGCTTGAGGTCGCTGGTGTCCATTGTCATGGGTGGGCTGATAGCTGCCTGGACGCCTCAGCGCAAGCCCTCTGCACGTCCCGAATGTGGCATGTGTCCCGCCTGATCGGGATCGACAGCCTCGGACTCAGCCTTGCGACGACCTGGCATCGATCATTGCGGCCCGCGAAGGAGAGGCTTGTCCGCCTGGATTTGTGCCGGCCCTTGCGCCCGTGGCCGCGCGGCCGCCTGCGGCGGGCCGGCCAACGGTCTTTTCAAGCTCATCGGCCAATCGCAGTGCGAGCGCCAGTATGGTCAAGGTGGGGTTGGCCCAACCACCGGTCGGGAACACCGAACTGCCGGCGACGTACAGGTTGTTCAGGCCGTGCACCCGGCAGTGGGCGTCCACCACGCCGTGACGCGGGCTCGACGCCATGCGTGTTGTACCGATGTGGTGATAGCCGCCAATCGGATGGTTGCTGATAAGCGGATCCGTCTCCCAGACCGGGCCGCCATCCGACAGCCATGGGCTGGTTTCAAGGTGTCCAAGATCGCAGCGGCGCAGTTCCTGGTCAAAAACCGACATCAGGGTCGACACGGTGCGCTTGTCGACATCGCTGAAACGCCAGTCGAGCGCCAGCCTGGGCATTCCCAGGGCATCGGTCTCCCCGGTCAGGGTGACGCGGCTGTCCGGATTGGGCGCCTGCTCGGCCCGGACGACAACGTAAACATTGTCATGGTTGCGGTTCACAGAGTTCCAGCGATACAGGTGCTTGAAACGCTCGCGGGCCCGCACGGAACCCTGTCGGACCAGAAGCCACAGCGACCGGCCGAGCCGGTTGGGCGGCAGCCGTTCCTTGAGTGTGCGATAGACGCGTTTGTGCAGAACCAGCCTGTCGTCGGCGTGCTGGCGGACCGACAGGCTGAGGGAGGTGTTGAGAAGGCCTGCGCGTTCCTGCAAAGCCTCCGAGCCGCGCAGCAGTGCGGCATAGCGGTGACCTCCGTGGCGCTGGAGCCGCGGGAACATGTCGAGCAGCTGTCCGATCCTCTGCGAGCGAACATGGGCGCCGCGTGCGCGTGGGTGTTCCATAAAGAAGCGGCCGACCAGATCGTTCGTGTTTCCCAGCCCGTTCTTCTGGACATCGTTGGATGAAAGCAGGAGGCGTGGATTTTCCATTCCACCCGCTGCCAGCACGTAAGCCTTGGCCGCAATGGTTCCGCGCCCGCCGCGCAGATTGGCGATCCTGACCCCTTCGATTGCCGTTCCGGCGGGATTCGACTGGATGTTGACGACGGTCGCATGCAACAGGATCCTGGCATTCGGCGCGTTGACCAGATCTGCGCACCGACGGATCGTGAAACGCTCGGACTGTTCGTCGAACTGCCAGAATGCGGCGCGCAGCAAACGTGAATCGAACGGCTCGGAGTGATGGCCCAGTTGTTCCGCCATATTGTCAGAACCGTATATTTCGGCGACATCCAGCTGACGCTGCGCGCGCGCATAATATGGTGCGAGGGCTGATTTCTCGAACGGCCAGCCCGAGTGCGGTATCCAGCTGCGACGGTCAAAGTCGATGCGGTCGAGTTGAGCGACACGGCCGCCCCAGATCGATGTCGTGCCGCCAAAAAAGCGCAATCTGGAATCGACAAGCGGGTAATAAGGGTAACCGATGGAGGTTCCCTCCGCCATGTCCTGGACCGTGGACTCATAGTCGGTGCCGCCGCTTTCCAGCACGCAGACTTCAATTCCGGCAGCCACCATTTGACGGGCGAGAGTGATTCCCGCCGCACCGGCACCGATGATGCAAACTTCCGTTTCGACGGAGATGCCTTCGTTGCAGGTGTCGAAGTCTTCAAGCATCCGTGGGCCCGTCCTGATATACCTCTGAGACTGAGCGGTCGTGTGCGCTTACGGTCAACTGCATGAACATCATACGGTTTTGAATGCCCTGTGGTTTTGATCCAAGTGACATATTCTGCGGTGTGTGACTTGTCCTCCAGAGTGTCATTTTATCTGAAATTCGCCGGCACGGTGCGCCGGTGGTGGAATTTGAGTTAATCATAAAGAGCATTGCGGCAACTGCCGGGCAGGCATACGTCTGTCGCATCTCCATACATACCGTTTGCAATAGGGTCCCCGGTGGCTGGAGGTATCGACATGGTCGTGCGACGGCCAGCATACTTTGCGACGCGCACATGAGTTCTCGGACTAGGTTCTGCGGTCATCATCATGATGATGACCGCAGAACCTAGTTGGGGAGACGCGCCGCATGCGGCAATTCACGGTTTTTCAATTCTGTCATCATCCGCGTGAGTTTCTCTCGCCGTGCCTCCGGTTGCCGTGCGATGTGAACGGGGATTGTAAGTCAGGTGCTGCATCGCATACATAGATGCAGGTGGGCGCTGTTTGGTTACGCGTTGCGGTGCCACGGTCGCGTAAGCTTCCAAAGACGGGCAACTGTTGCAAATATCTTCGACATCCAGCTGGCTGACGCCGCTCAAAAGTGCCGGGGTTTTGCTATTGGGCAAGACGGCGCAGGGGATCCTGTCGATTGCCTACATGGCGCTTGCCGCGCGCAGCCTGGGCGTCACTGATTTCGGAATGCTGATCATCCTGAACGGACTGGTCGTTGCCGTGTCGGAAATAGCGAGGTTCGATTCGTGGCAGGTGGTGCTGCGCTACGGTACGGCGCCGTTTGAAGCCGGTGACCGCAGAGGCCTGCACGAGGTTCTGAATTTCACGCTGCTGCTCGACCTGATCGGCTCGGTCCTGGGTCTTGCGGTGGTGCTCGCCGGGCTCATGGCAGCCATGAATGTCTTCGATGTGCCCGGCGAACTGGAGCAACCGGCCCGTATATTTTCTCTCAGCGTTGTGTTCCTGATCAGCACCGGAGGCGCAAACGGCATGCTGCGGCTGGTCGACCGCTTCGACCTTATCGCCGTTCAAACGACGGTTGCCCCTGTGGTCCGCCTGGTCGGAACGGTTGGCCTGTTTCTGGCCGGGGGAGGCCTGGAGGCCTTTTTGTGGCTGTGGCTCGGTGCAACGGTTGCCGGACGTTCGGTCCTTCATGTTATGGCCTGGCGGCAGTTGTACGTTCGCGGGCTTCTGAAAGACTTTGGCGTCAACCTCAAGTCGCCGCTTGCGTCAAACGGCGACGTCTGGCGCTTCGCATTCGGGACCAGCGCGAATGCCACGCTGGCGGTGGTCGACAAGCATGCCGGCATGCTGGGTGTGGGCTGGCTGATCGGACCGGCCGCCTCGGGGCTCTACCGTGTCGCACTTCATCTGGCCGATCTCCTGATAAAGCCGAACCGGGCCTTCCTTACGCCGGCGATCTATCCCGAACTGGCCCGCCTGACCGCACGCGATCATGTGGCGGCACGAGGCCAGATGGTGTGGCGTACCCTGTTGGTGGCCGGAGCCGCCTCCATTTCCGTGTTCATCGGCCTCGTTCTGCTCGGCGAATGGCTCATTCTGGTGGTGTTCGGGCCGGGTTTCGAAGTGGCCTATGGCGTGATGGTGTTCCTCGCTCTGGCTGGGGCGATCAACATCTGCACGTTTCCGCTTGAGCCGCTTCTGGTTTCCATCGGCCGCGTGAGGGTGACAGTCATCACGCGGGTGGTGTCGGTTTTGGTCTACCTGGTTCTGCTCTACCTGCTGGTGATGCAGATTGGATTGACCGGCGCAGGAGTTGCCTCTTGCGTCTATGCCGCCGTACGCGCGGTGCTGTTGATATGGTTCGCGCGCAGTCATCTCGCGTCAGCCGGGGCCGGACATTCCGCGGCCCCGTGAACATCGGGGCCGATGGACACCGCGTGATCGCGCGACGGAAAGCCGCTTCCCACATGAGCCGTGCAAGGCTATTAGATGCCGCAACCTTCAATGGCAGTTGGACGGCAGGCAGATGACGGCAATTATCGATATCACGGCGCGCGAGATTCTCGATTCGCGCGGCAACCCCACCGTCGAAGTGGATGTTCTTCTCGAAGACGGTGCGTTCGGGCGTGCTGCGGTGCCGTCTGGCGCATCGACCGGCGCGCATGAGGCGGTCGAGCTGCGGGACGGCGACAAGGCGCGTTATCTCGGCAAGGGCGTGACCAATGCGGTCGCGGCGGTGAACGGCGAGATTGCCGATGCCATTGGCGGCTTCGATGCGGAAGACCAGATTCTGATCGATGGCACGCTCATCGAGCTGGACGGGACCGACAACAAGGCCCGCCTGGGCGCCAACTCCATTCTTGGGGTTTCACTCGCGGTTGCAAAGGCGTCGGCACAAAGCGCCGGGCTCGCGCTTTACCGGTATGTCGGCGGGGTCGGCGCGCACGTGCTTCCCGTTCCCATGATGAACATCGTCAATGGCGGTGCCCACGCGGACAATCCCATCGACATTCAGGAATTCATGGTCATGCCCGTCGGAGCGGACACTTTCAGCGAAGCGGTGCGGATCGGTGCGGAAGTGTTCCATACGCTCAAGAAAGGACTGAGCGAGGCCGGCCACAACACGAATGTCGGCGATGAGGGAGGCTTCGCACCGGGCCTGTCGTCAACGATTGATGCGCTCGACTTCATCATGAAGTCGGTGGAGGCCGCCGGCTACAAGCCTGGCGACGATGTCTGCCTGGCGCTCGATTGTGCGGCAACCGAATACTTCGCCGACGGTGTCTACAACATGACCGGGGAGGGCAAGACGCTCGACGGCGATGCCATGGCGGCATATCTCAAGGAGCTGACCGAGGCCTATCCGATTGTCTCCATCGAAGACGGCATGGCCGAAGATGACTGGGACGGATGGAAAGCCCTGACCGATGCCATCGGAGACAAGGTGCAACTGGTCGGCGACGATCTGTTTGTGACCAACCCGAAACGTCTGGCCACGGGGATTGAGCGCGGCACGGCGAATTCAATCCTCGTCAAGGTCAACCAGATCGGCTCACTGACCGAGACGCTGGAGGCGGTGGAAATGGCCCACAAGGCGGCCTATACGGCGGTGATGTCGCACCGTTCCGGTGAAACCGAGGACGCGACCATCGCCGACCTCGCGGTGGCGACCAATTGCGGGCAGATCAAGACCGGCTCGCTGGCGCGCTCGGAACGGCTTGCCAAATACAATCAGCTGATACGCATCGAGGAAGAACTCGGCGGGCAGGCGGTTTATGCGGGCCGCGGCGTGATGAAATAGGCGATCGCCAGACAGAGGCGGCCGTAAGGGAATATTTACCCGCAGCCGTTTAGCTGGTGAGATCACACTGAAAGCACCGGCAAGCCGCAATGCGTCGCATACGCACCCAGCTTTTTGCAATGTTTCTGAGCCTGATGCTGCTTGGCTATTTCGGCTATCACGGGATCCACGGCAAGCATGGACTGAACGCATCGCATCGCGTGAATGCGGAGCTTGTGTCGCTTCGCGCAGAACTCGAAGCGCTGGAGCGCGAAAAGGCGGCGCTGGAGCATCGGATCTCGCTCATGCTGCCGGAAAGCCTCGATCCCGATATGCTGGACGAGAGTGCCCGCTCGTCGCTGAATTTCGCCCATCCGAACGATTTGGTGATTTTGCGGCCCGCGGACTGAGCGTCAAAGCCGGAACGTGGCATTTATAGCTTTATTTAAGTTAAGACGTATTTTCTCTTTGTAAATCATATCTTTAACAGAGCTTTTCTACCGCCGTATCGACTGGTGTTCGGTTCCCTGTTCCGGTATTGTGATTTTTGCAGTTATTGTTCCGGGAAAGAACCTTATGGCCACAACCAAAAAGGCGGGCGCCGATAAAACGGCCTCAGCCACCGCCAAATCGGGTACATCCAAAAAAGCCAAATCCAGCGCTGCCGTTCCCGACTTCACCGCGGAAGAAGAGCGCGAAGCCTACAATCAGATGCTGTTGATCCGCCGGTTCGAGGAAAAGGCCGGTCAATTGTACGGCATGGGCGTGATCGGTGGTTTCTGCCACCTCTATATCGGCCAGGAAGCGGTTGTGGTCGGCATGCAGATGGCCATCGGCGAAGGCGATCAGGTCATCACATCCTACCGCGATCACGGTCACATGCTGGCCTGCGGGATGGATCCCAAGGGGGTGATGGCGGAGTTGACCGGGCGTCGCGGCGGCTATTCCAGGGGCAAGGGCGGCTCGATGCATATGTTCAGCCGTGAGAAGAACTTCTATGGCGGGCACGGTATCGTCGCCGCTCAGGTTCCGCTCGGGACGGGACTGGCCTTCTCCAACAAACTGCGTGGCACCGACCGGGTCAGTCTTACCTATTTCGGTGAGGGTGCAACGAACCAGGGGCAAGTCTACGAGAGTTTCAACATGGCGTCCCTGTGGGGGCTGCCGGTGATCTACATCATCGAAAACAACCGCTATGCCATGGGCACATCGGTTGCCCGGGCCGCGGCAAAGTCGGAAGAACTCTATAACCGGGGCTCGGTCTACGGAATTCCCGGCGAACAGGTCGACGGTATGGATGTCCGCGCCGTCAAGGCCGCCGGCGACCGGGCGGTTGCCCATTGCCGGGCCGGCAAGGGGCCGATGATCCTGGAGATGATGACCTACCGCTACCGCGGCCATTCGATGTCCGATCCCGCCAAGTACCGCACCAAGGAAGAGGTGCAGAAGATGCGCCAGGAGCATGACCCGATCGAGCAAGTGCGCCAACGTCTTTTGGCAAGCGGCGATATGGGTGAGGACGCGCTCAAGGACATTGACAAGGGCATCCGGGCAGTCGTGGCCGAGGCCGCCGAGTTTGCGCAGGTCGATCCGGAGCCCGATCCGTCCGAACTGTGGACCGACATTCTTGTAGACGCGTAAGGGGGAGGGGATCGCATGCCGACTCAGATACTCATGCCAGCGCTTTCTCCGACCATGGAAGAAGGCAAGCTTGCAAAATGGCTGGTCAAGGAAGGTGACAATGTGACGTCCGGAGACGTCATAGCGGAAATCGAGACCGACAAGGCGACCATGGAGGTCGAAGCGGTCGACGAGGGGCGCATCGGCAGAATCCTGATCGAAGAAGGCACCGAAAACGTCAAGGTCAACGTGCCGATAGCGGTGCTGCTGGAAGATGGCGAAGACGCGTCGTCGATTGATGCGGCCGCTGCTCCTGCAGCCGCACCGCCAGCACCGGCAGCCGCCGAAACGGCCACGCCGGAACCGAGCGGCGGCGCGCCCGCGCCGGCAGCCCCCGCGGTCATAACGGTTCCCTCAGACACTGAAGTGCCGGAAGGCACAGAACTGGTATCGACCACTGTGCGCGACGCCCTGCGCGACGCCATGGCTGAGGAAATGCGGCGCGACGATGCCGTGTTCGTCATGGGCGAGGAAGTCGCCGAGTACCAGGGCGCCTACAAGGTGACCCAGGGACTGCTCGACGAATTCGGCGGCAAGCGGGTGATCGATACGCCGATTACCGAACACGGCTTTGCCGGCGTCGGGGTCGGTGCCGCCTTCGGCGGCATGCGGCCGGTGGTCGAGTTCATGACCTTCAACTTCGCCATGCAGGCGATGGATCACATCATCAATTCCGCTGCCAAGACACTCTATATGTCCGGCGGCCAGATGGGATGCCCGATTGTGTTCCGTGGGCCGAACGGGGCGGCGGCAAGGGTCGGCGCGCAGCACAGCCAGGACTATTCTGCCTGGTACAGTTCGGTTCCGGGTCTGAAGGTGATCGCACCCTATTCCGCCGCCGACGCAAAGGGTCTCCTGAAGTCGGCGATCCGCGATGCCAATCCGGTTATCTGCCTGGAGAACGAAATCCTTTACGGGCATTCCTTCGATGTGCCCCAGATGGATGACTGGCTGGTTCCGCTCGGCAAGGCGAAAGTGCTGCGGGAAGGCGCAGATGTCACCATGGTGTCTTTTTCGCACGGCCTGTCCTACACGCTGGCGGCGGCAGACGCGCTGGCAGGGGAGGGCATTTCGGCAGAAGTGATCGATTTGCGGACCCTGCGCCCGATGGACACGGACACGATTATCGCCTCGGTACGGAAAACCAACCGGCTGGTGACCATCGAAGAGGGCTGGAGCGTTTGCGGTATCGGAGCCGAGATTGCCGCCGTTGTCATGGATCAGGCCTTCGACGATCTCGATGCACCGGTGCAGAGGGTTTCGGGCAAGGACGTGCCGATGCCCTATGCGGCCAACCTTGAAAAACTGGCACTGCCAAGTGTCCAGGACGTGGTCGATGCGGCCAAACGTGTCCTCTATGTGTGAGGGAGCCAGCCGATGACCACACAGATACTCATGCCCGCGCTGTCTCCCACAATGGAATCGGGAACGCTTGCCAAGTGGCACGTCAAGGAAGGAGACACGGTGACATCCGGCGATGTTATCGCCGAGATTGAAACCGACAAGGCGACCATGGAGGTTGAGTCCATCGACGAGGGTGTCGTGGGCAAGATCCTGGTTGCCGAAGGCACCGAGGACGTCAAGGTCAATGCCCTGATCGCGGTGCTGCTCGACGAAGGCGAGGATGCTTCCGCCATCGATGCCGCGTCCCTGTCGGCAACGCCAGCCCCCGCAGCCGCCGATGCACCGCAGGCCGCGTCTGCTGCTGCCGCCCCTGCAACGGCGCCGGCGCCCGCCGCAGCGCCTGCGCAAGCCGCGCCGGCAAAGGCAAACGGCCAGGGCGGCCGCGTGATCGCCAGCCCGCTCGCCAAACGGCTGGCGCAGCAGAACGGTATCGATCTCGGGCTGTTGTCCGGTTCGGGCCCGCGCGGACGCATCGTCAAGCGCGATATCGAAAAAGCGCTTGTTGACGGCGTGCCGAAGGCGGCAGCGGCTCCGGCCGCGTCCGCGCCGGTGGCCATGGCGCCGTCGGACGAGCAGATCGCGGCGATGTTCGAGGCGGGTACCTACGAGGTGGCTCCGCATGACGGCATGCGCAAGATCATTGCCGAACGCCTGCAGCTTTCGAAACAGACCATTCCGCATTTCTACCTCACCGTCGAATGCGCGCTGGACAGCCTTCTTTCGCTTCGGGCCGGGCTTAACGACCGCGCACCGAAGGATGCCGACGGCAAGCCGACGTACAAGCTGTCGGTCAATGACTTCATCATCAAGGCTCTGGCGCAGGCGTTGCAGCGCGTGCCGGACGCCAATGTGACCTGGACGGGCAGCGGTATGCTCAAGCACGCGCACTCTGATGTCGGTGTCGCGGTGGCGGTCGAAGGCGGGTTGTTTACGCCGGTGATCCGGGCAGCTGAAACCAAGGGGCTCGCAGAGATCTCAAACGAGATGAAGGATCTGGCGGGGCGCGCGCGCAAGCGCCGCCTGGCGCCGCATGAGTATCAGGGCGGCACGACGGCGGTCTCCAATCTCGGCATGTTCGGCATCAGCCACTTCTCCGCGGTCATCAACCCGCCGCACGCAACGATCATCGCCGTGGGGGCAGGGGTGAAGAAACCCGTCGTCGTCGGCAATGACATCGTGGTGCGCACGATGATGTCGGCCACTCTGTCGTGCGATCACCGGGCGGTCGACGGTGCTCTTGGCGCGCAGTTGCTAGATGCCTTCAAAGGGTTCGTCGAAGAACCCGGCATGATGCTGGTCTAGGGTTGCCGGTTTTGCTTTTGTTGGGTCAGGCGTCATGAAAACAGTGCTGGCGTTTGGAGACAGTCTGACCTGGGGCGCGGTGCCGGGGAGCGATGACAGGCACGCTTTCGAGGACCGCTGGCCGAATGTACTGGAACGGGAACTGGGTGATGGCGTGCGGGTCATCGAGAATGGCCTCAACGGCCGCACGACCGTGCACGACGACCGGTTCTCGCCGCACCGGAACGGCGCCGATCATCTGCCGGGATTGCTGGAAGCCCATACGCCGCTGGACCTTGTGATCATCATGCTTGGCACCAACGATCTCAATTTCTGTTACGGCGGGCGCGCCTTCGAGGCGATGCTCGGGATCGACCGCCTGGTCGAAATCGTTCAGCACCATCCCTATACCCGTGGAGCGCGGAGCCCGGATGTGCTGCTTGTGGCGCCGCCGCATCTGCGCGAAGCGGAGAATGAGCCCGACTATGGGGAGTATTTCGGCGCCGCGATAGCAGAGTCCAAAAAACTCAGTGGTCTCTATGAGCGTGTCGCAACCGAGCGCGGATGCATCAGCGCCGATGCAGCGCCCCTGGCGCAGGCAAGTCCCATAGATGGTTGTCATCTGGATGCGGAGAGCACGCGGGCGCTTGGCGCAGGCCTTGCCCCCGCGGTGCGCTCCCTATTGAACCCTGGAACCTGAAGGCGATTTCTCATGGCCGATACTTCTTTTGATGTCCTTATCGTTGGCGCGGGACCCGGCGGCTACGTCACCGCGATCAGGGCGGCGCAACTCGGCATGAAGACGGCTATCGTCGAGGAAAAGCATCTCGGCGGCATATGCCTGAACTGGGGCTGTATTCCAACCAAGGCGCTTTTGCGCACGTCCGAGATCTACCACTACATGCAGAACGCCGGTGACTACGGCCTGACTGTTGAAAATCCGGGATTCGATCTCGCCGCCGTCGTAAAGCGATCACGCCAGGTTTCAGGCCGGCTCAACCAGGGCGTCGGGCACCTGCTCAAAAAGAACAAGGTGACGGTGATCGACGGGCGCGGAAAGCTCGCCGGCCCCGGCAAGGTCGACGTGACTAAGGACGGCGCGGCGGTCGGAACCTTCACGGCAAAACATGTGATTGTCGCGACCGGAGCGCGGCCGCGGGCGCTGCCCGGCATCGAGCCGGACGGCAAGCTGATCTGGACCTACTTCGAGGCGCTTGTGCCCGAGACCATGCCGAAATCGCTGCTGGTGATCGGGTCGGGCGCCATTGGCATCGAGTTTGCCTCGTTCTTCCTCACCATGGGGGCGGAGGTGACGGTTGTCGAAGTGCTTGACCGGATCATGCCGGTGGAAGACGCGGAAATCTCAAAACTTGCCGGCAAGCAGATGGAAAAGCAGGGCATGAAAATCCTGACCGGCGCCAAGGTGACCGGCGTCAAGAAGGCAGCTGACGCGGTGACCGCAACCATCGAGACCGCCAAGGGCGAGACACAGGAGATCACTGCCGACCGGGTCATCTCGGCTGTCGGCGTCCAGGGCAATATCGAAGACATCGGCCTGGAGAGCACCAGAATCAAGACCGACCGAGGCACCATCGTCACGGACGGTTTCGGACGCACCGACGAGCCCGGGGTCTACGCCATCGGCGATGTTGCCGGTCCGCCCATGCTGGCGCATAAGGCGGAACACGAAGGTGTGGTGTGTATCGAAAAGATCGCCGGACTCGATTCGCATCCGCTCGATGCCCTGAAGATCCCTGGCTGCACTTACTGCCATCCGCAGGTGGCAAGTGTCGGGCTCTCCGAGGCGACCGCCAAGGCGGCCGGGCACGAGGTGAAGGTCGGCAAGTTTCCCTTTGTCGGCAACGGCAAGGCGATTGCACTCGGCGAACCGGACGGCCTGGTCAAGACCGTGTTCGATGCCAAGACCGGCCAGCTGCTGGGGGCGCATATGGTCGGCGCGGAAGTCACCGAGCTCATCCAGGGTTTCGTGGTGGCCATGGGGCTTGAGACCACCGAAGAGGACCTCATGCACACGATCTTCCCACACCCGACCTTATCTGAGATGATGCATGAGTCGGTACTTGACGCCTATGGCCGGGTCATCCACTTCTAGGGAACGGTCCGTTGAAGTCGCAGGCCAAGGACCTGATTGAGAACTCCATAGCGCGGTGGAGAGGAGATAGGACACGATGGGCATCATTTACTGGATCATAATCGGCCTTGTTGCCGGCTTTATCGCGGCGCAGATCATGGGCTCCAAAAGCGATCTCCTGACAAATCTCATAGTGGGCGTTGTCGGCGCGGTGATCGGCGGCTTTCTTGCCGGGTTGCTTGGTATTGCCGCCTATGGCCTGATCGGCCAGCTGGTGGTGGCGACAGTCGGGGCCGTGGTGCTCATCTGGGGCCTTCGGTTCATCAAAAGCAGATAGGCGAAAAGACGCTTCATGGTCACCGTTCTCGACAGCGCCGCGCGGCCGCGGCATCCCGAAAAGGCGCACCGGCCGGATACACCGGTGCTGCGCAAGCCCGATTGGATTCGCGTCAAGGCGCCCGGCTCGCCGGTCTATAACGAGACCCGCAAGATCGTCCGCGACAACGGTCTGGTGACGGTGTGCGAGGAGGCCGGCTGCCCGAATATCGGGGAATGCTGGTCTAAGCGGCACGCGACTTTCATGATCATGGGTGATACGTGCACCCGCGCCTGCGCCTTCTGCAATGTGCGCACCGGCCTGCCCGAAGCGCTCGATGGCGGGGAACCCGAGAAGGTCGCTTCGGCGGTGGCCCAGCTCAAGCTCAACCATGTGGTGATCACTTCGGTTGACAGGGACGATCTCGCCGATGGCGGAGCCCGGCATTTCGCCGAGGTGATCGGTTCAATCAGGGCCCGCACGCCGCAGACAACCATCGAGGTGCTGACACCTGACTTCCTGCGCAAGGATGGTGCGGTGGAAACGGTGGTTGCGGCGAAGCCGGACGTTTTCAACCACAACCTCGAAACCGTTCCAGGGCTCTATCTGTCGGTCAGGCCCGGCGCGCGCTATTTCCATTCCCTTCGCCTGTTGCAGAAGGTCAAGGAACTCGACGCCGCCATGTTCACGAAATCGGGCATGATGGTGGGCCTTGGCGAGACCCGTGAGCAGGTGCTTCAGGTGATGGATGACATGCGTGCCGCATCGGTCGATTTCCTGACCATCGGCCAGTATCTCCAGCCGTCTCGTAAGCATCATCCGATTGACCGCTTCGTCACGCCTGAGGAATTCAAGTCCTACGAAACGATTGCTTATTCAAAGGGGTTCTTGCTGGTGTCCTCGAGCCCGTTGACCAGGTCGTCCCATCATGCTGGGGACGATTTCCAGCGCCTGCGTGCCGCGCGTCTGGCGAAACTTGGAAGCTGACCGCCGTCGCCACATGAACAGCTACAAGACCACCGAACGGCTGCCTTACTCAGCGCAGCAGATGTTTGATCTGGTCGCGGATGTCGAAAGCTACCGCGAGTTCATGCCGCTCTGCGAGCGCTCCGTGGTGACAGGCCGGCGGGACTTGGAAGACGGGCGCGAAGAACTGACGGCGACAGTGGAAGTGCTCCACCCCAGAACCGGTCTGGGCGGCACATTCGAAAGCCTGGTCCATATCGACCGGGAGAAGTTGGCCATCTCCGCGAGGTCGGAGACCGGGCCGGTTCGCCAGCTTGCAAACCTCTGGGAGTTTCAGGAGGCCGATGGAGGCAGATGCGACGTCCTGTTCTCAATCGAGTATGAGATGCGCCACTGGCCTCTGCAGGTGGTCATGAACCGGGTCTACAAACGGGTTTTCGAGAAGCTCGCGGCGGCCTTCCGCCAGCGCGCCGCCGACGTCTACGGTCCGTCTCGGGTTAGGCCAGGGCGGAGACCCCGAGCTGCCGGAGCGCCAGCTTCAACGCGCTGAGAACGGTCAGTTCTCTCACCTTGCCGCGGCTCCGGTCTGCGAACAGGCAGCGCTCATGCAACGTGGGGTGTCCCGACCGGGCGCAGGCCATGTGCACGAGGCCGGCCGGCTTTTCCGCGCTGCCGCCGCCTGGACCGGCGATGCCGGTCACCGAAATTGCGATGTCCGCGCCGGCGCGCTCAAGGGCGCCTTCGGCCATGGCGCGGGCGACCTGTTCGCTGACGGCGCCATTCACATCAAGCATGTCGGCGGGCACGTTCAGAAGATCCATCTTCGCAACGTTCGAATACGTGACAAACCCGTATCCGAATGCGTCGGACGATCCGGCGATTTCGGTAAGGCAGCCGGCGATCAGTCCGCCGGTGCAGGACTCCGCGGTCGTCAAGTACAGTCCGAGATCGCGGCAGCGGTCGAGAACGTCTGTCGCCAGAGAACTGAGTTCGTCGGAAAACATTGCGTAGGGGCTCCCGGCGTTACAGGGGCAGGCGAATGGTGGCCGTCGCGTAAGCGGCAATGCCCTCGCGACGGCCGGTGAAACCAAGCTGTTCGCTGGTGGTCGCCTTGACGCTGATCCGGTCCATGGAAAGGTCCAGGATCTTTGCGACCGACGCCCGCATGGCCTGGGCGTGCGGGCCTATCTTGGGGGCCTCGCAGACCAGGGTCACGTCGACATTGGCGATCGCACCGGAACGTTTCGCGACTTCGGCGCCCGCGGCTTTCAGAAAGATATCGGACGCGGCGCCCTTCCATTGCGGATCGCTCGGCGGGAAATGCTGCCCGATGTCGCCGTCTCCAAGCGCCCCGAATATGGCGTCGGTCAGGGCATGGAGGCCGACATCGGCGTCCGAGTGGCCTTTGAGTTTCGCTTCATGTGGCACCTTCACGCCGCACAGTATGACGTGGTTGCCCGGTTCGAAGGCATGCACGTCGTAGCCGTGTCCGACGCGAATGTCGGTCTGGTTCGCCGCATTGCCGGTGTTCATTCTGCGCTGTGCCTCCTCGATGTCGGCGGATGTGGTGAGTTTGCGGTTTTCGGCGCTGCCGTCCACGATCGCAACCCGCAGGTCGCTCCATTCGGCGACCGCGGCATCGTCGGTGAGATCGTTCCGCCCGGCGTCGCGTGCCTTTGCATGTGAGGCCATGATGGCGTCGTAGCGAAAGCCCTGCGGGGTCTGCGCCGCCCATAGACCGGTTCTGTCAACGGTGTCCGAGATGTGTCCGTTCTCGGCCCGCTTCAGTGTGTCCGCTACGGGCAGCGCCGGTATGGCGCCATCGGACTGGCCAAGAGCCCCGATGACCCGGTCAATGGTGCCGGCGTCTACGAAGGGCCTGGCGGCGTCATGTATCAGAACGTATTGCGGGCTATGAACTTCCAGGGCCGAAAGGCCGGCCATCACCGATTCCTGACGTGTTTCGCCGCCCGGTACCGGGGGCAAGATGGCGGTGTCGGCGCAGGCGCGGGCAAAAGCCATTTCGTCGTCGCGGTGGATCACCACCTGCACATGGTCGACCGCCGGATGGTTCGCGAAGGCCGCCACCGTGTGCGCAAGCACCGCCTTGCCATTGAGATCGGCATATTGTTTCGGCACGTCTCCACCGGCGCGGGTTCCGCGCCCGGCGGCAACGATGACTGCTGCTGTAACCATTGTGTGCAAGGCTTTTTTGGAGGGCTGTTGTGCCACGCGATCAGAGCTTTATCAGCATCTCCCCAAGCGCGGCAAGGGACAAAAGGGGTTGATCGGTGCGGTCGGTTGGGGCAAGTTGCACTTTCTTTGGGCTAGTCTGGAAGTTGCTTAAAAAATGAGCATACGAGTAGGCGACCTCGAGATCAGCGACCGCGTCTTTCTGGCTCCGATGTCGGGGGTCACGGATGCGCCGTTCCGAAAGCTCGCGGCGCGGTCCGGTGCCGGCCTCGTGGTTACGGAAATGGTGGCAAGCGCAGATCTGGTGGGTCGGCGTGAGGATGTCGTGCGCCGCGCGAAATGCGCGGCCTCGGTGTTTCCGTTCGTCGTTCAACTGGCGGGCCGCGAAGCGCACTGGATGGCGGAAGCCGCGCGCATGGCCGAAGCCATGGGGGCTGACATTGTCGACATCAATATGGGATGTCCGGCCAAGCAGGTGACCGGCAGTCTGTCCGGTTCCGCGCTGATGCGTGATCTCGATCATGCCCTGAAACTCATTGAAGCGACCGTTGCGGCCGTGACCGTGCCGGTCACGCTGAAGATGCGTCTGGGTTGGGACGAAACGTCCCTCAATGCGGACGAACTCGCGTGCCGTGCCGAGATGGCAGGGGTGCGGATGGTGACGGTGCATGGCCGGACCCGCTGTCAGTTCTTTACCGGAAATGCGGACTGGGCGGCAATTTCCAGGGTGAAGCGGGCGGTTTCCATTCCCGTCATCGCAAATGGAGATGTGCGTTGCCTCCATGACGCCGAAACGATGCTGGCCAGGTCCGGCGCCGATGGTGTCATGGTCGGAAGAGGGGCCTACGGCAGGCCGTGGTTGCCGGGGGTTCTGTCGGCAGGGCTGAAATGCCAGCCCGCAGAGACGCCGGAGTTGGCGGCACAACGCGATCTGGTGCAGGAGCACTACGAAGAGATGCTCCTGCATTATGGGTGCGAGCTCGGTGTTCGCTGCGCGCGCAAGCATCTGGGCTGGTATGTCGAGCAGGCGGCGGACGCAGGTGCGCGGCTTTCAGCCGAAGATATTCGCACGTGGCGCCGGCGCCTGTGTCAGCAAGATGATGTGGCCGAAGTCCGGCGCGGCATAGACGACTTTTACCGCTTCGCGGGCGAGCAGATGGCGGCATGATGGCCAAGGTTGCATCGGACATTCACACATCAGCCGGGTCGATGCGGTCGGACGCTATTTTGAACGCGCTGCCCAATCCGGTGGTGATGATCGACGCCCTGAACGCGATCTGTTTTGCAAATGTCGCCGCGGAGGTGTTTTTTCAGACCGGCGCGTCTGTCCTCCTGAGGACGAAGCTCGATGATCTGGTGCCGTTCTCAAGCCCGCTCCTGACGCTGGTGTGGCAGACCCGGCAGAATGAGACGCCGATCAATGAGTATTCGGTGGATGTCGGAACGCCGCGGACCGGAGGCAGGCGCACCGTCGATCTTCAGGTGGCGCCGGTGCCGGAAGTGACTGGCGGGATCCTGATCATGTTCCAGCCGCGGTCCATGGCGCATACGATTGACCGTCAACTGTCTCACCGCGGAGCCGCCCGGTCGGTTTCCGGTATGGCGTCGATGCTGGCGCACGAGATCAAGAATCCGTTGTCCGGCATTCGCGGCGCGGCGCAGTTGCTCGAAGGCTCGGCGTCCGATGAGGACCGCGAGTTGACGCGCCTGATCTGCGACGAGTCGGATCGTATCTGTGCGCTTGTGGATCAGATGGAAGTGTTTTCCGACGAGCGGCCGTTGGCGGTCGAACCGGTCAATATCCACGTGGTGCTCAACCGCGTGAAATCCATTGCGGCCACCGGGTTTGCGAAGTCGATCAAGTTGACCGAAAACTACGACCCCTCTTTGCCACCGGTTCCAGGTAGCCGTGACCTGTTGATCCAGTTGTTCTTGAACCTGGTCAAGAATGCCGCCGAAGCCATAGAGGCTGCCGGGGGGGATGGAGAGATTGTCCTGTCGACGGCATTCCGGCGCGGCATCAGAATGACGGCGCCGGGGTCGAGCGAACGGGTGTCATTGCCGCTGGAGTGCTGTGTTCGCGACAATGGTCCGGGAATTTCCGACGACCTCAGGCAGCATTTGTTTGAACCTTTCGTATCGACCAAGGCCGCGGGCAAGGGACTAGGCCTGGCTCTGGTCGCCAAGGTGGTCCGGGACCATGGCGGTGTCATCGAATGTGAAGTGGAAGGGGAGTGGACGACGTTCCGGATCCTTCTGCCAATGTATCAGGGCGCAGCCGCTGGAAACGATCATGAAGACGATGGCGACCTGGCGCTGAAGGCGGTTGCCACATGACCGGACAAACCATCCTTATTGCCGACGATGACGCCGCGATACGTACGGTGCTGGGCCAGGCCCTGACCCGTCTTGGTTACACGGTGCGCTCAACCGGCACCGCCGCCACCTTGTGGCACTGGATTGCGGACGGATCCGGCGACCTGGTCATTTCCGATGTGGTCATGCCGGACGAGAACGCATTCGACCTTTTGCCACGCATCAAGAAACTGCGGTCCGACCTGCCGGTCATTGTGATGAGTGCGCAAAACACCATTATGACCGCAATCACGGCGGCGGAACGGGGGGCCTATGAATATTTGCCCAAGCCGTTTGACCTGAACGAGCTCACCGCGGTGGTGGCGCGGGCGCTTGACCAGTCGAAGCGGCGGGTGCGCGCGCCGGGCGTTGACGACGAGGCGGAACGCCTGCCGCTGATTGGCCGTTCTGCAGCGATGCAGGATGTCTACCGCATCATGGCGCGCCTGATGCAGACCGATTTGACCGTCATTATCACGGGCGAGTCCGGCACCGGGAAAGAACTCGTTGCCCGGGCGCTGCACGACTACGGCAAGCGTCGCAGTGGCCCATTCGTGGCGCTCAACATGGCTGCGATTCCGCGCGATCTGATTGAATCGGAATTGTTTGGTCACGAAAAAGGAGCTTTCACCGGCGCGGCGTCACGCAGCATCGGAAAGTTCGAGCAGGCCGAGGGCGGCACGCTGTTTCTGGACGAGATCGGCGACATGCCGATGGACGCGCAAACACGGCTTTTGCGGGTGCTTCAGGAGGGCGAGTTTGCGCGGGTCGGCGGAATAGCGGCCGTCCGTGCCAATGTACGCATTGTCGCGGCGACGCACCGTGACCTGCACCAGCACATAGCGCAGGGCCTGTTCCGTGAGGATCTCTATTACCGTTTGAACGTTGTGCCCATCAGACTGCCGCCGTTGCGCGAAAGGTCAGAGGATATTGCTGACCTGGTGCGGTTCTTCCTCGATGCCTGCCAGGAGGAGGGGCTTCCCGCGAAGCTGTTCGAAACGCCAGCAATGCAGCGCCTGAGAGATCACAAGTGGCCGGGCAACGTGCGCGAACTTGAGAACCTGGTGCGCAGGCTGGCGGCTCTTTACTCCGACGAAGCGATCAGCCTTGCAATGGTCGAGGCCGAGTTGTCGGAGGCACCGGAGTTCGAAAACGTGGCGACATCGGCAGGGTCGCTGGGCGATTATACGGAAAGCTATCTGTCTGAATATTTTGTCGGCTTTGGTGACGACCTGCCGCCGCCGGGATTGTACAACCGGGTGTTGGCCCAGGTTGAGGTTCCCCTGATCAACGCGGCTCTGGCTGCGACGGCAGGCAACCAGATTCGCGCGGCGGAACTCCTGGGAATCAACCGAAATACGCTCAGAAAGAAAATCCGCGACCACAATATTACGGTGGTCAGGGGACTTACGCTGAATTCCTAGAGGCGGCGTTAACCGCGCCGCCGGATTGTCTCATTTTTGCAACATTGTTGTTGATTCTGTGCAACCGTACTTGCAATATGACGGCGGCCGGGCAGGCTGTGATGCCGTTATAGACGCTGCACCATTCACCGACTGTTGTGGGCGCGCTCAAGCGCATTATGTTGACAGTTAAAGACGGTTTTGACTGGAACGGCCCCTAGCAAATCGAGAAAGCATGAATGCGACTTTAGACACCGCGCAGGATGTTTCCGGCCCTTCTGTCGATGAGGCAGGTGTCAGTGAGGCACGCGTCAGTGAGGCAAGTCCCTACGACGTCCGGATTCCCGCGTCTGTCGGCATAACGGTCGTCGCACTTGCGCTTGGCATTGGCCTGGTCACATTCACGATCCTGACCGGTCTGACGTCGATCACGCCGTCGCGCAACACCATCATCGGTCTGCTCATCGTCAATTCAGTGCTTGTCATGGCGATGATTGGCATGATCGCCTGGCAGGTCGTGCTTCTGGTGCGGGCCCGCAGGCGCAAGATCGCCGGTGCGCGCCTGCATGTGCGTATCGTGTCACTGTTCAGCATCATTGCGGCGCTGCCGGCAATCGTCGTTGCCCTGTTTGCCAGCGTGACGCTGGACCGCGGACTGGACGCGTGGTTCTCAACGCGCACCCGTTCGATTGTCGATACCGCCGTTGTCGTCGCCCAGGCCTATGTGCGCGAGCATGGCAACGTCATTCGAAACGATGCGTCCGCCATGGCGAACGACCTGGGCCAGAGCCAGGTGAGGACTGCCTTTGACGAGAACCGCCCTGTTTTCGACAGGTTCTTCATTACACAGACCGCCTTGCGGGGATTGCATGCGTCTTTCCTGATCGACAGAGCCGGCAAAGCCAGTACGAGGGCGGTTATCGACGCAAAAATTACCTTCACCAATCCGCCTGAGTGGGCGTTCGATCAGGCTGACAAGAATGAGGCTGTGGTCCTGAA
>JAJFHL010000244.1 GCA_021775615.1 Hyphomicrobiales bacterium
TAACCTCATGCCACAATTGATGTCGAGGCGATGCCAAGTTCCGCTGCTCAGCGGATACTGGATCGTCCGGTCAAGCCGGACGAAGACAAGCGGCGGTTAAAAGCGAGCGCCTGCTCAGCGCACCTTCACATAGCGCCCCGGTGCCGGCTCGATGACGGGGTATGCGCCCGCACCCGGAACCCGCGGCGAGGCCGATTTCCGGCCACTCTTCTTTTTCAACCAGGCATTCCAGTGCGGCCACCACGAACCTTCGTGCTGTTCGGCCCCCTCCAGCCAGGCGTCGGCGGTGTCCGGCAGATGCGTATTGGTGCGGTAGCCGTATTTCGTCTTGCTCGGCGGATTGACCACCCCGGCATTGTGGCCCGATCCGGCAAGCACGAAGTCGCTCGTGCCCTTGAGCAGTTGCGTGCCCTTGTAGGATGAGGCCCAGGGCGAAATGTGATCTTCGTCGGTGGCCAGGAAATAGACCGGCGTTGTCACCTTGCCGAGATCGAGTTTTTCGCCGCCGAACTCCAGCGCACCCGGCTGCACCAGCCGGTTCTTGTTGTAGTAGTCGTTGAGGTAGCCATAGATCATTTTCGCCGGCAGGCGCGTCGCGTCCTGGAACCAGAACACCATGTCGAAGGGCAGGTTGTCGCCGGCCATCAGGTAGTTGTTGACCACATAGCCCCAGATCAGGTCATTGGCCCGCATCATCGAGAACACCGCCGCCATCTCCTCGCCGGCGTGATAGCCGCGCGCCTCTACCGTGCGACGCAGGGTCTCCAGTTGGTCGTCGTCGATGAAGACCGAGATCTCGCCGGCGTCGTCGAAGTCGGTAAGGCAGGCCATGAGCGTGGCGGCATGAATGCGTTTGTCGCCCTTCGCCGCCATGTAGGCCAGGGTCGTCGCGGTCAGCGTGCCGCCGATACAGTAGCCGGCAACGTTCACGTCCTTGGCGCCGGTGACCTCGCAGACCACGTCGAGGGCGGCAAGCGGGCCCTCGAACATGTAGCCGTCAAAACCCTTCTGTGAGAGTTCCGGTCCCGGATTCACCCAGGAGATCAGGAACACCGTATAGCCCTGGTCGACCAGCCACTTGACCAGGCTCTTTTCCGCCGTCAGGTCGAGAGCGTAATACTTGTTGATCCACGGCGGCACAATGAGAAGCGGCCGCGTATAGACCTTTTCGGTGGTCGGCGTGTACTGGATCAGCTGGATCAGATCATTTTCGAAGATCACCGCGCCTTCCGTATAGGCGAGATCCCTGCCGACCTCGAAGGCGTCCGGCTCGTTCATGGTGATTTTGAGCTGGCCCTTGCCGCGCTCGAGGTCGCGCAGCAGGTTGGCGAAGCCGTCGACAAGGCTCTGCCCACCGGTTTCGCGCGCCTTGCGGATCGCCGCCGGGTTCGAATGGGCGAAGTTGGAGGGTGAAACCGTCTCGATGAAACGCTGCGTGTAAAAACTCACCAGATCCCTGGAATGTTCGTCCATTCCCTCCGTGCGCTCGACAAGCGAGAGGGCGAACCGCGACGAGATGAGATAGGACTGCTTGAGATGGTCGAACACGACGTCCTCGTCCCAGGCGGCGTCCTTGAAGCGGCGGTCGCCGGGCTCGGGACTTGCAACCGGTTCGGCCTCCTGCCCCGCCATGCGCAGGGCCGTTGCCTGCGCCAGTTTCGTCATCTCCGTCCAGTAGGTCGAATAGGCTTGTGCGACCGTGGCCGGGTCGGACATCAGCTTGGTGTTCCATTCCCAGAAGCCGCGCGCGACCGCCGCCGCGTCGAAACTGTTGACGCCTTCGCCGGCGGCCTGGCGTTCCAGGAATCCATGAAAGATCCGCTGGCTCTGCTCGGCATATTCGCGAAACTGCCGGGCCATTCCTTCCGGGCTCAAAGGGGTGGGCTCGTCTTCCGACATCTTACGACCCTTGACGATTTCACACTCGGCGCATCATGGCACAACCCGGCGTACCGATCAGTGAAACTTCGCGGCCGGTGCGAGGCGCGCGCGAATGCAGGTATTCTTCTCAAGCGGATTAAGCGGTGAGCCTCAGTGGATGAGGTACGGCATCGAACCGGCGCTGGATCCGCCGACGCCGAGCACTGGCACACTGGTCGCTCCATAGTCCGCATTGACCACCAGTTGCGCATTCGAGTCGACACGCAGGCGTCTGGCCACAATGGTCGTGAATGCCGAGCTGGCGCCGATCTGCGAATTGCTGTCGATCCACAAAAGCCCGCGCGACAGATAAATCGCGCCTTCGAGCCGGGAGACGGAGTTGCTGAAGAAGCGGTGCTCCTGCAACAGCGGCGCGTTGCGGTCTTCGAAAAACAGGATGCCCGCCTGATCACCGATCGAGGGCGCCACCAGGTCGATCTGCGTGTTGGAATCGAAGAAGATGGTGGCGTCGGTCCCGGTGAAATAGAACGATACGCCGGTGCCCGAGATACGTGAGTTGCTGTCGATATACATCTCGCCGTCCTTGATCACATAGGTGCCGGGATTGAAGGTCAGCACCGAATCGCCCTTTACCGTGATGCCTCCGCAATAAACACCTGCATCGACCGATACCGGATCGTCATCTTCCTCGTCGACTTCAAAATCATTTTGGTCGCAACCACTCGTGTCCGGCGCCACGACCCCGGCCAGAGGATCGGGGATCACCGGGCAACCGGTGGTTGGATCCGGCGAATAGTGGCTGCCGCCGCCGCTGTATCCCCCAACCACACAGTTCTCCTGCGAAGTCAGTTGCGAGTTGCTGGCAGCATGCAGGGCATTGTTGTGCGAACTGTTGGCGTGCACATTGCAATTCGGCGCGGTGATTTCAGCGTTCGAGTCGAGCCAGATGCTCTTGTTTCCCGAGGGATCGAGCGCCAGCACACACGCCTCGTTCGGCGTCAGGGAATGGGCTGCGACCGAGGTGACGGCGACGTCGATCGAAGCGATGCCCGCGAGCTGCATGAACGTGGTCGGACGCGATGCGTTCACGGTGACCGTCACCCGGTCGGCGCCAAAGGAGACATTCGGCGATACCGCCGGACTGCTCTTGTAGTTTACTGCGAATATCGTCTCGCCGAGGGTGCGACGCTGGGCTTCGGTCTTGTCCACCGCTCCGGCGGCCGCCAGTGCGGCTGTATCGGCGGCATGCTGCAGTTGCAGTTTCAGGTTTGAGGACCCTGTATAGTCTACAACCACGCCGACGCCGATTGTAAGTGGTACCAGAGAAAGGCCGAAAATCATCGCGGTCGTGCCCTGCAGGTCACGGCCAAACCGACGCAACAAGTGAAGAAATCTGGAATATTGACGCACCATCATCACTCACCTTCTTTCAGCTTTGTGAGGAGAGTGCAGTCCGGTGGTGCAGTATTTCTTAAATCACCCTTGAGAACCCCTAATACAATGAATCGCAAATTAAACGGAACGTCGAATATTCGGAGAATATCATTTGTATATAAACTAATGAATTAGCCAATAAATCAACTGGATTTTTGTTTTTACACAGGCTGATCTATCACACGATCACATCTTGAACGGGACGGCGCAAAGACCTTGGCATTTCCGGGCCATAGCCGAAGCGCACGACGAGATTGGGCCGCCGGTCGCCAATGCCCAACAAGGAGCGAAGTTCGCGGCGCACCTCCGGCACTTCAACCGCCTGATTGACGAACGCCTGCTTCAGCCCGTCGGCGGTTGCCTGCAGGGCAAAGCGCTGGTAGGCCCGGCCCGCGTCAAACCAGCCTTGCTTGTCGTCGGATTGCGCCACGAACACCGCGATGCCGTGGGATGACCGGATCTGCTCTGCGTATTTGTCGTTCTCCGATTGCTTGGTGAACGCCAGATCGAACATGATTGACCCCAGCCAACTCGGCATCACCGGGTTGCGCGAGGCGGCCGAGTAGAGCCCGTCCCGCGAGGCGACCATCGCATCCGGATTGAAGCGCAGCCACTCCTTCAGTTCCACGACGAATGCGGCATCATCGATCTGTTGGCTGTTGCCATCGACCACCAGGCTGAGCATGTCCTCCTTGTCTTTTTCGTCGGAAATGAAGATGGCATCGACGTCGTGAAACGCCACCGCTGCCTCGAGACGGTCCACGACATCGCTCGGCGCCGCCTTGCCGTCATAGGTAACGCGGCTGCACTGGCGCGTCGGGATCGCCCCAAACAACTCGGACTCTTCCTGCACGGCGCCCGACAGATCGACCTGCGCCTGTCCGTCGCCGGCCGCATCGAACCTCGCCTCCCCGGACATGCCCCGCGCCCGCGCGGCAATGCTCAGGTTCTCCGCCGCGCATCCCAGACTGGCAAACAAGTGATGGTCGTCCGGATCGACGGCAGGCGTGCGCCGCGAAAAGTCGGGACGGATCTCGATCAGTTTGTCCTGCAGCGCGAATTTCCATGGCTGCGTGTTGTGGCCGTTGGCTGCCAGCGTGGCATAGCGCACCAGGTCGCGAAGATCAGGATTGGCAGGCAGTGGGCGGGTCATCTCCGCAATTGCATCGCGATAGGCCTGCGAAGTGTCGGAACAACCAGGCAGCGCCAGCACGCCTGCACCGGCGACACCGGCGAAGAGAAACGCCCGTCGAGTGGGTCTTGAGGTCATGCGCGTCCTCTATGGGTCTGAAGTCAACGCAAAGTGTGCCGAACCGAGAGCACAGACATTGACCTGCATCAACGGCGCTCATCGTTCACGAAATTTTGGCTCGTCAGCCACATCCCAGTCTGTCATCTGTGTCGCTGCATTTAAGTGTTGGCGGATGAAACAATCAGAGGCCGGGAGAGACCTGAGATAAGTCCATGGGTACTGACGTCCAATTTTACGTTGAGCGGCGCAACAACGGCGGAGACTGGGAGACCTGCGACCTGTTGGGGCCAATCACCGAAGGCGAGCTGCACGACCTTTATGAGCATGTTGGCCCGGGCAGCGGATACTACGATGACCGGAACTACAGCCTGTTCGCAATCCTTGCAGATGTCCGCAACGGGTACGGTTTCGCCGGGCTGGACACCGGAGACGGCTTCAACGTGATCGCCGCACCGCGGGGCCTGCCCGATGACATGTCATGCGCCCTTGCCAGCCTCACCGAATGGGTCGCCGGGATCTCCGAAATGCACACCCCGTCATGGCTGACCCTCGCCGAGATCGACGCCTTCGACTGGAACCAGACGGCGGTGAAACGCGGTTTCGTCAATGGGCTGGAGTACGAAGAGTGGGCAAGAACCCGGCACGAAGACAACCCCCACCCTCCGGGATACTGCGCTCTGCCCGGCCCTGAAATGACGCAGGTCTCTGAAGAAGACATGCAGATGATGGTTGCAGCCATCAAGAACGACGACCCGCCCGCAGTGTGGCGGCCAAAAATCAAAACACAGCTGGACGAAACCTACAGCCACATCACCTGGCGCGAATCATATCGTTGCGCGGCCGGATCGTTCATGACGGTCACGCTGCCTAAAATGCGGCAACTCGGCCCCCCAGACGATGTCCGGTGCGTATTCTGGTTCGACAGCTGATCAGCGTCGTCAATCGGCAGATGGCAGGAATTCCGAGAACGCGGCAACCATGTCGCCGGGCAGCCGCTGCGGCCGTCCGGTGCCGTCAATGACCACGGCGGTCAGCGTGGCGCCGAACAACTTTTCTTCCCCGCGATAAATGTCCTGCCCCAGGTGGAATCGGGCTCGGCCAATACCGGCAAAACGGGTGTGGACCTCGAGCACATCGTCGATCCGCGCCGGCTTGATAAAGCCGATTTCCATGTCCTTGACGGCAAAGCCCCGCCGTTCGGCGGCGTCTTCGCCGCCATGCAGTTCGCTGTGGCTCACGCCGATCAGCCGCAGGAAGTCGGAACGGCCACGCTCGCAGTAACGCAGATAGTTGGCGTGATAGACGACGCCGGAAAAGTCCGTGTCTTCGTAATAGACCCTGACCGGGAGCCGGTGCACCTTGCCGTCGATACGACCGGCGAGATCCGGCCAGGCGTCAGTCATCGGCGTCGTTGCCATTGGGGTTTTCGAACAGCTCGCGCTGCGGTCCGGCAAAACCCGCGGGCGCGGACACATCCAGATGGGTGAATGCCGCCGGCGTCAGCATACGGCCCCGCGGCGTACGGTTCACGAACCCCTGCTGGATCAGATAGGGCTCGATGATCTCCTCGATGGCATCGCGCGGTTCACTCAACGAGGCGGCAATGGTTTCGATGCCGACCGGCCCGCCGCCGAAATTGACCGCGATGCAGGAGAGATAACGGTGGTCCAGGGCGTCAAGCCCGCGGGAATCGACCTCCAGATTGCGAAGCGCCTTGTCGGCGACCCCCTGGTCGATCGTGTCGGTGCCCGCAACGGAGGCAAAATCGCGCACCCGCCGCAGAAGGCGCCCGGCGATCCTCGGCGTACCGCGGGCCCGCCGGGCAATTTCCGCCGCACCGTCGTCGGTCATCGCCACCTGCAGCACCCGCGCGCCGCGGGCGACAATGGTCTCAAGGTCGTCAACCGAATAGAAATTGAGCCTGACCGGAATGCCGAAACGGTCGCGCAGCGGCGTCGTCAGAAGACCGGTCCGGGTGGTCGCCCCAACCAGTGTAAAACGCGACAGGTCGATGCGCACGGAGCGCGCCGCCGGCCCCTCGCCGATAATCAGGTCGAGCTGAAAATCCTCCATTGCCGGATAGAGGATTTCCTCCACCGCCGGGCTGAGCCGGTGGATCTCGTCGATGAAGAGCACA
>JAJFHL010000245.1 GCA_021775615.1 Hyphomicrobiales bacterium
TCGCGGGAGCGTTCGAAGACCTCAACCTCGATACCCTTGTCGTGGAGGCACAAGGCTGCCGCCAATCCGCCAATACCGCCGCCAATGATCAGTGCTTTCATAAGTTCCCCACCTCCGATGCGCCGATGCTCGATTCAATGCATTACGGTCCATAAAATCAATGGGCGGGCGCAATTGCGTCCCGCCCATCGGCAGTTCATTCGATGTCAGGCAGACTTACATCTTGCAGTCGCCGACATGCGGATCGACATGGTTTTCGAACACGGTCGCGTTGACGTGCTGGACCCATTTGCCGTTGGCATCCTTTTTCACTTCACGCAGGTAGAAGTTCTGCACCGGGAAGTGGTTCTTGCCGTAGGTGTAGTCGCCACGCACGGACTTGTACGGGACGCTTTCCATGGCTGCGCGCATCTCATCCATCTTGGTGAGATCGCCGCCCACCGCCTCGACCGTGCCGGCGATCAGGTTGATCGCGTCATAGGCCTGTGCGGCGTAGAAGGACGGGTAGCGGCCATGCTCGGCCAGATAGTCGGCAACAAAGCGCTTGTTGGTTTCATTGTCGAGATCAACCGCCCAGAACATGGTGTCGAGCGCGCCGACCACGTGATCCATACCGGCATCCTGGAACCGCGGCAGACCGACAGCGTCCACCGTGAAGACCGTGTAGAGCTTGATCTGGTCGGTCATACCGGCCTGGCCGAACTGCTTCAGGAATGCCGGGCCGGCATTGGCCGGCAGGAAGACGAAGAGCGCTTCGGCGCCCGATGCCTTGGCCTTGGCCAGTTCCGCCTGGAAGTCGAGCTGACGCGGGGCGCTCCACTTGGTGAAGTCGGTGCCTTTGACCTCGCCCTTGAAGGTCGCCTTCACACCGGCCGCCATATCCTTGCCGGCACGGTAGTTCGGCGAAATGATGTAGAGCGACTTGACGCCGTGCTTGTTCATGATCTCGCCCGAAGCCATCGGGATCTGGTCGTTCTGCCAGGAGGTCGAGAAGAAGTTCTTGTGGCACAGCTTGCCGGCCATCGGCGAGGCCCCGGCATTGGCTGTGATCAGGAATTTGCCGGCATCGAGCACGGGCTTGCGGGCGGCCATCAGCACGTGCGACCAGACAATGCCGGTGACAAAGTCCACATTGTGCTGTTTGACCAGCTTTTCAGCGGCCTGTTTGCCGAGCTCCGGTTTAACACCGTCGTCTTCGACAATCATTTCAACGTCGAGCCCGGCCATCTTGTTGCCGAGATGCTTCAACGCCAGGTTCATGCCGTTCAACTGTTCGTTGCCGACAATTGCTGCCCCCGTGGTCTGTGTGGTGATGACGCCGATCTTGACTTTATCGGCGGCCGCGGCCGGCTGAATGAGCAATGCGCCCAGTGCGGCGGCTGCAAGAAACTTGCGCAGCATGTTGTTATCCTCCCTGCTGTTATCGTCGGCTGTCCGACGGTTGGCGCGTATCATAGTGACAGCGCACCAAATGCCAACTAGCATATTTTGCTTTAGATATAAACATTTTACCTCTGAACTATAGTGCAAATCCGCAAGGATCAGTCGCGATCCGGGCATCTGGCGCCTTGGAATTCCACCCTCCATCTGGCAATGTCGCCCGAGATTACCGTCTCAGAACAGGACATCGCCGCAGTGGATTACGAGGTTGAATACAACAATCGCGCCAGAGTGCCCGAGCATCCCGACATTATCGCCGGCTGGGTCCGCGATGCCGCGGCCTATCGCGAACTGGCGGAATGCGAACTCGACCTGCGCTACGACAAGGGCGCACGCTGCACACTCGACCTGTTTTACCCGGCAAACGGGCACGATGACGCGCCGCTGGCCCTGTTCATCCACGGCGGCTACTGGCAGGCCATGGACGGCAAGACGTTCAGTTCTCTCGCCCGCGGTCTCAACAGGCACGGTATCTCCGTCGCGATCCCGACATATGACCTTTGTCCGGATGTGACGGTCGGCGACATCGTTGACGAGATGCGGGCATGCTGCGTCTGGCTCTGGAAGCGCCACGAGCGGCCACTCACGGTCTTCGGGCATTCCGCCGGCGGACATCTCACCGCCGCCATGGTGGCAACCGACTGGCCGGCGATCGATGCATCTCTGCCGCAAAACCTCTGTGTACGAGGCTATGCGATCAGCGGACTTTTCGAACTTGCACCTCTGGTGGAGACCAGCATCAACGGAGCGCTCAGCCTGGATACGACGGCAGCGCAAAACCTGAGCCCGCTCACCTGGCCGGTGGCCCATGCCACACACCTGACGGCTGCGGTCGGCGGACTGGAGAGCCCGGAATTTCTGCGCCAGAGCAAAACGGTGTGCGAAACCTGGCGGCGTCATGGCGTCGAGACGGCCTATCGGGAGATGGACGGCAAGGACCACTTCACGGTCATTTCCGACCTCGCCGACCCGGACAGCACGATGGTGCGGGAAATTGTCGAACTTGCCCGTCGTGAGGTGCTGAAAGGACCATGACCGCAATATCCGACCAGGTTGAAGCCCCTTCGGGCAAGGGCGCCGCGGATGAGAATTTTCCCGTTGGATCGTTCCTCCTGCCGGCGCGGCTGCGCCCCCATGTGGCGCGCTTTTATGCCTTCGCCCGCGCCATCGACGATATTGCCGATGATCCAGATCTGCCTCCCAGCGACAAGGTCGCCCGGCTTGAGATGATGGAAGCCGGGATCACCGGTGCAGCCGACCCGCAGGCCCCCGGCATCGAGAAGGCTCGCGACATGCGCGCAAGCCTCCTGGCAACCAACATCACCATCCGGCATTGCCAGGACCTGGTCTCGGCGTTCAAACAGGACGCGATCAAGGGCCGATACGACGACTGGGATGACCTGATCGACTACTGCCTGCGCTCGGCATCCCCGGTCGGTCGCTACCTGCTTGATCTGCATGGCGACGGAGCGGCGGAGTATCCTTGTTCGGACGCCCTGTGCAATGCCCTACAGGTGATCAACCATTTGCAGGATTGCGCCGACGATTATGCGAGCCTCGACAGGGTTTACCTGCCGCAGGACTGGATGCGGGTGGAGGGGACCAGCGTCGAAGCGTTGGCCAAACCAAGCGCCGAACCCGGCATGCGCCGGGTCCTCGATCGCTGCATCGACGGCACCCGGCAGCTCCTGGCAACGTCGAGGCAACTGCCGGGCGCCCTGTCGAGCCGGCGGCTGGCGCTGGAATCGGCCGTGATCGTCACGATGGCCGAGCGCCTGACCGATGAACTGGCAGGACGGGATCCGATTGCCGAGCGCGTGGAACTGACGAAGCCACAGTTCATGCTGTGCGGCCTGCGGGGGGTTTGCAGCGTATTGTCCGCGCGAATTTTCGGACGCAATGGTTGACGCCCTGGTGGCGCTCACAGGTGCGTCGGCGATTGCCTGGATAGTTTTGATCTGCGGCCGGCACGGATTTTGGCGTTGCGATCAGAAGTTGCCGCAAAGACTTGAAGTGCCGTCCAGATGGCCAAGCGTTGTTGCGCTGGTGCCGGCGCGCGACGAGGAGGCGAGCATCGCGGAATGCCTGAGCGCCCTGGCCGCGCAGACCTATGACGGCGCCTATTCGGTGGTTGTCATCAATGACAACAGCACCGATGGAACATCGGCGGTGGCCCGCGACACGGCACGCGCGAATGCCGGGAAGTATCCGTTGTGGGTCATAGACGCACCGCCGCTCGAGCCCGGCTGGGCCGGCAAGCTTTGGGCCCTGCAGCACGGGATAGGGGCCCTGCCCCGCGGCGCCGAGGCCCCCGACTATCTCTGGTTCACGGACGCCGATGTCATCCATGCGCCCGACATGCTCAGCCGCCTTGTTGCCAAGGCGGAGAGCAGAGACCTTGCCATGGTCTCGTTGATGGTACGGCTGGCCTGCGAGAGCTTCTGGGAGCGCCTTTTGGTGCCGGCATTCATTTTCTTCTTTCAGATGCTGTACCCGTTTCGCGCCATCAACGCGCCCTCGAGCAAAATCGCCGGTGCGGCCGGTGGCTGCATCGTGCTCAAACGGCGCGCCCTGGAAGACGCAGGCGGGCTTGGCGCCATGAGGGACCGTCTCATCGACGACTGCGCGCTGGCCCGAATCATCAAGGAGAACGGCAACGCAATCTGGCTTGGCCTTGCCGAACAGAGCACCAGCCTCAGGCGCTATCTCGAGCTCTCGGAGTTCTGGCACATGGTGGCGCGCTCCGCTTTCGTGCAGCTCAGGCACTCAGCTTTGCTGCTCGCGGTCAGCGTCATTGGAATGGTCGTCGCCTTTATCGCAGCACCCCTGGTGATTTTATCGTCTCCGCTGCATGAAGGGGTCCTGGCAACGCTCCTCGCGGCCGCATCCTGGTTCGCAATGACCCTGTCCTATCTCCCCTGTTTGCGATACCATGGGTTGAGTCCATCTTATGGAGTACTGCTGCCGGTTGCTGCAGCTCTCTATCTTCTGATGACCATACATTCCGCGATGCGGCATTGGACCGGGGCCGGTTCGGACTGGAAAAACCGTTCGTATGTCCCCAAATAGCGGAGTGGCCGCAAAGTTGCCATTATTTGCGGACTCTTGTGATATCGATTGCGAGCGGGCTGGCAAATGTTTAAGTTTGTACATAGAGGCGGAAGCAGTTTCTTGCGGCGTTCTGTGGTGTTGGCCGCGCATGCATCTCAGCGCAGGCTTTATGTGCCCGCACAATAAACAATATCAAAGGTACGATTGAATGCCGGTTTCGACCCCTTTACTGGACACTGTTGCCAGCCCCGACGACCTGAGAAAACTCAACAAGAGCCAGCTCAAGCAGCTTGCCGATGAACTCAGGGCGGAAACAATTGACGCCGCTTCGGTCACGGGCGGGCATTTCGGTGCTGGCCTCGGGGTCGTCGAGCTTACGGTGGCGTTGCACTATGTGTTCAACACTCCCGAAGACCGGTTGATCTGGGACGTGAGTCACCAGGCTTATCCGCACAAAATCCTCACCAGTCGGCGCGACGGTATCCGTTCCATCCGGCAAAAGGATGGCCTCTACGGCTTCACGAAACGCGCCGAAAGCGACTTTGACCCGTTCGGCGCGGCGCACAGCTCAACGTCAATTTCCGCCGGACTGGGCATGGCCGTCGCACGCGACCTGAAGGACGGCGACAACCATGTGATCTCGGTGATCGGCGACGGCGCCATGAGCGCCGGCATGGCCTACGAGGCGATGAACAATGCAGGGGCGCTGGACAGCCGCCTGATCGTCGTTCTGAACGACAATGGCATGTCGATCGCACCCGGCATCGGCGCGCTGACAAACTACCTGTCGTGGCTGATTTCCTCGCGCCCGTTCCTGTCGTTGCGGGACACCGCCAAGCAGTTGGCAAGCAAGTTTCCCGAGCGCCTGCGCACGGCGGCGGCACGCGCCGACGAGTATGCCCGCGGCATGGTGTTCGGCGGCACACTGTTCGAAGAACTCGGCTTCTATTACGTCGGTCCTGTTGACGGCCACAATATCGACCTGCTCGTGCCGATCCTGCAGAATGTCCGCGATGCGGAAACCGTCGGTCCGATCCTGTTGCACATCGTGACCGAAAAGGGTGCCGGCCACCCGTTCGCCGAGCCGAACAAGGAAAAGTATCACGCGGTCGCCAAGTTCGATCCGGAGACCGGGACCCAGCAAAAATCCAAACCGAACGCCCCCAGCTACACCAAGGTATTCGCCCAGTCCCTCATCAAGCAGGCGGAGACGGACGACAGGATCGTCGCCATCACCGCGGCGATGCCGTCGGGCACCGGCCTCGACCTGTTCGAGGAGCGCTTTCCAAAACGGTTCTTCGATGTCGGCATCGCCGAGCAACACGCCGTGACATTTGCCGGCGGACTTGCGACCGAAGGCCTGCGCCCGTTCGCGGCGATCTACTCCACGTTCCTGCAACGGGCCTATGATCAGATCGTGCACGACATTGCCCTGCAGAACCTCCCTGTCCGGTTCGCCATCGACCGGGCCGGTCTGGTCGGCGCCGACGGACCGACCCATGCCGGCTCCTATGATGTGGCGTATCTCGGGTGCCTGCCAAACTTCACGGTCATGGCTGCCGCCGACGAGGCGGAACTGGTGCACATGGTGGCGACGGCCGTGGAAATGGATGATGGCCCGTGCGCCTTCCGCTACCCGCGCGGCGAAGGCCATGGCATCGAGCTTCCCGAGGTTGGCGTGCCCCTGGAGATCGGCAAGGGCCGCATCATCGAAGAAGGCACCAAGGTTGCTCTTCTGTCGTTCGGCGCCCGCCTGCATGAGTGTCAGGCCGCGGCGCAGGAACTGCGCACCCACGGCCTGTCTTCGACGGTCGCCGATGCCCGCTTCGCCAAGCCGCTTGACGAAGACCTGATTCGCCGGCTGGCCCGCGAGCATGAAGTGCTGATCACGATCGAGGAAGGCGCGATCGGCGGCTTCGGTTCTTATGTGCTCAACTTCCTGGCACGCGAGGATATGCTCGATCGCGGCGCCCGGATTCGCACGATGACCCTGCCCGACCGCTTCGTCAATCACGGCGCCCCGGAGGAGCAGTACCGCGACGCCGCGCTGCATGCGGACGCCATCGTGGCAGAAGTGTTCAAAGCCCTCGACCGCAATCACAAGGTGGTCGACATCAAGGCAAAGGCCTGACCTCTCCGCGCGTCGGTGACGCTGGAGGGCAACGTCCCATGAGCCTGGCCTCGCAATCCGAAGACCAATTGGTGACCGCGGGTCGCCAGGACCTCGACTATGTCGAAGCGGTCGTCAAGAAAGCCAGTTCGTCGTTCTTCTGGGCGATGCGCTCGCTGTCTCTTGAGCGTCGCCGGGCAATCTATGCTGTGTATGCCTTCTGCCGCGAGGTCGACGATATCGCCGATGACGAGGGTCCGCTCGACGAGCGCAAACGGCTGCTGCAGGAGTGGCGCGATGAGATTGAGCGGCTCTACAAAAGCGAACCCACCGGTCCCATTACCCGGGCCCTGCTTGCGCCGAGAGACCGGTTTGAGCTGGAAAAGCAGGACCTGATCGACGTTATCGACGGCATGGAGATGGATGCACAAGAAGCCATTGTGGCGCCGGAATGGGAGCAGCTCCTGGTCTATTGTGACCGGGTCGCATGCGCCGTTGGGCGACTGTGCGTCAAGATCTTCGGCGAACCGACGGAAAAGGGACGCGCCGTCGCGACGGCGCTTGGCACGGCGCTTCAGCTCACCAACATCCTGCGCGACGTGCATGAGGACGCCGAACGCGGCCGGGTCTATCTGCCGAAGGACGCGCTTGCGAACAACGGCATTACAGATACCGACCCCCAGGCCATTCTGGCTCACCCGGATCTCCTGGCCGCATGGCACGAACTCGCCGGCCGCGCCGACAAAGCGTTTCGCGATGCCGAGCATGCCATGGCGCAGTGCCCGCGCGACAAGATGCGGCCTGCCCGGATCATGATGGAGGTCTACCGCAAGAACTTCGATCGCATTGTCGCCAGAGCGGTTCGTGAAGTCCCAAGACCACCGAGCGAAGGTTCACTCGGTCATTACCTCCACAAGGCCGAAAAACTTCTGATCGCGGCCCGCTACGGTTTCACCTGAACGCCATGGGCCGCGCGGTCATAGTGGGCGCGGGCCTGGCTGGCCTCGCCTGTGCGGTCCGCTTGAGCAAGGCAGGGTTCAGCGTCGTCCTTCTGGAGGCCGCCCGGCATGCCGGCGGCCGCTGCCGCTCGTTCCATGAGAAATCACTGGCGACGACCATAGACAACGGCAATCATCTGCTGCTGAGCGGCAACAGCGCCGCGATGAAACTGCTCGACGACATCGACGCCCGCGACAAGCTTGTCGGTCCGGCGACGGCCTGCTTTCCATTTGCAGATCTGGCGAGCGGTGAACGCTGGACGGTGTCCCCCGGCAAGGGCCGCATTCCATGGTGGGTCTTCGATCCGAAACGGCGTGTGGCCGGGACGTCGCCGGCGGATTATCTGTCCATTGCACGCATGCTCACACGCCACACCGGAGCAACGTTCACCGATGTCGTGCCGCCGCACGGGTCCCTCTATGAACGGTTCTGGGATCCCTTCATCGTCGCCGTTTTGAACGCCATACCAAGCGAAGCGGCAGCCGATCTGGTGACACCGGTCCTATGGGAAACCTTTGCCAGGGGCGCCAACGCCTGCCGCCCGCTGGTGGCGCGCAAAGGTCTTTCGGATACATTCATCGATCCCGCCCTCACCTGTCTGCGGGGCGCTGGCGGCGACGTCCGGTTCGGCGCCCGGGTCGCCGAGCTTCAGTTTGGCGACAGCGGCGTGACTTCGCTGCGATGCGGCTCCGACGAGATCGCCATCGGCGACGGCGATATGGTCGTTCTCGCCGTCACGGCACCGGTGGCAGAAGATCTCGTGCCGGGTCTGCCGGTTCCGCAGGAGCACTCCGCAATCGTCAACGTGCATTACAGGCTGGACCCGCCTCCGCAGCTGGACGAGCCTTTCATCGGCCTCGTCAATGGCCTCGCCCAATGGCTTTTCGTGCGTGATGACATTGCCTCGGTCACGATCAGCGCGGCGGACGATGTCGCCGAACGCCCAAGCGAGGAGATTGCCCGCCGAGTGTGGCGCGATATCGCTCCCGTGCTGAACCGGCCGGATGCGCCGGTGCCGCCGTGCCGGGTGATCAAGGAAAAGCGCGCCACCTTCAAGCAGTCCCCTGATCAGGTGGCGCTGCGTCCCGCGACGGAAACGCGGTTCGCCAATCTTCTTCTGGCCGGCGACTGGACGGATACCGGTCTGCCTGCAACCATCGAAGGGGCGATCCGCTCAGGCAACACAGCGGCCCATGCGGCACTCAAACGCCTGCGGCAGGGGTAAGGCGCCATGGAGGTCACCGCGCCCATTGGCATTGTCACCGGACTGAAATTCGAAGCGGCAATCGTAAACCGGTGGCGCAGCGCACTCGGAGTGGCCGCGCCGCTCGTCAAGGCCGTCGGCGGCAGCGGCGATGCGGCGGAGGCCGCCGCCCGCGAAATGGTCGACAAGGGCGTTCAGGGGCTTGTGAGCTTTGGGATCGCAGGAGCGCTGGACGGCTCGTTAGAGGCCGGAGAACTGGTGCTGCCCGACCGGGTCGCGGGAGCAGACGGCCAGGCGTTTGCAACGGATCAGGGCTGGAACGACCGACTTGCCGCAAAAGTGCTCAGGACGGTGCACGTCTCCCGCGTTGACCTTGTCAGCGTCGCGGAACCCGTGTTGCAGGCGGCTCAGAAGCGCGCGCTCGCCGAGGAAACGGCATGCGGCGCGGTTGATATGGAATCGCTGGCGGTGGCCAAACTGGCGGCGGCGCGCAATGTGCCCTTCATCGCCATACGCGCCATCGCGGACGAAGCCGACCGCGACCTGCCGCGCGCCGCACAGGTGGCGATGGCAAGCGATGGATCGATCAGAACCGGCAAGGTGATGTTATCGCTGATCACAAAACCAACGCAGCTTGCCGATCTCTTACGGTTGGGACGTCAGAATTCCAAGGCAAAGCGCACCCTGGCGCGGGTCGCGCATACCGGATTGCCCTGGTTCGCGCTGACCGGTTAGAAACTAGACCCTTTCTTCTTTATACGGAATCGCTTTGACTGGATTTTCACGTCTGCTGACCAGGCACGGGTCCCGACGTGGACTTGCCGTCCACAAGGGGGGCGTAACGCAGTCAGGAGGCGTGAAAATCCGGCCTTCGGTGGGCCAAACCGGCTCGCCGGCAGCGTTGCGGCGCTTGCCCGATGCACCACATCGCGCTTCGCACCGCGCATAGATCAAACTGCACTTAACCGATCCCGGTTAAGCGCAGAGTATTTGATCTATTTCACTAAGCACGAGCAGCTTGTCTGCGTCCAACCGGACGCAGGCTGCTCTTGCCGGACGAACCGGTTTGGCGCCATCAAACGTTTCCGTGCAAAGATGAAAGGGTCTAGCCGGCCTTGCTGACTTCTTTGGATTTACCGTCCGATTCGTGCACGTCACCCATGAACTGGCCGACCTGCTTCTCGAACACATATTCGGCCGGACGCTGGTTCTTGAGGGAGATTTCCGGGGCCATCGGCTTTTCGGTATCGACGCCGCGCATCCACACTTTGAGCGCCTTGAGAGGATGCGAAACCGTGTCGACCACGGCGGTCGGCTCGAAACCGCAATGCACCATGCAATTGGCGCACTTCTCGTACCGGCCGGTACCGTATTTGTCCCACTCGGTACTTGCCATCAGCTCGGTGAACGAGTTCGCATAGCCCTCGCCCAGCAGATAACATGGCCGCTGCCAGCCGAAGATGTTGCGTGTCGGGTTGCCCCAGGGGGTGCAATTGTATTCCTGGTTGCCGGCAAGGAAATCCAGGAAAAGCGTCGACTGGTTGAACACCCAGTTGCGGTCCTTGCCGCGGCGGAACACGTCGCGGAACAGATCCTTCGTGTCGCGGCGCCGCAGGAAATGGTCCTGGGCGGGCGCGCGCTCATAAGCGTAACCCGGAGACACCGTCACGCCCTCGACACCAAGTGTCGAAACATGATCGAAAAATTCGGCGACATTTTCCGGTACGGCATTGTTGAACAGTGTGCAGTTCACGGTCACCCGGAAACCGCGCTTGACCGCCTCCTTTATGGCCTCGACGGCTTTGTCGAACACACCTTCCTGGTCCACCGCCTCGTCATGTTCGGCACGCATTCCGTCAAGATGAATTGAGAATGTGAGGTAAGGACTTGGCGTGAACAGGTCGAGCTTCTTCTTAAGAAGCAGCGCATTGGTGCACAGGTAAACGAACTTCTTGCGCGCCACGATGCCTTCGACAATCTGATCGATCTCTTTGTGGATCAATGGCTCGCCGCCGGGTATCGACACCATCGGTGCGCCGCACTCGTCGACTGCATCGAGGCATTCTTCAACGCTGAGGCGGCGATCGAGAATTGGCTTGGGATAATCGATCTTGCCGCATCCAGGACAGGCCAGATTGCAGCGAAACAGGGGCTCGAGCATCAAGACCAGCGGATACCGGTCGTTTTTCTTGAACTTCTGCTTCAGGATGTATGCCCCAACCCGGAGCTGCTGGATCAATGGTACGGCCACTGTTCTTAACCTTAGGTTCTGTGCGTCACGGTTTTGTTCTGGCTTTGTCGCCACGGGGGGATTGAAACATGCCCCTCGCCTCGCACACCTGCCCTGCCTGACATGGACGCTTCGCCTGTCTCAGTCAAGTGATAGTTTGGCGCAGATCCACGCGATTCTCACGCCTTGGAAGTCGGGTTTTTCGCGGTACTGCCCGCCAGCCACGTGATCAGCTGCGGCAACACAACCAACGTGCATACCAGCGTGAAGACGATGGAGATGGTCAGTAGCACGCCCATGCTCGCCATGCCCCTGTGGCTCGATGTCGCCAGACTGGCGAAAGAGCCGATTGTGGTGAGTGCGCTTAGCAGGACCGCGCGCGGAGTATTGGTTTGGAAAAGGCCGAGATCGGCGCGTGAAATGCGCGAGCGCACCACAAGATGAACCCCACCGGCGACACCGAGGCCGATGAGCAGCGGCAACACGATCACATTGGCGAAATTGAATGGCGTATCGAGCCACACGGTCGCGGCGAGCGTTAACGTACTGGCGAGCACAATGGGAATCAGGACAAGCAGCACATCGACCAGACGCCGCAGGGACAAAAGCAAAACCAGAGCGATCAGCAGTCCGGCGATGGCGGTTGCCTGAAGCATCGCCATGACCACCACATCCGCGGCGCCGGTCACCTCGACCGGGCTGCCGGTGGCCTGTGGGGCGACCTTCAGCACGGCATCGGAAAACGCCCGCATCTTCTCGGGATCGGAGATGTTCCCGGTCGGAAACACTTCAAGCCTCAGGTGGCCGTCCTGGCTGATGTAACGGTCGCGAACGCTTGCCGGCAGGGTCGTAATGCTGACTTCACCGGCAGAGAACGCCTGGGCCATACCCTGTATGGTTGGCGCCAGACCGGCGAATATGGCCTGCTCGAACCCACTGATGGCGGCGTCGTTGCCGGCGATCGCCCCGGCAAAGGCGGAAAGCGAATCTCTCAGGTTCGTTGCCGCCTGGGAAAACGACTCCTCGGGCAACTGTGCAAGTTGCGAGAGGGTTGCGATCATGGTTTGCAGCGCTTCGGTGCGGGCCGGCGCGCCGATGTCACCGATTGGCTGCAGAGGCACCTGACCGACCGCCGTGCGCGCTTGGCGGACAAGCGGAAGTTTGCTCTCCTGTGCTTCTGGCAGGAAGCTGAATATGGTGATTACCCGGGAAACTTCGCGCAGTGCTGACAGATCGACGGCAAGCTGCTTTGCCGTTTCATCGCCCTTGACCAGGATCTGCGCAACATAGGGTGAAGTGGCGTCGTCGCTGAACAGCTCGAGAAACGTCTTGACCGATGCGGTCTCCGGGTCCTTCAGATTGATCGGATCGCCATCGAAGCGAACCTGGGGCAGGAAGAATACCGAGGCCGCACAGAACACGAGTATCGCAACCACGGCACGGGGCCGCCAGTTGCCAAAGCGGCCCGCAAGCGATGCCCTTTTCTGCTTGCCGGGCTTGGGCACAGGCAGTGGCATCAAGGTGAGAAGCGCCGGCAGGACGGTGATCGACGTGATGAATGCGATGACCATGCCGGCCGCGGAGATGATGCCAAGCTGCGCCATTCCGGCGAATGAGGTCGGCGTGAAAGCCAGAAACCCGACCGCCGCCGCGCCGGTGCAGACCGCCAGCGCGCCCCCTACCCCATCGGCGGTGTTGGCGAACGCGATCGGCAACGGCAGTCCGCGATGGACCTCCTCTTCGTAACGCAGGCAGAAATGAATGGCGAAGTCGATGCCCAACCCGACAAACATGACCGCGAAGGCCACCGATATCAAATTGAGATAGCCGACCGTCAGGGTGGCGACACCCGCGGTCCAGGTCAGGCCAATGACCAACGTCACCAGCGCCGCGACGACAAGCCGCCATGATCGCACCCCGAATATCAGGACCAGGCTGACAAGAACCAGCGAGATCAGGCTTGCCAGCACCGCACCGTCCGCAACGCTGCGCAGTTCCTCGGCGTTGATAACGGTGTCTCCGGTCAGCGAAATCCGAATTTTGGCCCGGTCCACCAGGCCCGGCTGGTCGATGATGCGCTTCGCTTCTTCGAGTGCCTTTTCTGCCGGTTCGAGGCTGGAGTAGTCGAGCACCGGCTTGATGGATATGAATTTCCGAGTGCCCTGACGCTCCGCCCCGTCCGGCATGAAGAACCCGCTCCAGTTCATTGCCGCCTGCGTGCCGCGGCTTTGCGCATCGACGACACGCTGGATTTCGGCAAGGAACGGATTGAAATCGGCCGGATTGGCGCCCTGTTGAGCGGAGTATCCGATGATCTGCAGGAACTGGCCGAGACCGCGCAATGTGGGGTCCTGGGCAAGCGGAACCAGAATCGGCAGCCCTGCCTGTAATCGCCCCGAGACCTGCTGCAGTTCGCCCTCGTCCATGTAAAGCAGGCCATGCGCCTCGAAATAGGGGTCGATTTCGGGAGCATAGACATCGGAGTAAAGCTCCGGTCTGCCACGAAACGCATCCGCGACGGCGCGCGCCGCGGCGGTCGCGGCATCAGGATCTTGCCCTTCCACCACGACGACGAGCGTTTCGTCCACCTGCGGAAACGCCTGCAACAGTTCAGCAAAGCGCATGCGAAACGGCAGTTCCTGGTCGATCATCCGCCCGGTATCGGTGTTGATCGTCAGAAAGGTCGCTGCGGTACCAACGCTCATCACCGTGAGCACCAGGGCCAGAGCCAGCACGGTCTTGGCATTCTCGATGCATGTTAACACGCACCCGACAATGGTTTCGGCCCCAGCCTGGGCGAGCTTGGATCTGTGTGCCATTCGAGGACTTAAACCGATTCTTTGATTAAAAGCCAACCGCCCGAATGGCGGTCATTCAGCCGCCGGGCGACTTGTCGCACCGCCTTGCATCGCGTTCCTCGCGATACGGTAAACCGCTTCCCAGGCGGGCCCTGGAAATCTGTGCAGACGCTGCATGACATCTCGGAAACCGTCCAAGAACCAGGCCACATCCGCATCGGTTAAGGTCAGCGGAGGGGTAAGCTTGATGGTTGTCATACTGTTGCCGGCCACCTGGGTAAGCACGTTGTGATCGGACAACATGGGGATGGTGATCGCCTGACAGAAGAGATCCTTGTTCAGTTTGTTGGCTGTCGCCCAAGCGGTCTTGAGTTTAAGGGATTTCGGTTTAGCGAACTCGATCCCGACCATGAGGCCCCGCCATCTGATGTCATGGATGAATTCGAACTCGTCCTTCATGGCGGCGAGCCCCTGGCCGAGCGCGTCGCCCTGCACCTTCGCGTTCTGCATCAGCTTTTCGTCATCCAGGACGGACAAGGTTGCAAGCCCGGCCACCATGGCAAGCGAGCCCTGGCCGAACGTGGACGAGTGCACAACAGCCCGGTCGAGCGAGTTGAAGACCTTGTCATAGACCCATTCCCGGGTAAGCACCGCGCCCACGGGGACATAGCCGCCCGACAGCGATTTCGAGATGATCACGATGTCGGGTTCGGCACCCTCGTCCTCATGGATCGCAAGGAAATGCCCGGTGCGTCCCATGCCGCACTGTATTTCATCGGATACCAGCAGAGTCCCGGCTTCCCGACAAAGCCGGGTCGCCTCGCGCAAGTAGCCGTCCGTGACAACGGCGGCGCCCTTTCCCTGCACCGGCTCGATCATAAAGGCCGCAACGTCGCCCTGCGACAAAGCTTCCTTGAGGGCATCTACATCGTTGAAAGGAACCCTGCGGCACTGCGGCAGCAGAGGTCCGAAGTCCTGGCGGAACACTTCTGCGCCATTCAATGCCAGAGCGCCGTTGGTAAGGCCGTGAAACGCATTGCTGGCGAACACGATTTCGGAACGCCCGGTTGCCTTGCGGGCGAACTTGATCGCGGTTTCGACACCCTCCGCACCAGTGCTGGTGAAATAGACCCGGTCCAACCCGTAACCAACACGGCGTTTCAGCTCTTCGGCCAGCACACCCGACAGCAGCGGCGCTTCAATCTGCACCAGGCTCGGATAGTCGGCGGCCATGAACTCCGTCAGCGCGTTGCGCACCACCGGGTGGTTTCGACCAATATTGAACACCGAGTAGCCCGCCAGAGTGTCGAGATACTTGTTCCCTTCCCGGTCCCAGAGATAAGCGCCCTCGGCGCGCTCATAGCATTTGTCGAAGCCAATTATGCCCAGCGCCTTGGCCCAGCGCGGGTTGATGTGCTCGGCATGCAACTGGTAGTTCCGCCCACTCTGCGCAGCCAATATCTGAGCAATGTCAATTGCCATTGGCGCGCCCGGTCTGGCGATGAGCTGTTTCGTTCATAACCTGAAATAGAACCAAGTCGGGTGCCTTGTAAAGCCCCGTGAAAGACGCGGTCGAATGCCGTACCACCGCCGCTTTCCCTCATCGGCTGAGGCGGTGCCGCGGTTCGGCTCATCAAGGCTAAATTAATCAATTCACGCGACACTTGGTTACATCTGTTTCCAGTTAATTACCGCGTGAATACATGGCATTGAATTTGGCACATATCGGAGCCAAGGCAAAAGAGGTGGTGCCACTGGATCGCCTTCTGGAAAATGTCGGCATTCTTTCACGCGGCCCACGAGCGTCCGCGACAGAGGGGGACGTCCCGGCAGACGAAGGCGCGCCGGATGAGACGCCTGAAGGGGCTGTCGAAAGCGCGGTCAAGCAAAAGCCACAGAAGAGCACCTACGGCGCGAGCGAACACATACCCGTCGCCGCCCGGGTCGCCGCCTGGTGGAAGGGCGATACCATATCAAGGCGCGCCGCCGCGAAATCGGCCGCCGAGGTGGAAAACGTTGTTCCGGTCGACATGACCAGTTGGGGCCCGGAACGGCTCAAGCTTGTGCAAGCGCTGTGGGGCGAAAGCTTTCTTGAGCCGGGCGGTGCCAACCGGACGCGCAAACTGTTTTCTCATGTCATGCCGAACTCGAAGCAGTCGGTCGTCGATCTCACCGCGGGGCTCGGCGGGACGGCGTTCACTCTGGCTCAGGATCAGGGGCTCTGGATGGACGCGATGGAGCCCATTGCCGATCTCGCGGCGGAGGCTCTGAAATCCGCATCCATAAGCGGTCTTGGCGCACAGGTGCCGGTCAGCCATATCAACATCGACGCGATCGACGTGCCCAAGAACAAGTACCACCTGGCCTACACGCGCGAGCGGCTGTTCGCCATGTCGCAGAAACTGGAAGTGCTGACCTCTGCCGCAGGCGGGCTGAAGGACGGAGGGACCCTGGTCATCACCGATCTGATGGTTCCGAACTCGGAAATAATGGACACCGAAGGGTACCGGGAATGGGCAAGCACCGAACCATTTCTCCCGCAACCCTGGACTATGGCGCTTTACGCAAAATCGCTGGAGGACCTCGGCCTGAAGGTCGCCGGACGGCAAAATTCCACCCAGGATTATCTGGACGATATTCACGCCGGATGGACCAGAATTACACGCGACCTGAAGAAGGGCGAATTCGACCGTTCGCTTGAGAACTATCTTCTCGCCGAGGGCGAGCTTTGGGCGGCGCGCTCAAAGGTGCTCGTCGATGGCGTGATTTCACATTGCCGCATCATAGCCCGGCGCGTCATCTGACCGCTGCTCGGTGCGGCCATTTGGCCCCAAGGGCCTTATCACTTGATCGCCGCATTTCACTGACATATTCTCAACTGATATATGACCGTTTGATATATGAGCGGTTTCGACGCAAACCGGGCACTGCTCGGGTCAGCGTCATTTTCATGTTGCCTAAGGATGTACAGATGAACGTGCGCACATTGTGTCTGGGCGTGCTCCAGTTCGGAGAGGCAACCGGGTATGAG